>NZ_JBITGJ010000139.1:0-15070 GCF_044456925.1 Streptomyces sp. NPDC050743
GACGCGGACGTCGACACCGGAGTCACGCAGCGACAGCGCGTGGGCGTGGCCCTGGCTGCCGTAGCCGATGACCGCGACCTTGCGGCCCTGGATGACGGACAGGTCGGCGTCAGCGTCGTAGAACAACTCGGCCATGGGAAACACCTTTTCTCGCAGTGGAAGAGGATTCCGAGGCGGCGCTGGGTGCCGAACAAGAAGGTCGAAGCGCTGCGCTTGCCGCCTGCGATGGTGGGCGAGGTTAACACTATCTCACACTCTTCCGGCGAGACCTTGTGAATGCGCACCACGGCCGACGCATACGAGCGCCATGGGGCCGAGCCCGGCGACGATGGCTGGTCCCTTGGAACGGACGCCCTGACCCGGAGGTCCAGCGTGGCGTCGTACCGCTCGGCAGTGCAGGCGCGTGCGGCGGGCGACCTGTCACACATCACGCAGGCATTCGGTCAGTCGTGTGTACCGGCAATCCGCCTGCGCGACGCCTGGCGTCGGTCAGGCCCACGAACGTCGCACAAAGGGAAACCATGTCCAGCTCAACCCCATCGCACTTCACCGACCGCGTCGCCATCGTCACGGGAGCAGGGTCGGGCATCGGCCGTGCCACGACGATCGCGCTGGCCGAGGCGGGTGCCCACGTTCTCGGCGTGGGACGCCGCGAGCAGGCCCTGCGTGAGACGGCTCGCGCTCACCGCAACATCGCGACTCTGCCACTCGACATCCGTGAGGAGGGCGCCGCCAAGGCCGTCGTGGCCGACGCCCTGGAGCGGTGGGGCCGACTCGATGTGCTCGTGAACAACGCCGGAACCACGGCCGTGATGCCTCTGGCGGAGACCGACCGGTCAGTGATCGCCGACCTCTTCGAACTCAATGTGACGGCACCGAGCATGCTCGCCCACGCGGCGCTGCCGCATCTGCGGGACTCTTCGGGTTCCATCGTCAACGTATCGAGCACGTACGGCCACCGCCCCCTGCCCGGGGGAGCCCACTATGCGGCCACCAAGGGCGCCCTGGAGCAGCTGACGCGGAGCTGGGCACTCGAGCTCGCGCCCGAAGGGGTGCGGGTGAACGCGATCGCTCCGGGACCCACCAAGACGGATGTCCTGGCCGCGGCCGGCCTCTCGCAGGATGCCATCGACGCGATGCACGACTATGAACGTGACCGCATCCCCACGGGCCGTCTCGGCGCCCCCGAGGACGTCGCGGCGTGGATCCTGCGCATCGCCGATCCCCTGGGCCGGCACATCACCGGTCAGGTGCTGACGGTCGACGGAGGACTCGAGCTGGTCTGAGCTCGGCACGATTCCGGCCCTCAGCACGCCCATTGGGCCGAGCACATCACAGCGGCGGTCCGTGTCGTCGCCGGCTCCCGCGTCAGTACGCCGTCAGCCCTGCGCAGTGACGTCGCTGCTCCGGCATCGCGCGTACATCGAGGGCCTGACCGACGAAGACCCCGAGACGTACGTGCGCCGTTTCCTGCCCGAGAGCACCAACGCTCAGAGTGCGCGGTTCGACGGAAGGCCGGCCGCGGCCTTCGAGTTCTTCAGCCGGTGACGGGGACGACGGGCTCCTGCGGATGAGGGGTCGCCGTCGATGGTCCCGTGCAGGACCGCGTCACTGAACTCCTTGAACCGGGGTGGCGCGGGTAACGCCCTCCGGGAGAGGAGGGCGCTACCCGACCGCGAACGCCGTGAAGTGCGGTTACCGGGTCAGCGGATCGTCCGGGGCGTACCCGATGCACTGACGACGCACCGGCGCCGCTCGCGCCCGCTCACCGCCGGAGCTCGGGTTCGACGTACTCGAACGTCGGTCCCGCTGTTGTGCCGTCGCCGTCGGGCATCTCCATCAGGCTCTGTGCCTGAACCTTGAGGGCATACATCGTGCCCGTCGCGGCCCCGAGCATCTTCGGATTGCCGTTGAAGGCCTCCTCCAGTTGGTGGAGGAGGACGCAGTAGGTCTTGTTGAACTCCTCCTGCGCGATGCGAACGGGACTGCCCGGACGGTGGTCCGCAAGCCTCGGATCCGGGCGCATCGGGTGGACGCCGGCGAGGTCGACCACGGCCGCTTCGCCCGTGGGACCGGACTGCGGTGTGTCACCGGGCCGGTATCGGCGGCCCAGCTTGAGTTCCTGGAAGCGGTAGTAGTGCGAGACCTCGTTGCGGTCGGGGTGGAAGATGTCCGGGTCCCCGTCCCAGACCGCACCGCGTGCCGTCCCCTCGCCCTGCTCGACGATCTCCTCCAGTGCCGCAAGCGCCGAGCCGAGGTCGGTGACGGCGGTCAAGTGCCCGCCGGAGTGGGCGAAGTGCCTTGCGGTCACCTGGCGGGCCGGATCGCCACGGAAGACCTGAGACTCGCCGAGTTCGGCGCACAGGTGGCGCAGTCCTTCCTCGATCGCGTCGTAGAACTGCCCGATCGTCTCGTAGTTGTCGCCCTCGGCCGGGGCACCGGGCAGCGCCGGCTGTTCGAGGCGGAGAAACATCTCAAGTGCCTCGGCTCCGAACGGTACGAGCGACAACTCCATGGAGGGATCACCATGGGGCAGGGTCCGGGGATGGGGCGGCAGCATGTGTGGCGCGTCCAGGACCGGCCTGCCGCCCACCGCGTTGAGGAGGTTCGCCGCCAGCGCCAGGTGGATCATCTCCTCGACGAAGACGCCGCTCACGGCCTGAACGGCGTCCGGGTTCCGCGTCGCGTCGAGCGAGTAGAGGGCGCAGAGGTAGGGCGGCAGTGTTGCGTGTTCCAGCTCGATCGCCCACTGAAGGTGCTCACGGAGACTCTCGAGAGTCGAGATCCGCACCCTCGAAGGTGCGTCGTCGACATCAAGCTGCTCTGAGTCGTTCAAGGTTTTCTCACTCACTTGAGTTCGTCGAAAAAGGGTGAGCGCGACGGTGAAGGCCGTAACCGGGAGGGCGCGCCTTCCCGTCGCCGGGAACACCGTCTGCTGTCCGGCCGTCAGCTGTGACAGACAGCAGGAGAATCTGTGACGGCTTGACCTGGTCCGGCGGTCAGGGGTGCATGAGCAGCATGACGACCGTGCCCAAGCTCATCGTTCCGTCCCAGAAATGGCCGTGCGGCACCCTCGTGTCGGTCGTGCTGCCCACGGTGTCCCGGGCTCCCCGCAGGGGAGGCATGTCGCGGGTCAGCGACCGGGGAGCAGACGTGATCAGGTACGACGCCAGCACTCCAGTGACCAGATCGCCGACCGTCGACTCCCCTGCGGAGTGCGCGAGATGCGCGGCCTGGTGTGCCTCGGGGACGCCTCGGGACCGGACTTCGTGCGACGCGTCCGCCATGGAGTGCGTCATCCAGGCCATCGCGGCCATTGCGACCGCGTGGGGCAGCCTCGATGCGGCCGCGACCGGCCTCGGTTCCTGGCCGCGGCGGACAGCGGTCAGCGGGAACCACACGGCGGCGGCCGCGAACCAGGCAGTCTGCACCTCCGGCAGCACGCGCCCCCCGCCCCACGGCATCACCGTCATGGCCAGAGCCATGACGGCGTGCAGCAGTTGGTCGATTCGGCCGCGCCATCCGAATGTCCGTAGCAGGTCACCATGCCGCAGTGCATGGAGGGCCACTGCCGCGAACAGGACCGTCAGCATGCCGTACACGACATCAGCGGCACTCATGCTCTGTTGCCTTCCACTGACCTTGGGGGCCGGGCCCGTTCGAAACCGGGTTGCGCAGGCAAGCGGCAGGTCAGCCGACGGGCCGCGGGGCGCGCAGGGGCGCGCGCTGTGCCAGTTCCTCGTCGTCGACCAGTTCGAGCATGGGCCTGCCCGGCGCGCACATCATGGTGACCACGAAGCGGGTCCGCGCGTCCGTCAGCGCGTTACCGTCCTGGTAGTGGATCACGTCACCACCCGGCTCCCAGAACGTCCCGCCGGCCTCGATCACACGCTCGGGCTCGCCCTCCAGCTCGAAGCGGACCGCGCCCTCGATGACGTACCCGAATGCCGGCCCCGAGTGACGGTGGGGTGGGGTTCCCGGATCTCCGGGCTCCCACTCGATGTGAATGGTCATCGCCGAGGCACCCTCGGGGATGGTGATCGGCGCGGCGTCCTGCAGCATCTTCGCCGCGGTCTTCCACCCCTCCGAGCGGGGCTGCTCCCCGGTCGCGTCCACTGAGTCCTTCTCCGACATCGTGTTGCACCTCCATCGTTCCACCGCGCCATGAGGGCCGGGCACGCTGTCCCCTGGACGGACAGTTCGCGTTTCCGCTCCCCACGGTCGTCTCGTAGGGATGACCGGACGCACCGTGCATCTGTGACACGGCGACTGCATCCGCCCGGGAAGCCTTCGACTACCCGCACCAGCGGATCGCCGACATCGCGCAGGCCGGCCGTCCTCGTCTCGTCCGACGGACATGCGGGAAAGCTGTGTGGCGCGCCTGTCACAAGCATGGTCGGTGGTCGGTCAACTGGCTGTCCGGAACACGGATCTTCCTCGGGACGCAAAAGTGGCAAACACTATGAGATACGGCTCAGTTGGTTCGGACGGCCCCGCCTGTGCCTCGGCGTCTCGCATCCCCTGTCGGCGTGGGGGGCCGAGACAGTCGGACACCGGCCTTCCACCGGCTGTGCCGGCCCCGCAGCCGCCCGTCTGCTGCGACGTCGATGGAGACATGCGGTGACCGAGAGGATTCCGTTGCCCCAACTGTCCACCGGCAAGGGCTTCGACGCACGGTCCATCTCCCCCATCTACGCCACGACGGTGACGGTGCGAGGGGGCAGAGCGGGTCACGCACGGGTCTCGGGCAGGGCGTCCTCGGCCGACGGAGTCCTGGACCTCGACCTGCGCATGCCCGCTGAACTGGGAGGGGACGGCGGGGGCACGAACCCCGAGCAGTTGTTCGCCGCCGGCTTCGCCGCCTGCTTCCACGGAACGCTGAGCGTGGTGACACGACAGGCCGGGCTCGATCCGGCCGCGATCACCGTGGAGGCCACTGTCGGGTTCGGGCGGGTTCCGGGCGGCGACGGCGGCTACGTTTTGTGCGTCGACCTGGTCGTCAAGTGGCCGGACATCGATCCCGAGGTCGCCGGCCCACTCCTGGAGAAGGCCGATTCGCTGTGCCCTTACGCGAGGATGGTCTCGCACGGAACGCCGGCCACGGTCACGCTGCTTCCCTAACAGGTCGTCCTGCCTTTCAACGTGGGTCTAATCCGGTGGGCCCCGCTGGGGGACTTTGCCTACGGCGTGCCGGGAAGCCGGACCGTGACGAGCAGACCGCCGGCGGGGCGGGGGACGAGGTCGAGGGTTCCGTCGTGGGCGCGGACGATGCTGTGCACGATGGCCAGGCCGAGGCCGACGCCGGCGTGGTCGTCGGTGCGTACGCGTTCCGTTCCGCGCTGGAAGGGTTCGGTGAGGGTCGGTACCAGGTCCGGTGGGAGCCGACGGCCCGTGTTCTCGACCCGCAGCACGCTCGTGTCGCCGCACGCCTCGGTGTGGACCGTCACGGTTCCGCCGGCGGGGAGGTTGTGGACGATGGCGTTCTGGACGAGGTTCGTCACCATCCGCAGCAGGAGCTCCGCGGAGCCGCTGGTCTGGGCCTCCCCTCCGGTGACGTCGAGGGTGATCCGGCGCTGTTCGGCGAGGGGAAGCAGCGTTTCGGCGGCCTCTTCGGCGATGAGGGAGAGGTCGACCCTCTCGCGGGTGAAGTTTCCGCGGGCGCCGCGGCTGAGCAGCAGGAGGGCTTCCGTGAGGTCGATCGCCCGCGTATTGACAGCGTGCAGGCGTTCGATGAGTTCGCCCCGGTCCCGCGTGGGGTCCTTGCGGACGACGTCGAGGAGCGTCCGCGAGATCGCCAGCGGGGTGCGCAGTTCGTGGGAGGCGTTGGCGGCGAACCTCTGCTGCTCGGCGACGTGGGACTCAAGTTGTACGAGCATCGAGTCGAACGCGTCGGACAGTTCACGGAACTCGTCCCGGCGGCCCTGCATGTGGATCCGGTGGGACAGCGACCCGTTCCCGGCCATCCGTGCCGCATCCGTGATCTGTGTGAGTGGTGCGAGCATCCGGCCGGCGAGGATCCACCCCCCGGCGAGGCCGAACACGAGCAGGAAGCCCATCGCCACGGCCGCGGCGGGGACGAAGGTGTGCACAAGGAGGTAGCGGTTGGGCGCGATCCCGAGAAGGCCCTTGGGGCTGTCGGGTACGTAGCGCAGGATGAACAACCACACCACGGCCACCAGGAGAGCGCCGGCGACGGCGAGGAATCCGGCGTAGCTGAGGGTGAGTTTCAGCCGGGCGCTGAGCCCTGGGCGTCTACGCATGCGTGCTGCCGGGGGCGGTGGTGTCCGTGTCCGTACCGGTGTCGATGCGGTAGCCGACGCCGGGCACCGTGGCGATGATCCATGGTTCGCCGAGCCGTTTGCGCAGTGCGGAGACGGTGATGCGCACGGCGTTGGTGAGGGGGTCGGCGTTCGCGTCCCAGGCCCGTTCCAGCAGTTCTTCGGCGCTGACGACCCCGCCCTCGGCGGCGACGAGGACTTCCAGCACGGCGAACTGTTTGCGGGTGAGTGCGACATAGCGTCCGTCGCGGAAGACCTCCCGGCGGAAGGGGTCGACCCGCAGGCCCGCGATCTCGCGGACCGGGGGCCGGGCATACGCGCGTCTGCGGTCGAGCGCCCTCAGCCGCAGGACGAGCTCCCGCAGCTCGAACGGTTTGGTGAGGTAGTCGTCGGCGCCGAGCTCGAACCCGGAAGCCTTGTCGTCGATCCGGTCGGCAGCCGTGAGCATCAGGATCGGGATGCCGCTGCCGGAGGCGACGATGCGCCGGGCGACCTCGTCGCCGGAGGGGCCGGGGATGTCGCGGTCGAGGACCGCGAGGTCGTAGGAGTTGACGCTGAGCAGTTCCAGGGCGGAGTCACCGTCGCCCGCGATGTCGGCGGCGATGGCCTCCAGCCGCAGACCGTCACGAACGGCTTCGGCCAGGTACGGCTCGTCCTCCACGATCAGTACGCGCATGTCCGAAGCCTAAGCAACACAACATATCGCCGACGTATGCAAAGACCTGTGCAGACCGGACACGCGACTCAGCGTGCCGGTGCCGGCACGGGGCGAGGCTCGTCCGACGGCGCATCCGCCGTGGTGCGCCACCAGCGGCGCGACGCCAGCCCGGCCAGCACGGCGCCCGTGGCGTTGACCAGTACGTCGTCCACGGAGGACACGCGGTCCAGCCACAGGACGTACTGTGCGGTTTCGACCAGGACCGAGCAGCCCGCCCCGAGCGCCAGGATCCGCGGCACGGACGCCAGCGCCGCGAACCGCATCGGGGCGAAGAACCCCAGCGACGCGAAGATCAGCAAGTTGCCGGCGATCCCGAGCGGGCCCATCGTGAGCAGGTCCCGCAGCGGTATCAGGCTCACCCGGCCGGGGACGGTGCCGGCCCCGGCGCCCGGCATCATGGTCAGCCATACGAACGGCACCGTCCCGTGGACCATGCCCACCTCGGCCAGCGACATCCGCCACGCCGATGCGGCGCCGGCGGCACGCCGACGGCGCGCCAGAACCCACACCACCAGCGCGGACAACGGCAGCGCGACCAACATGATGAGCACCACACCGTTGAACGTGTCGAAGCAGCCGTGCCACCGCCCGGCCATGCACATCGGAGCGGACATCATGAGTGGCCGTCGCACGACGTACACGGCGCTCGCCATGCCGAGGATCGCCAGGCTGACGAGCACGATCCTGCGCGCGCGGCGTGGCGGTGCTGACAGGGATGCGTTGTGGTTCATGCCCCCATTGGAGACGGAGGGCCGTTGCGGTGGCGTATCCGGTTTTCGATACGCCCGCGATACACGGCATCCCCGCATCAAGTGTTCGGACCGACGGTGGACGGGCGCCGAGGGGGAATCCTCTCGCCGCCGGGCAGTCCGAGACCGTAGATCCCCCGCGTTCTGCCTGTCCGCCATCAGGCGTGCGACCGCGACGATGTGACCAGGCGGCGACGCGCTGTGGGACTGGCTGTGTCACATGTGAGACGGCCGCGCTGTCTTATGGGCAACGGGACAAGTCCCGGTGTTCCGATGCCGCACCGCGCCCCCTTGACGATCAACGGCCGTGCGCCGTACGGGGCGTCCTGCCCGAGGGGAAGACGGATGAATACCCGCATCGTGTCCATCAGTGAAGGTCCACGACTCGCCCGCTCCATCGCGGTCGGCCCGCACGTGCTGGCCGCGGACGAGCCTCAGCCCATCAGCACCGATACGGGACCCACGCCTGGGGAACTGCTCCTGGCCGCGCTGGGGTCCTGCACCTCCATGGCCGTCCGGGCCTTTGCGGACCGGCACGGTTGGCCGCTCGACCACGTCGATGTGACGGTGCGCTTCGATCGGCGTGGGCAGATCGTCAAGGAGGTCCGCTTGACGGGTGATCTGGAGCCCGACCGTGTGGAGCAACTGCTGACAGTCGCCCGGCGCTGTCCCGTGCAGCGCCTCCTGACCCGGACGGCCTCGGTGGTGACGGTACCCACGCTCGTCGCGAAGTCCCAGGCGCCCGCCGACCCGTCACCGCCGCGATGAAACACCCAGGACCGGACTTCCCCGCCGGAGGCCCGGCGCGGCTGCATCCACCAGGTTCAACTGCACATCCCCTCCCCCACCTGCTCCCGCAGGCGCAAAGGGTCACGCGGACCCGGTGGCGTCTACGACTCGCCACGCGTGCAGTTCCGACGTCATCGACCCGACCGCTCCCTCATCACGTCCAGGGCGGAGGCCAAGGTGTCACAGATGTCAGGACTTCCCTGTCGTAGTGGATGACAGACCCTGGCGATCGGAGTAGACCGTGGCAATCCCCGAACGACGTATTTCCACCATGGTGCTGGTCATCGGCACCGGAGGTGCCGGGCTGCGCGCGGCGATCGAACTGGCGGAGGCCGGAGTCGACGTCCTCGCGGTCGGCAAGCGCGCCAAGGAGGACGCTCATACGGCCCTGGCGGCCGGTGGCATCAACGCGGCCCTGGCCACCATGGATGCCGAGGACACCTGGCAGCAGCACGCGGCCGACACGCTCAAGGAGAGCTATCTGCTGGCCGACCCTCGGACCGTCGAGATCGTCACCCGGGGCGCCGCCCAGGGCATCGGCGACCTGGAACGTTACGGTATGGCCTTCGCCAGGGAAGAGGACGGCCGGATTTCCCAGCGCTTCTTCGGCGCACACAAGTTCCGGCGTACCGCCTTCGCCGGCGACTACACCGGGCTGGAGATCCAGCGCACGCTCATCAGGCGTGCGGGCCAGCTCGACATCCCCGTGCTCGACGGTGTCTACATCACCCGGCTTCTGGTGCACGACGGCGCTGTCTTCGGTGCCTACGGCTTCGATCTCGCAAAGGGAACGCGCTACCTGATCCACGCCGATGCCGTCATCCTCGCCGCGGGCGGCCACACCCGCATCTGGCGGCGAACGTCCTCGCGCCGTGACGAGAACACCGGCGACTCCTTCCGCCTGGCCGTGGAGGCCGGGGCCCGGCTGCGCGACCCCGAGCTGGTCCAGTTCCATCCTTCCGGGATCATCGAGCCGGAGCACGCGGCGGGCACTCTGGTCAGTGAGGCGGCCCGGGGCGAGGGCGGAATCCTGCGCAACGCGCTCGGGGAGCGGTTCATGAGCCGCTACGACCCCGACCGCATGGAGCTGTCCACCCGCGACCGCGTGGCGCTGGCCTCCTACACGGAGATCCAGGAGGGGCGGGGAACGCCGCACGGGGGCGTGTGGCTCGACGTCTCGCATCTGCCACGGCAGACGATCATGACGCGGCTGCCCCGTGTCTACCAGACCCTGATGGATCTGCAAATGCTGGACATCACCCGGGAGCCGATCGAGATCGCGCCCACCGCGCACTACTCGATGGGCGGTGTGTGGGTGCGCCCCGAAGACCACAGCACCGACGTGCGTGGGCTGTATGCCATCGGCGAGGCGTCCAGCGGGCTGCACGGCGCCAACCGGCTCGGCGGGAACAGTCTCATCGAGCTCCTGGTGTTCGGCCGGCTCACCGGTCAGGCGGCTGCCGCCTACTCGCAGTCCCTCACCGCGCAGCCGCGGTCGGCGTCGGCGATCGCCCAAGCCCGCGAGGAGGTCGACCAACTCCTCGCGGCCGACGGTCCGGAGAACGTCCGCGCCCTGCAACGTGCCGTCCGCGACATCATGACCGCATACGCGGGTGTCGTACGCAGAGAAGAGGGCCTGCGTGCCGGGCTGGCGGAACTCACGGTGATCGAGAAGCGGATGGAGGACGTCGGCGTACACCCGGACATCGCCGGCTATCAGGACCTCGCACATGCCTTTGATCTCAAGTCCGCGACGCTGGCGGCCCGGGCCACTCTCGAAGCGGCGCTGGAGCGTCGCGAGACCCGCGGCTGTCACAACCGCAGCGACTACCCCGACCTGGATCCCGCTCTGCAGGTCAATCTGGTGTGGTCGCCGACGACCGGTATCACCCGCGAGAGCATTCCGGCCGTCCCGGCCGAGATCGCCTCTTTGATGGAAGAGGTCTCGACCGAAGGGAAACTGGCCGAGTAGGCACTCCTGTCACAACGAGGGTCCCTGTCCTGTCTTTCTCAATAAGGGCGCATTCGCACGGTGCCGGCGCGTAGTTCACCGTACGAAGCGAGCGCCGCACCCTGAAATTCTCTGAGAGGTATCCGCTATGAAGGTCGTAGTGATCGGTGGAACCGGGCTGATCGGCTCGAAGGTCGTTGCCAGGCTGGGCGAGCACGGTCACGAGGCGGTGGCCGCCGCGCCCAACACCGGCGTCAACACTCTGACGGGCGAGGGTCTGGCAGAGGTCCTGAAGGGCGCTTCGGTGGTGATCGACGTGTCCAACTCGCCGTCGTTCGAGGACGAGGCCGTCATGGACTTCTTCCGCACGTCCACGACCAACCTGCTGAAGGCGGAGACCGAGGCCGGCGTGAGGCACCACGTGGCGTTGTCCGTGGTCGGCACCGAACGCCTGCAGGACAGTGGGTACTTCCGCGCCAAGCAGACCCAGGAAGAGCTGATCAAGGCGTCCGGCATCCCCTACTCCATCGTCCACGCCACCCAGTTCTTCGAGTTCATGAAGGCCATCGCCGCCGCGGCCACCGAGGGCGACACCGTGCGTCTGGCCCCTGTGAAGATCCAGCCTGTGAGCTCCGACGACGTGGCCGCGACCGTCGGCCGCACGGCGGTGGGCAAGCCGATCAATGGTGTGGTGGAGGTCGCGGGCCCCGACGAGTTCCGGCTCGACCAGCTCATCGGCAAGGAACTGGCCGCCGAGAACGACCGCCGTACGGTGGTGACGGACGTCCACGCCCCGTACTTCGGTGCCGAGCTGAAGGAGACCACGCTTGTGCCGGCTCCGGGCGCGCACATCGGCGAGGCCCGGTTGTCCGACTGGCTCGCGCAGCAGCAGTGAGCCCCCTGGGAGTGGCCTCTGCCGGCCGGCCACCCCCCGCACTCCGGCCGCATCGTCCTCCTCGGGTCCGGGCGTCGGCATTCACGACCGACGCCACAGCACTCGATCAGCAGCCTTTTCTCTCCACTGGACGCACGCAATGGGCCGAAGTCCGCCTCCTACCACGATCGGCATGAGAAGGAACCGGCCCGCCATGTTCCGCCGTAAGGAATCCCTTATTTTCGACGCCGTTCCCTATATCGGGCCGAGCGGCTTCTACCTCATCGACCCGGTCCACAGCACGATCGGCTTCTACGTCAGGCACGCCGTGAAGTCCGACGTCCGAGGAGAATTCACCGCCTTCGAAGGACTCATCAAGCTCGGCAGGGTTCGTGCTGCCGGGTCCGAGGCTCATGTCAGCGTCCAGACCGGCAGCGTGGACACGGGATCGCCGGAGCGGGACGCGTGGCTCACCGGACCGGACTTCCTCGACTCGGCGACGTTCCCGCTGATGAGTTTCCGCTCCACCGGGATCATCGATGCGGGTGACGATCGATCCCGTATGGCGGGCTACCTCCGGACCAAGGACGTCGAACTACCCGTCCACGTCGACCTGGAGTTCCGCGGAACGAGCCGGGACCCCAACGGCGACAACCGTGTCGAGTTTCGCGGCACAGCCACCCTCCAGCCCGCCGAATGGGGACTCGACGGCAACCCTGGCCCGGCGACGAGCGGGGTCCTGCTCGGCGGCAAGGTGGAGCTACTCCTCGACATATCCGCCGTACGACGCAATCGAACTCACCGGTCTCCGTCACACAGAGGCACATGATGAGTCAAGCCGCCGAGAACCGAGTCGGCATCGCTGCCACAGTCGTGTCGCTGGCCGCCGAGGCCGCCGAGCTTCAGACCCGTGTCATCGAGCTGCGCCAAGAGCTCGCTGACCTCACCGAGCGGATGCGTGTCATCTCCGCTGCCCTGCACGAGTTCCGCCCGGCCCAGTAGGGCGTCTTCCCCGGCCTGGACATCAGCGAGGACGAGGACACATCGCCACACTCCGCGAGGCCTTCCAGAAGTTCCAGACCGATCGCGGCACTGCGCTCATCGCGGTCGACCAGTCGGCCGCCAGCCGCGCCCTGCGGCTCGACGCGACCGCCCGCGGCACGGGCTACCCAGTGGCCTGACCTTCCAGACCGACGATCTGGTGGATCACCGGTCTCTCTCCCCCGTAAAGGCCGCCTCAGTGCGGCCGACCGGCGTGCACGGCATGTCTGTCACAGCGGCCTGGTCTGTCCGGTCAATGCGGCGAGGTCCTGCGCGCCCCCGCCCGGGCCCTCGGTGCGGGGAAGGGGGGCCCGCCGATGCTCCCTTCGCCGTCCACTCACGCTCCGGTTTCCTACGACCAGCGGCTCGAGCCGCAGAAAGACGCGTGATGCCCCGAGACCCCGACGAGTGCTCCCACCTTGCCGCAGCCGGCGTGTCGCTGGCAGCCGAGGCCGCGCTGCTCGAGGCCCACCTGCGCATACTTCAAGAGGCGATTGACAGCGTCGACGAGCGCATCACCGTCGTCGCCGAGACGCTGCACCGTTTGAGACCCGCATGGCCGCCGTGCGCCGAGGCTCCGGACGGCGGGGAACACTGCGGGTCATCCGGCTGAGAGGGCACCGCAGGGGAAGGTGATCAGGTCATCGACGACCACCGTGTGTCGCGGTCCGTTGTGTCAGTGGGCAAACAGTGGCAATAATCAAGGGGAGGTCGACCTACCCTGTTTCTTCGGTTCCCATCATCACGGGGTCGATGAGACCGCTGCATATGATGTCAGGGGATACCCGTTTCCGCGTCCGGGCCGGGCGCCACCGCAGGTCAGCCCGGAGCGGCAGGAAGGGTTGAGGACGAGAGGAACACATGGTCTCCGGAACCCACGCGGCGCATGACATCGAGGTCACCGCCGAGAGCCTCCAGGCCGAGTTGGAACGCCTGCAGATCCAGAAGCAGGCACTGGAAAGGGAGCTGGCCGCTGTCGTGGCGCATCTCGGCTCGGTGCAGCGGGCCCTCAGCACCCTTGAGACCCTGATGCTCACCCCGGCCGGCGAGGCGCGCCCGGCGGTCGGTACCGCGGCCGCGGAACCTGCCGAGGCTGCCGCACCGGTCACCCGGCAGACACGCGCTGCCTCCCCCGAGCCGGCCGACGCGACCGTGACGTCAGGGGGCGTGGCCCAGGCCCAGCCGACGAAGCCCGGCAAAGGCACGCAACGCCACACCGCGGTCGGCGCCGACACCGACGGACAGAAGAAGTACGGCATGCTCACCGAACAGATCATGGAGTACTTCGCCGCAGCCGGCGATGCCGACGTCCGGGCCCGCGATGTCGCGGCGGCTCTGGGGCGTGACTCCGACAGCGGAAGCATCAACGCGGTCCGCAGCACGCTCGACCGCCTTGTCGGCGCATCGCGTATCCGGCGAACCGGCCGAGGCCTCTACCGCGCCAAGCGCTCCGCTTCCTAGGCGCATCCCCAGTCCCAGTCCCAGTCCCAGTCCCAGTCCCAGTCCCACCGATCTCATCGAGCAGAACCGCATGAGTGCCACCGGCCCATGCCGTGAACTGCCGTTCCCCGTCAAGAGCGTGCACGGTGGGGACGACAGCGCCCTTCGGCTCATGGCGCTCCCCCATCAGCAGCACGACCGCCACGGCAGGGCTGGCCGCCGGGCAGATCGCGGCACCGACGTACGTGGGCCTGGTCGGTGACGAGGTGTGGTGGGTCGAACCACGTCCCGAGGAGGACGGCCGGACAGCGCTCATGCGCCGGCGTGCGGACGGTTCGACGGAGTCGCTGCTGGTTGCCCCCTGGGATGTGCGCAGCCGGGTCATCGACTACGGCGGCCGCCCTGGGCCGCCGCGTGTCTCTCGCTGCGGGAGGAACGCACGACTTCCAGCCGCACTACCTGGACTCGCTGAGTCGACGCTGAGGACCTGCCTGGAGACCGAACTCCACTTCTGCGCCGATGTGTTCGGCTTCGCCGTGACCTGAGAGTCCGCAGCCGGGCGGGAAATGGTCCCGGGCGCCACCGTCGGGGGATCGTGTGGCGCCCGGAACACTGTGATGAGCCTATCAAACCTTTTGTTTTCCGCGCCTGTCGCACGGCCAGGCGCCTGATGCGCACGTAACACCGTGTGAATATTTTTTCACCATGTCTTGATGAGCTCTCGCTCGTTGCCACAGCATCTGAGCTGTGAACGGATCCTACGAGGCAGCCCACAATCGCGGCTGCCGGCCGCGACGCAGGAGCTGGTGGCATTGCGCGTGAGCCAGATCAACGGCTGCGCCGTCTGCATCGACATGCACACGAAGGAGGCTGCCGCGGCCGGTGAGACCTCGGTGCGGCTGAACCTGGTGGCGGCGTGGCGGGAGGCCACGGTCTTCACCGAGGCCGAGCGTGCCGCGCTGGAGCTGGCGGAGGAGGGGACCCGGGTCGCGGACGCGGCCGATGGGGTCAGCGATGAAGTGTGGGCGCACGCCGCCGAGCACTACGACGAGGAGCAGCTCACCGCCCTGGTGATCCTGGTCTCCTTCATGAACTCGTTGAAGGCTCCCCTCCCTGAAGGGAGGGGGATGCGTCACCCTCCAGGGCTGAGCGGGGATTTACGGCTCAGGCCGCCACCGGAGCCGGCGGCTCAGGTGGTCTTACGCCCTCGGCACCGTCCGGGTTCCAACC
>NZ_JBITGJ010000140.1:0-14949 GCF_044456925.1 Streptomyces sp. NPDC050743
CTGACGGCGATCCGGCTATCCCTGCCCTGCTCCGCAGGAGTCCGATTCCTCCCCGGCCTGAAGGCCGGGGCATCCTCGGAGGAACCCGGTGAACGCCCAGTCTCTGCGGCGCGCCTTGCCATGCGCGCCAGACGCTGACCACTTCGCTTCGCCCACCGGCTGACTTGCTTCGTTCGCGGTGGGCGCTTCCCCTCATGGGAGACCACCGTAGTGCCCGAATACTCCTTGCCGGGTGACGGCCGTCCGCTGACGACGGTCCTTGCCGCCAACCTCGTTTCGATCTCCGGGAATTGCCTCACGAGCATGGGCGTGCCGTGGTTCGTGCTGCAGAGCACGGGCAGTGCCGCCAGGGCCGGGATCGTTGCGTTCTGCACGCTGCTGCCCGTGGTGCTCGCCGCACTCGTCGGTGGTCCGGTCATCGACCGGATCGGGCGGCGGCGGGTGGCCGTCATGTCGGACCTCGCCTGCGGAGGCGCCGTTGCGGCGATCCCGCTGCTGCGGTTTGCCGGCACCCTGCATTTCTGGATGCTGTGCCTGCTGATGGCGGTGACAGGGCTGTTCCGTGCGCTGGGTGAAACGGCCCGCGGCGTGCTGTTGCCCACACTCGCCGAACGCGCCGGAATGCCACTGACCAGGGCCGCCGGGCTGTATGACGGCGCGTCACGCTGTGCAGCGCTGACCGGATCGGCACTCGGTGGCGTGCTGATCGCCGTGCTCGGAGCCGAGAACGTCCTGTTGGTGGATGCCGCGACCTTCGCCGTGTCCGCGCCGCTGTTCGCGTTCGGGGTGCGCGGCCTGCCCGAGGCGCAGGCGCAGCGGCGGACCGAGCCGACGTCGTTGCGTGCCTACCGTCGTGAACTGGGGGAGGGGTATCGCTTCGTGGTGGCCACGCCGCTGCTGATGAGCCTGTGCCTGATGACGCTGATGACCAGGGGCCTCGACCAGGGGTGGAGTGCCGTGCTCCTCCCCGTGCATGCCCGCGAGGAACTCGGTGGTTCCGTCGATCTGGGGCTGCTGGACGCGACGTTCGGGGTCTGCGCACTCACCGGGGCGCTGGTCTACGGCGCGGTGGGCAGCGCCTTTTGGCGGTGGCCGGTGTTCACGGTCGCGTTTCTCATCGTGGGCCTGCCGCGCTTCGTCGTGGCGGCTTTCACCCACACTTTTGCGCCGTTGGCGGTGATGATGGCGGTTGAGGGTCTCGCCTGCGGTGTGCTCAACCCCATCGTGGCCGCAGTGACGTACGAGACGGTGCCGGAGGAACTGCGCAGCCGCGTGCTCAGTGCGACAACAGCCTCATTCCAGTTGGTCACTCCGCTGGGCGGCCTGGCCGCGGGCTTCCTCGAGGATGCGGTCGGCCTGCCCTCGGCGCTGGTCGCCGTTGCGGTGTGTATCTGCTCGCCACGCTGTGCCCGGTGATCTTCCCGGCCTGGAGACAGATGGACGGCAGCAGTTCCCACGACAGGGCGAAGAGCTCGCTGCCGCAGGGCTCGGGAGCGAAGCGGGCGTAGTCACGACGGTGACCGTCCTTGTGCTGCCAGATGGCCGGGGAGAGGTCTTCAGCCTCGGTGAACCCGCCGTCGGTGAACTCCTGGGGGACCGACGCCACCGCCAACGAGTGGGGACGGTGCTCGTTGCCGAGCGGAGTCGGCGGCAGAGGGTGTCACCCGGTGCCGCTGTTCAGCTGGCGGGGGACGAAGTGTCCAACGACATGGTGCCGAGCAGTCCCCTGGGAGGGCTGCTACCCGCGGATGTCGCCGTGGCCGAGTTGTACGACCCCGTCGACGGGGTCGAGCTGTTTCCTCAGGAGGCCGAGGCCATCGCCGGCGCGGTGGAGAAGCGGCGGCAGGAGTTCGGCTCGGTCCGGCTGTACACGCGCAGGGCGCTGGCGCGGTTCGGTCTGGCGCCCCGGCCGCTCGCGCTCGGTGCGAGCGGCCCGAAGTGGGCCCGCCGGGCACCGCGCTGGCCCGAGGGCGTCGTCGGCAGCATGACCCACTGCGCGGGATACCACGCGGCCGCCGTCGCGCGTGTGGCACGTCCGTCGCGTCACTCGGCGTGGACGGGGAGCCCCACGGACCCGTCGCCGAGGGCGTACGCGAGTTGATCACGCTGGCCCGAGGAGCGGTCCTGGCTGGAGCGGCTCGACGCCACCCACCCCGACGTGCACTGGGACCGTCTGCTGTTCAGCGCCAAGGAGAGCGTGTACAAGGCGTGGTTCCCACTGACCGGACGCTGGCTCGACTTCGGACAGTGCGCGATCACATCCGATCCGGAGCACGGTACGTTCACCGCGGTCCTGAAAGTGCCCGGGCCCGTCGTGGGCGGGGTGCGCCTGGACAGCTTCGACGGGCGGTGGCGGGTGTGTCACGGGCTGGTGGTGACCGCCGTGGTGATCCCCGCGCCTACCAGTGGGCGGGTCGGCTGAGCGTGGGAGGCAGCTCGGTCGCCGCATCTCCCTTGGCGGCGTTCAGCTGTGCCTGGGTGAGGAACAGAGCGCCGGTGAGGTCGGCCCCGCTGAGGTCGGCGTCGCGCAGGTCGGCCCCGATCAGGTCGGCGTCGCGCAGATCGGCCCCGCTGAGATCGGCGGCGACGAGCAGGGCGCCGCGCAGGCTCGCCCCCCTTAGGTCGGCGCCGGCCAGTTTCGCGCCGATCAGGTCGGCTCCGCGGTGGTTCTTCTTGCGACCCGGGACCTGGGCCCGGGCCAGCTCGCTGGCCCGCAGCAGCAGCGTGTTGACCTCGCCACGCAGCGCGTTCACGTCGAGCCCGGTGATCGACTCGGCGCTGCCGCGGGTCAGGCCGTCGATGTGGGCCAGCGCCCGCCGCAACTCCTTGTAGACGGGGCGGGCCGGTGCGAGATCGAGGGCCTCGGTGACGTACCAGAGCAGTTCGTGCAGCTGCCGCATCACCGGGAAGACCGCGAACATGGAGCGCGCCGTCTTCGGCGCCTGACGCCAGTCGGTGCCGCCGAAGGTGATCTGGGACACCTTCTGCCCGGCGCCGAAGCAGTCGAAGACGGTGCAGCCGGGGTAGCCCTTCTCACGCAGTTGCGCGTGGATGCCGCAGCGGAAGTCCGACTGGAGGTTCGAGCACGGCTGTCCGGCCGCTTTGTCGACTGCGAAGTCCGCGGAGCGGGCGAAGGGCAGGGCCACGCAGCACAAGCCGAAACAGCCGGCGCAGTCGGCCTGCAGGTCCTTGCGGTCCTGGGAGGCTCCGCGGCTCGGGGGTGCATTGCGGTCGCGGGACGCCTTGCGGTCCTGGCCCCTTTGGTCCGGCCGGTTCTTCCGGTTCGGCGAGCTCTTTCCCGCCTGCTGCGCCTTGCGGTCCTGGCCGGCGCCGGTACGCTCTGGGCCCTGGTCCGTGGACGCGGCACGCTTACGGCCCTGCGCCGCGGACACCCCCTTGCGCTCGCCCGCCTGGGACGCATGCCCCTGCCCGCCGGCGGCAAGGGACCGCTTGCCTCCTCCCGCGGAGGGGGGCTGCTGGCGGCCCTCGCCTGCTCCGGGGCGCTTACGCCCCCCGGAGGAAGAGGGGGTTCCGTGCTGTGCCGACACCGTGCGTGCTCCTGTTGGGCGATGACCACCGCGTACCGCGGCGCTGTGAGAGCCTCCCATTCTCGCAGACGGCATGCGATACCCCGATCGGCGTCCGGGGCCGCGGACGCCGGGCTTCGGCCGGGCCGGCGCGCCATGCCCGGTCGGGCCCAGGTGCCGGGATGCAGGCGGCGCCCTCAGTCGACGCAGACTGGCGGCCGCCGGTCCTGCCACGGCACCGCCTGCTCCAACTGGGCAGGCACCCTCGGGACCCGGCATCCGCGATGTCGAGGCGCTCGCTGCCTTCCTGGCGCTCTTCAGGGCCGAGATGCGGGTATTGACCTGAGGGATCAAGGGGGTTGATCGTGTCGTCGCCTGATGACAGGTTGCGACGGTGGATCTGGGACTTGCGGGGAAGGCGGCGTTCATCACCGGGAAGCAGCGGCATCGGGTTGGCCATCGGCCGGGCGCTTGAGGAAGAGCGGGCGGCAGTCAGCGTCTGCGGACGGGATCCGATCCCAAAAGGCTGAAGGAGTCAGCGCTGCCGGGTGTCCAGGCGGACGTCGCGGATCCGGACACGCGCTCGCCCTGGCCGTCGACGAGGCCGCGGAGCGGATGGGCGGCCTCGACCTGCTGGTGGCCAATGCCGGGGATGTGGGTGTGTACCTGACGCAAGGGCCGTCGAGGAGGCCGCCCGCCGGCCTTCGACCGCGAGGCCTGCAGCGGCGCAACACCGAAGAACGCTGCATCAATCGCCTCAACAACTTGCGGGGCCCGGCCACCCGCTACGAGAAGACCGCCACCGTCTTCCAGGCGGGACCCCACATCGTTGTTGGCTTCATCCGGTCCGCCCGCTGATCCGAGGGACCCACCGGAGGGCGTCACATCCACGGTTCCTTGCGGGGGTTTTCACCCAACACCTGCGCGGCGGCTACGCAGAGGTCTTCACCGAAGAGCTGGTTGCTGCCGAACTCGGAGCCCCATAGGTCGGTCGCGGCCTGCGCCACGGCGCGCCAACTGAAGTCCTCCTCGACTCGCCACGTGCGAATCTGCACGGCCATCTCCGGGGTGATCGTCGCTGGATCCACATGGTGATGAGTCATTTCATCGATGCTAGGGGCGTCGCGGGTGAGCTGACCATCGGATGACGACCTCGCTTGTCCGGGCCGGCGAGACGAGGAATCTCGCCGGCGTGGGGAACAAGCCCTCGTCAGCCGCGCGGAGCCGACGTCGTGGTCAGGAAGATGGGGTTGGTCAGGGCGGCCATGGGACCGAACAGCAGCGCGTCCCCCATGGTGTTGCCCTGCCCCGGGCTGCCGTCCGCCATCGGGTGGCGCACCTCGGCGCGCACGTACGCCGCTAGTGAAGCCGTCGTCCGCCACACCACCGTGCCGGAGCCGGAGGCGTCCACCGATTCCTGGTGCATCTGGCCCTCGTCGGTGATGAAGCGGACGGTGCCGTGGGGCACGCCCTGGACGTCGAGACGGACATCCACCGGCGCGTCGGCCGGCACGCTGAGCTTCTCGCCGATACCGGCTTGTGCGCCGTGCCCGCTGGCGGTGAACTTCAGCTTGACGGAGGGCGACTCCGCGATCCAGTTACGGCCCGCTCGGATACCGTCCATGATCGAGTCGGTGGCCAGGTCGTCCGCGTACACCACGTTGTGCGGCAGGCCGATGACCTGCGGATCGCTGTGCGCGTCGCTGTTGCCCATGGCCGGCAGCCAGCGCTTGCCGGTGCGGACGGCCTCGCCGAGCTTCTGGTCCCAGGTGCTGACCGCGTGCTCGTCGTCGTAGGTCCACGGGCCGGTCCACACCTCGGTGGCGTCGGCGTCGTCGAAACCGAACTTCCACTGGCAGGCCACGTACGCGCAGTACATGTGCGCGGGGACCACGAGGCCGCCGCCGCGGCGCACCTGGCGCGCGAAGCGGCCGAAGGCGTCGTCGCGCGAGCGGTAGCGCCAGTCGATCCACTCGCCGGGAGGCAGTCCGAGGGCCAGCCAGTGCCCGTTGCGGGTGGTGACTTCCTCACCCGTGATGATCAGCAGGTCCGATCCGGCGTACTCGCCCCACACGCCGTGCGAGGCCGGGGTGTTGTGGTCGGTGGAGACGATGAAGTCCAGCCCGGCGGCACGGGCGCCGGCCGCGACCTCACTCGGCAGGCGCTTGCCGTCGGAGTAGACGGTGTGCAGATGGCAGTCGCCGCGGTACCAGTCGCGGCCGCGCCCCTTGGCCCGCTGCGGCGGGTACTTGTTCACGTGGGCGGGACCGGGCTCGCCGTAGGTCAGGGTCACCTGGACCCGGTAGTTCATGCCCTGCGGCGCCACCTGGTACGGCCCGAGCACGACGTGCCAGGTGCCGGCGCCGACCGGGCCGGGCAGGTACCCCGGCGTGGCATCACTGTTGGAGATCTCGAACGAGGTGCGGAAACCCCCGGACCAGCCGCGGAAACCACGGCCGCCGAGCGCGATGCCCCGCTCGTCGAACACGCCGATGTCGCAGGAGTTGCCTGGCGTGCCGGCAGGGACGGCCGGCTTGTCGTAGGAGTACGAGACGGCGATCTTCTGCACGCCCTCGGGCACTTCGACGGGCAGGTAGACGAAGTCCGCGGCCCCGGTCTCCAGGAACCCGGTGATGACGCGGGTGACCTCGGAACCGGCCGGCGGGGTGCCGCCGGAGGAGCCGTCGGCGGCCTGCGCGAAGGAGACCGGGGCGAGGGTCAGGGCGGCCGCTCCGGCCACCCCAGCGGCAAGCAGCCGCCGCCGTCCCAGTCCAGCACCCGAGTCGTCGCCGTGCGTGGCGTCGGGTGCGAGGGAATCCGCGTTGTGTTCGCAGTGTCCGTCAAGGCACATGTCGTCCTCAGCAAGGTCGGTGGGTGCACGATGCATGCACCGGAAGCCCTCAGACCCTGATCCGGTTTGGTGGACGGCGGGTGAGACCGGACTGAAGGGTTTGCGGCACGCGGGCGTCGGGCTGCCTTCCGCGCGCCGGGCACCTGCCTCGGAAACGCTGTGAGCAGCCAGCCGGTCGACTCCAAGGGCTTGCGCTGGGGGAGCGGACCCGCTCTCGCCGCATGATCAGGCAACCCGGCGCATGCTCCGGATCACCGGATCACCCCCGCCGCGGATCCGCCTGCGCTACTTGACCAGCCGGAAGCCGGGCTGCCTGGCCCATGCCCGCAGGAACTCCGCCGTGCCCAGCACCGTCCACTCGTCGTCCGTGATGCCCAGCACCCCCCGAAGGCCCGCGACGACCGACGCCTGTCCGTCCAGCAGATCGGCCTTGGCCACACCCCCGATGACGTCCATGACGGTCGCCGTCAGCAGGGCCGTGGCCACATGGTCGATCCCACGACTGCAGCAGGCGCTGACATTGACGGCATGGGTCGGCCTGAAGCCGAGTACGGCCTCCACCTCGGACTCGTCCGCGTGCTCGGCCTCGAAGACGTCCTCGTCACCGGCACCCGGCCCCATCAGGTAGACCAGGAAAGGCCGACGCCAGTCCTCGCGCTGCGGATTGAATCCCACCAGAGCGGCGAGTTGGTCATCCACTGACGTGTTGCCGAGGAGGGACAGAGGGAAAGGCTTTCGCCAGTCCTCCTCTCGCCTGTCCTCGACGCCGAGTCGCTCAGCGGGCACGTTGACGTCGAAGAACCCGGGTCGCTTCTCCTCGAAGTGGGCGGAGAGTTCCATCATCAACGCGCGGAACTCCCGCAGCGTGGCCGGAGGGACGGGCTCCGCCAACTCGATCACCAGCGTCGGACCAGACATGCCGGGAGCCTAGGGCCATGATCCGCTCCGCCGCCGCTCAATACCTCCCGTACCGACTCACTTCCCGTACCGGATCCAAGCGCTCCGAGCACCGCCACCGCAGACCCTGCTGTGCGATTGACCCTGAGCATGGCCGGGCCCCGTTCGAGGGCGGGCCGACATCTGTCGTGCCGGACGCGGCCGCGTTGTCGCGACGGCCCCTGCACCGTTAGCGTGCCGGGATGGAGATCCGAGTGGGGCAGGTGGTGGTCCACTGCGTGGAGCACGGGACCGGCCGACCCGTGCTGGTACTCCACGGCGCCGGAGTCGACCACCGCGAGGCCGAGGCTTGCTTCGAGCCGGCTCTCGACGGCGTTGCGGGGCTGCGGCGGATCTATCCCGACCTCCCCGGAACGGGCCGGACCATCGCCCCCGAGACGCTGCGCAGCGCCGACGACGTCCTCGACACACTGCTCGACTTCGCCGACGAGGTGACGGGCGGGAGTGCGCACCTCCTCATCGGTCACTCGGCGGGCGCGTACTACGCGCAGGCGATGGCCGCGAGGCGCCCGGCGCAAGTCGCTGGTCTCGCGCTCGTCTGTCCGTTGTTGCCAGGACTGCGCGATGTACCCGGGCACCGCGTGGTCGCCGGATCGGGTGCGATCGGTGACGACGTCTTCCGGAGCTACTTCGTGATCCAGACCCCGGAGATGCTCGAACGGTACGAACGCTACGTGGCCCCAGCCGCAGCACTCGTCGACCAGGCAGCGCTCGAGCGAATCGGCGAACGGTGGGCGCTCACCTTCGATCACGCGCCGGCTTACGCGGGTCCGACCGTGGTCGTGGCGGGGCGGCTGGACTCCACGGTCGGGTATGCCGCCGCTGCCGACCTCGTGGGCCACTACCCGCACGCCTCGCTCGCTGTGGTCGACGACGCGGGACACGCCCTGCCCCACGAGCAACCCGCACTCCTGCGCGCCCTCCTCGCGGAGTGGCTCGTACGCGTCGAGCGCTGGTCCGGCTGCGGAGCCGGCGCGGAAGGCTCGGCACGTTGACCGGGGGCGCGTGTCCCGTACCGGGACCTTGGGCACCGCCACGGTGATCGGCCTGGCCCGATCGTAGGCGGGACTTGGCGCTTCCTCTACGCCCTGCCAGAGGACGGCAGCCGACCGTTCGTCGCGGACGCGGCCTCGACCGGTACGAGGCCCCGGCCGGGAGGCAGGGCACGGGAGCGGGCAGGTAAATCGTGGGCAGGAAACGGCCCGGTGCGCACGCCGGTTGGTCGCGTCGTTACCGTCGGCGAACTGCCGCAGCACTTCGCGCAGCTCTGCGACGAGGCGGTTCCCACGACACGGACCGCAAGGAGTCTCAACTGGCCTACGCAGGGCAGTTGGCAGCACAGCCCGCCGACGCCTACCTTCCCATCGGCCTGAACGTTCGCCCCACTGCCACACCAGCCGAAGTACTCCAGGCCGTCACCGCCTGCGGCGGATTGCTCAGCAGCGCCCTGACCGCAGCCAAGCCGACCCTGAGGGCCTGGCACTGGGGCCCGTGCGACCCCGAAGGGTTCGCGGCGATGGGCGTCGCCTAAACCCTGCTGCACCCCTACGACATCACGCAGGGATTGTCCGTGGACTGGCTGCCACCAGCACCGCTGAGCGCAGCAGTACTCAACCGGCTCTTCCCCGCCGCCCCGCCCGGAGACCCCACCCCAGGTACTCCTCTGGTGCACCGGCCGCGGAGAACTCGACGGCCTGGCTCGCCAAACCTCATAGAGGTGGGAAACAGCACGATCGGACTGATCGGGCTGACCCGGCGAACGCTCCCGGTCACAGTACTGGGTACGCGCCACGGCGATCGGAGCGAACTACCCTGGCACCACCTCAGGCATGCGGGGAATGACCTGCCACGGCAGCGACGGCCGTGGCGAACGGCACGAGGGCGATCCGCCGCCTCACGTCGTCCCTTCCGGGCGGCTGATCGGCGTGATCGGCGCGGGATCGGTGAGGTTTTCGGGCGCCGTTGTCCACTCGATGCCGCCTCGCCGCGGGGCCAGCCAGGCGACCGGCGCCGGCGCCGTGCCCTCCGGTGCGATGGCGCGGAGAATTCCTCGCCGTCCTGTCGCGGAGTCCGTCACCAGGTGGCCGAGCCATGGATGGGAGCGATGCATCAAGCCCGTCGAGGTCACGGCCGCTCCGCGCGAGAAGCCGCTGCCTGTGCCGTTTGAGGAGGAGGTGAGGAGCGATGTGTGGGGGGACATGGTGGTTGCCTTCCCTGCGAGGCCGGGGCCGCGAGGATGTGGAGCTGCGGCAATGCCTTCCCGACAGGCATGTTCGATTTGACGTGCGCCCTCGACGTTCGGTGGCGACAACTCTGTGGATGTGGCTGGTCGTTGACGATGGGGGTCTGAGCGTCCGGCTGAAATGCTCACACATGTAACTATGCTCGCAGTCGACTTCACGCTGCAACTGCTTCCCTGATAATTTCAGCCAGGCGGTATCCAGCTGGTGTCATCATCAAGTCGCCGTGGAGCGCGTCAGAGTGACGTGCTGTCAGGGATTGGGGTTTGCGTGATGGAGGGTCGTTCGGGGGCGGGGACCAACGCGCCAACGGTTCTTCGGATGATCCTCGGCCGGCGGCTGCGGGAGCGGCGGCAGAGCGCCGACGTGTCGCTCGAGGACGCTGCCAAGGCCCTGCGGGTGAAGCCGCTGACGGTCCGGCGCCTGGAAAAGGCAGAGGTCGCTCTCAAGCCGCTGTACGTGGAGAGGTTGCTGGAGGCCTACGGAGCCGACCGGCAGGAGATCGACGAGTTCGTCGCGCTGGCCGAGCGGGCCAACGAACCGGGCTGGTGGCACGACTACCGCGACGTGCTGCCCAGCTGGTTTTCGGCCTACGTCAGCCTGGAGACCAGCGCCACGACGCTGCGTACCTATGAGCCGCACTACGTCACCGGGCTCCTGCAGACGTACGACTACGCGCGCGCCGTCCTGCGCGGCGGCTTTCCCAATGATTCCGAGGAAGACCTGGAGCGGCGCGTCCAGCTGCGGCTGCGCCGGCAGGAACTGCTGGAGAGCAAGGAGGCTCCCACGCTGTGGGTGGTGATGGAGGAGGCCGTCCTGCACCGCGTCGTCGGCGGGGCAGAGGTGATGCGAGCGCAGATCGACCGGCTCCTCGAAGCATCGGAGCTGGAACACGTCAGCATCGACGTCGTTCCGTTCTCCGCAGGCGCCCATGTCGGCGCGTGCGCCCCCTTCACCTACTTCCGGTTCGCGGAGCCGGAGCTGCCCGACGTCGTCTACAGCGAGGTCCTCACCGCCTCCATGTACCTGGACCAGCGCTCGGATGTCGCCGCCCATCTGGAAGCCCACAACCGGATGGCGCTGCTGACCTCCTCCGCGGACAGCCGGGCGCTGTTGCAACACATGCGCAAGGAGTACTCATGACCGCAAGCCATGGCAGTGTCTACAACGGGATGCCTGCTTCCGACCTTGGTGAGCACGGCTGGGAGTGCCCGTGGAGCGGGCCCAACGGGGGTCAGTGCGTGGAGACGAAGCAACTCGCCGACGGCCGCATCGCCCTGCGCCAGTCGACCGATCCCTCGGGGCCCGCGCTGATTTACACCACCGAGGAGATCAGCGCATTCCTCGAGGGAGTCAAGAAGGGCCTCGCCGATCATCTGACGGCCGGCTGAACCTCAGCGCGATCGGGAGAAGGCGCCGCCACGAGGTCGCCCGCCCCGGCTCTGTACGCCACGCAACTATGGAAGGGAACAGCATGAGCAGCACGCCGGCCTCGCGGGACATCGACACGAGCAGGCCTCACTCCGCACGCATGTACGACTACTACCTCGGCGGCAAGGACCACTTCGAGGTGGACAAGCAGGCAGCCGAGACGGTCGCGGCCGTCTATCCCGGCATCTTCGTGTGCGCGCGTGAGAACCGGTCTTTCATGCACCGGGCGACTCGGGTCCTTGCCCGCGAGCACGGCATCCGCCAGTGGCTGGACATCGGCACCGGTATCCCCACCGAGCCGAACCTGCACCAGGTGGCCCAGTCCGTCGTCCCTGACGCCCGGGTCGTCTATGCCGACAACGACCCGCTCGTGCTGAAGTACGCCGAGCGCCTGATGCGTAGCACGTCCCAGGGCCGCACCGCATACATCGAGGCTGACGTCAAAGACCCCACGTTTCTGCTGAACGCCCCGATCCTCTCCGAGGTGTTGAACCTCAACGAGCCGGTGGCGCTGTCCCTCAACGCCCTGATGCACTTCATCACCGACGAGCAGGACCCGTACGGGATCGTCAACCGTCTGCTCGACGCCCTGCCCTCCGGCAGCGCTCTGGCACTGAGCCACTGCACGCCCGACCTCGATCCGCCCACCTGGCAGAAGGTCACCGACGTCTACACCAACGCGGGCACGCCCGTGCAGTTCCGCTCCCGCGCCGACGTCGCGCGTTTCTTCGACGGTCTGGAACTGCTCGACCCCGGCATCACGATGGGTCACCGCTGGCGCCCCGACCTTTCGAGCGCAGACGCCGCAGCGGCTGAGCCGCCCACGGACGCCCAGGTCAGCCTGTGGACGGGTGTGGGCATCAAGCCCTAGTTCTCCAGCATCCCTTCGTCTCCTGAGCTGGTTCCTCGGCAAGGGCAGCGCCGGGCGGTCGCCCGGCGGTGTCGGCGCCGGGCGGGACCAGTTCAGTGGGTGCTCCCGAGGGGCGTGCCGGGTACTGCGCCGGGGCAGGACAGTGCGGCCTCACCCCGGGAACGAGCCCCGTCAGGGCTTTTCGGGCTTGCGGGCCAACAGGCAGGCGTGCGGTCTGTTCACCCGTCCGCCAGGCTCCTGCTCCAGCCTCGCGGTGACGACGAGACCGGCCTGCTCCAGCAGGCCGACCATGCGGTCCAGGGGCAGGAGATACGACTCGTAGGACACCGGACGGCCATAGCCCTGGGTGGGCTGCAGCCGCTCATCGCCGACATAGTCTCCCCAGAGCAGGTAGCCGCCGGGCGCGAGCGTACGGTGGAACTCGGCGAACACCGTCGGCAGCCACTGCGGGGGCATGTGGTGGGTGGCGTACCAGGCCAGGATGCCGCCGAGCTCGTCGTCCCTCATCTCCAGCGCGGTCATCGAGCCTTCGGTGAACCGCAGGTTCGGATAGACGCGCCGGGCCAGAGCGATCATCTTCGGCGACAGATCGACGCCGAAGACGGACACCCCCAGCCCGGCCAGGTGCGCCGTCACGCGGCCGGGGCCGCACCCCAGGTCCGCGACCGGCCCCAGACCGGCCGTCCGCACGAGTTCGGCGAACCCCGCCAGCATCGCACGTGACAGCGGGTCCATCTCGGCTGGAGGCGGGACACGTTCGACGTAGTCGGCGGCGACCGTGTCGTACGACTCGCGGACGGCGGTCAGAAAGGAGGGCTCAGCCATGCCGGCGACCCTAGACCAGGTAACTGACAGACCAAGGCACGACCTTCAGCTGACCTGCGCGACATACACCGCTGCCGACACCCAGCCGTCACACCACGCCCGGTGATCGTTTGCGGTCACGGCACTATTAGGACTCCGTTGGGAGACCGTCTTCCCCACCGAGCCGGCAACTGGAAGCCGGTCAGTGCACGCGATCCCCGCACTCCGCCGGAAACAGAATGGCACCTGGCGGCAGTTCGCACGGATGCCGGGCGATCACCCGCAGGCATGCTTCCGGAGAGCCCTCCGCGGGCGGGTATTCGAGGGTGATTTCGCTCAGCACGGTGACGGCGCCAGCGAGATGCATTTCCGCCGCGTGCACGCCGTCGGGGAGAGAGCCGGCCAAGATGCCGAAGGCCGCCGTGTCGCCGCCGTCGGCCACACACTCGCGGATCTCGAATCGCCAGTGCGCGGCCGCGTCGGCCAGCAATGACTTGCCCCTCTTGCCCAGCCCGACAAGGAAATCGGTGCGGGCTCGCAGATGGCGGGCGATGGCACAGCAGATGGGAACCGCGATGCCGTCAGGAGCCACCACCCGCGTGTACCCGGCATGCGGATAGCACGACAGAGCCTCGGCAAGCAGCCCCAACGCGGTGTCCCTGGCCGCCGGGTGACCCTGCTGGGCGATGTCCAGAAGCAGCGGGGCCGCAACCACAGCGGCTGGGAACACGGCGGCATTGTGACCATGAACGATTCCACCGCCGCCGAGCCGCGAGCCGGCGTCCGCCGCCTGTACCAGGTTTGCCGCCTCGGCCAAGGCACGGAGACCACGGGCGACACGATCCGGTTCATACCAGGCGGAATGGCCCGGTATGGAACCCCAGTCCACCGCGTCGATCTCATCCAGCACGGCAGCATCCTCGCACGCGGCCGCTCATGACGTTCGCCGAGCTGAAGTAGCATGGCCTGTGCGACAAACCCGCGGTGCTGCTGAACATGACGGGCTGCTGCGACGGGTTGGTCCTCCAGCTCCGACACAGGGACGAGCAGGGTTTCCTGCCGTTGCCCCTCGCCGAGCTGCTCCTCGTCGCCGACACCAGCACCAGCGCACGGGCATGCCTGGAAAAGCACCTCGGGATCGAAGACGAAACCGTGGCAGCGCCCCACCCCGCCGCCTCAGGCCTCGCGCGCGCTCCACCATCGATGCTCCAAATCGAGGGCCCCGCACGGACCACCCCATGCTCGCGACTCGACGACGCCGGACTGACCGAGCCTGATCATCGCCGCCGTGGGCGACAGGCCCGCCGAGCGGGTGGTCGCGGCTCGGTGGGCGTGCCCGTGACTTCCGCATCCGCGTGAGGTTAGGATCGCCCGCCGACCTGCGGGAAGTCCCCAACGGGCGGCTTCCAGGAGGTGTGGGGTGGGAAGGGCTGCAGCGGCGCTGGGCGGGCTGACCCGGTGGACGTGCGGTGTGCTCGCCGCGTACGCGATGCTGTCCGCGGCTGCCGGGGTGGCGGCATGGCACAAGTACCAAGTGCTGCACGCACCGCCACTGCCGGCTCAGCCGGACGGCAGCGAGGCGCTGCCGCTGCTCAACGCCGACATGTGGTTCGGGAATCTGAGGGGCTGGTGGAACGGCGCCACCCTCGTGACCGTGCTGGTCTTCAGCGTCTGGATGTCCCGCATGCGCGACCTCGCGGAGCTGGTCTGGCCCGAGGGGCAGCGTCGCCGGCGCGCCTGGTTGTTCTTCGGCTGGGTGGTTCCCGTTGCCGATGTATTCGTGCTGAAGATGTTCGTCAACGACCTGTGGGCCGCCGCCCGGCCGGTGTCGCGGCGTGAGCGCGGCCATCCCCTGCTTACCTGCTGGTGGCTCTCCGTCCTCGCCGCGGGCGCCGCGGGCGCCGACGCACTGTCCGCGCTGAAGCACGCACACACTGCCGACCAGACCAGCCAGGCGTTGCAGCGGGTCATGGAAAGCGATCTCCTGTACGTCTGCGCTGCCGCTCTGTCCGCCGCTGTCGTCTGGCGGCTCAGCGGCATGCTGAAGCAAGCCGTGCGGGTCTCCCTGCCGTCGTAGGCGCCTGTGCCGGGAAGGCACGCACGGGCGGGTGACCGCACCTCAACGCCGTCTCCGGGTTCTCCACCCGCTTCGGCGTCGCCCACAGGGATCACCGGTTCCTCCGAGGATGCCCCGGCCTTCAGGCCGGGGAGGAATCGGACTCCTGCGGAGCAGGGCAGGGACAGCCGGATCGCCGTCAGGGCGATCCG
>NZ_JBITGJ010000141.1:0-14940 GCF_044456925.1 Streptomyces sp. NPDC050743
CACCGGCCACGCGGAGCAACACTGGGCGCAGGCTTCCATCTCCACGCTCATGCGTCCCCGCCCAGGTGGGCAGAACCCGTGTCAGACCTCACGGTCCGCATGGGATCGCTTAGCTGATTAGAGACGCTAACGAGAGCAACATCTGGCGAGGTTCAACGAGCACCATCACAGCCTCCCATCGACCCCAACAACCGGCACCCGCAAGGCCCCGCACTCGTCATCACGGATGCCCTGACCAACCAGTGCGGCTACACCCTCCGTTGAGCCAGACGTGCCGAGCTTGCGCAGAGCACTACGCGTTACGCTTGGCATCAGCGCGCTGCGTTCGCCGTACACCCGCCTGCTCCGGCAAGGCAGCGAAACTGGCGTAGCTTGAAGCACCACCTGAAGGCGTCCGCGGCCCGCCCCGAATGCTCCTCGTCGGCGGTGTGCGCGTACACCTGCGCGTCCCTCAAGAAAGCGCAGGCCGAGCTGGTGCGGAGCTCAGATGCCACGCCGGCCCTCTCCTTCCGCAACCGCCGGGGCCCTGCGGTCACTCGACGGCTCGCCGGCCGTGGGCGGCATCCATGCGCAGGCCAGGGAGCCACCGATCAAGCTGGATGCCGCACCGAGGAAGAGGCCGCCGAAGTTCGCGACGGGAAAGGAGATGAGGGCGAGCAGGAGGGTGGCGATCCCGGCGAACACACGAAGGTGGGGGCGGTAGCAGAGCGCGACGCCCAGGACCAGCAGCAGAACGCCGATCACCAGGGACCCGGCACCCGACGTCGTCGACAGGGCGAGCGGCACCCCGCCCAGGTCCAGGTGCGCATAGGGCCAGTAGAGGATGGGCAGGCCGGCGGTGAATGTGAACAGCCCGGCCCAGAAAGGGCGTTCGCCACGCCACCTGCTGAACCTGCGCCAGAGCTCCGGTGCGGTGATGAGCCGTTCGCGTCGTCTGCCGAAGGGGGTGGTGATCACGTGTCCTGTCCTGATCAGTGGTGTCGTGGTCCCGTGAGGAGGACGTGAGACCCGGGCCCTTTGGCCCTTGCGGAGGGGCCATCCGGGTCAGGGGCATGCGTGGTTGCCCTTCTCGAGTTGCAGGCGCAGTCCCGGAACGCTGATCGTGCCGGCAGAGAGTGCGAGCGCGCTCACCCGCACGTCCGTCAGGGTGGCCGACGCAGCCTGCTGGCCGACGCCGTCGGGGTCGAAGAAGCGGGAGGCCTTGTCTCCGGGATCGACGGGGCCCTTGGTGATGGCACCCTGGGCGACACCGATGTCGAGGCCGCTGAAATCCCCGCGTTGGGCCGTCTGGGTCGTTGCGTCGATGAACAGGTCCGACGCCTCGGCCGGCCGGCCACTGCCGGTCAGGCGCAGCGTCTGCGTGCCCAGCACCGGGACCTCGACGACGACGGACTGGCACAGGCCGCTGAGCGTGGCATGCCTAAAACCGCTGACCACGACAGGTACGAGCTCGCCTTTCCTGGTCACGTCGACCATGCCGTAGAGGCTGAACCCACGGGCGGTCAACGAGTCGGCGGTGATCTGGAATTTCTGGCCGGAGATGAAGAACGAGGCGGCGAGCGCTCCCTGCGCCATGGCGATCGCGACCGTCGCGCACGCCGCGATGCCGGACAGCAGGACCACCGCGAAACGCCTCCAGCGGGTCCTCCCGGCGTGGTGCGACATCCCGCCTCCTTCAGTGGTGCCGTCAACCCGCCCGTACCAAACAAGAACAAACGCAACTAATTTGCCAGGTAATGGATCCTAGAGTTCCGGGTACGGCAACCGGCTGCACCCCAGGCCCGCCGAACGAGTGATACACATCCAGCCCGGCTCATCAGGCGACAGCCGCGTCCGCCCCGACGAGTCACACCCTTGCCAGCGGCCAGGGCCGGACGCCACACCACCAACGCCAGTCCCGGTGCAACAGGCCGGGCATCGATCCCGGCCTGTCCAAAGCCACCCTCCGCTGAAGCGGTAACCCGCAGCCGGCGTCCACACCATCGCAGGCCATCCCTTCTCCGCAGCGTTCAGCGGAGGCAGCGGGTGCCGCGCAGCCTCGTGCCGGGCACGCCCTGCAGCACAGCGGCTACAACGGGCTGATGGACGCCGTCGCGCGTGGTGCCGCCCGCCGGGGGCGCCGCCTTCGCCGTGTTCACCGGAGGACGATGCGGAACTGGTCATCCAGCGTGAGCGCCGGAACCATCACGACGGACCTCGTGCCATCCGGCCCACGGACGTCGAAGGCCCAGAACGGTGCCAGGGCCGAACCATGGCGTACGGTCGCCGTCGCCAGTACGAGATGCGCCCCGTCCACCGTGGCCTCGACCAGCTGCTTCCCCGATGTTGCGGTGTGGGCCGGCTGGGCCGCGTTGAGCTGCTGCACCGCGTCGTCCGCGTCGATCAGCGCGTACTCGGTGTCCTTGACGGGAAGCCGCAGTAACCCACTGCCTTCCACGATGCGCCCGTCCCCATTGATTACCAGCCTCGTGTCCCAGTTGACGGTCGGCAGCCCGTCGACCACCGGGTCGGCCCGCACTTCCGTCGCCCCTCGCCACTCCTGGCGCCGCACGGTCACCTTGGCATTCCCCAGCCCGAGCTTCCGGAACACAGGCAGTGCGACCGACTTCGCGAGCCGGTCGCTCGGCAAGGCGCCCCCGGAGCGTGTGTATTCGCACTTGTCCCTGTGCTCGCAGCGGTCCGTGCCACCAGACGCCCATCTCTTGTAGTTCCAGCCCCCAGGCGCGGACTCGCCCAGATCGGCCTCCGGCCACCTGCCGTACCTGGACGCCCCGGTCGTCCAGGTCTGTCTCGCCAGCCGCAGGGTTCCCACCCCGAGCGCGTCCGCCAGGCGCGTCGCCTCCGCGGCCGTGACCGCCCCCTTCGACCGGTAGACCGCAGCCGAGCCCGTCGCCTTCGATAGCGGGCCGGCCGCCCGGTAGGTGATATCGGGGAACGAGGCGGGAGTCCCGACCGCCGCAGGCGGGCCATACACGCTCACTCCAAGGGGCGGGAACGTGGGGCTGGCGACCGGAGAGGGTGTTGCCGACCCTTCCGCCGTACGTGCCGCCCCCACCGTGCCCCCGCCATCCTTGGAAGCCCACAGCCCGTACGCGCCGCCGCCCAGGAGCAAAAGCGCCACAGCGGTGACCGAAAGCCCCACACACCGCCGTCTTCTGTCCCGCGGACCCGGCGCACCCTCATGCTTCAGCCAGGCCGGGCCGGGCCGGGCGATGATCTCGCGGAACACGGCCGTCACCTTACTCAGCGTGATCTCTCAGTTGTGTGCCCGTCAGGTACCTGGCGAGGGTGGCCGGTCAGGCAACGGCCAGGAGGAGCAACCCCGGCGTTTCCATCGGAGCCGCCCGCCTGCCTGATCCAGCAGCGGATACCGGTCCCTCCTTCGTCACGGCATGCCACTTGACTACCCACCGGGGTCTGAGGCATCCCGTCGACGAAATGCCGCGGCCCCCGAGAGGCCGGGATCAGCCGCCGTCGACCACGCCGGAGGCCGCGATCTCGACCTTGCCCTTGGGGGCGCCGGACTGCGAGCCCAAAGCCTCGATCCGGTCGACGAGCTCCTGGCCCTCGACGACCTCGCCGAAGACGACGTGCTTGCCGTCGAGCCACGGGGTGAGGACGGTGGTGATGAAGAACTGCGAGCCGTTGGTGTTGCGGCCGGCGTTCGCCATCGACAGCAGGTACTTACGGTCGTGCTTCAGTGCGAAGTTCTCGTCCTCGAACTTCTCACCGTAGATGCTCTTGCCGCCGGTTCCGTCGTGGTTGGTGAAGTCACCGCCCTGCAGCATGAACTGGGGGATGATGCGGTGGAACCCCGAACCGGCGTAGCCGTAGCCGTTCTGGCCAGTGGCCAGCTCACGGAAGTTGCGCGCGGTCTTCGGGACGACCTCGTCGAAGAGGTTGAAGACGATTCGGCCGGCGGGGGCGCCGTTGATGCTGATGTCGAAGTACACGTTGCTCATGGGGCCATCCTGTCACCCCTGGTGCCGACCACGCCCAACCGGGCCGCCGGTCACCGGACATCCGTGCCGGGCTGAACCCCGTACGCTAGGCCGTCCGGCCTGTGCGGTCGCACCATCTGCCCAGACTCCGTCACGTTGGATCACCTCGCCGAGGAGCACTACCGTCCCACTCCCCCGCCCACCGCCGCCGGCCCAGCGGCCGGTGATCTGCCCGGCCGTGACCCACAGTTCATCCCCGCCGCCTGCCGACACGTGCTGCACACCGGGAGCCGGCGGGGATGTCCGCACCGCGGGCCCGGCCCAGCAACTCAGCATCTTTGCCCGGCAGGCGGCATGACGCCGACTTGGTGCGGCTCCGAAGCCCGTTTGGAGAGGTAGCCCTTCGTGGCCTACCACGGGGAGAACTCGCCCCAGGAGCTCTCCCCGGTGCTTCACCAGGTGGCCTTGCCCTCCTTAAATCAGACGAACTAGTATGTCCGATTAAGGAGGAAAGCCATGGCGACGCGATTCCGGAAGACCAAGTCCGAGGAGAAGATCCTCACTGCGGCAGCCGATCTGTTCTACGCGCACGGACTGCGCGGTGTCGGTGTCGATCAGGTCATCGACGCTTCGGGCGTTGCGAAGTCGACCCTGTACGCGCACTTCCGCACCAAGGAGGAGCTGATCGCCGCGTACCTGCGCAGAACCGACGACTCCTGGATGAGCCAGCTGCAGAGCGCCGCTGAGCGCGCGGGCCACGACGCCTGCGAGCAGCTCGTCGGCCTCTTCGACGCGTTGGAGGCCGCCTTCGACCGGCACGGCTTCTTCGGGTGCCCGTTCGTCAGTGCCGCCGTCGAGGCCGAGCCGGACTCGGAGGCCCGGGCCATCACCCTGGAGCACACGCGGCGCCGTCAGGCGTGGCTGACCGAGCTGAGCGAGAAGGCCGGGGCCGAGACTCCCGAGTCGCTCGCCTGGCACATCGGGCTCCTGATCGACGGCGCCCTGGCCTCCGGCCGCCTGCTGCAGGACCGCACCGTCGTGGACGAGGCGAAGACCGCAGCCCGCCGACTCCTCGCCAGCCACACCTGAGTAAGGCCGGCGCTGCACACGGACGGCACGTGAGCATCCCCCTCCGATACGCCAGAGGGTGCAACTCCGGACACGTACTGTCGTAGGCAATGAGCGCGTGTCCGACAACCATCCGACGGTGCTTTCCTCTGGCGACCGTGGACGCCGCGACCGGTTGGCGAGACACGGGCCGGTCACGCCTGGCCATCCGGACGCCCGTAACGGTCCGGGCCCGCAGCCGACTCGGCTCTTTTGGGGCCCTGGCTCCGTGATCAGGAGGGCCGGGCCCGCTCACCCCGGCCCCGCTCGCCCAGGTCCACACAACCCCGGGACCGCACGACCTCGGGAGTCACGCCTTGATGTCAACGACAACCTTGCCGGTGGTGGCGCCGGTCTCCACTGCGGTGTGGGCGTCGGCGACGGTGTCCAGCGTGAAACGGCGGGGATCGAGAACGGGCTTGAGCAACCCGCTGTCGGTCAGGGCGGCGACTTCCCGCAGGATCTCACCGTGGTGCTCGCGGCCACGGCCGGTGAGCATGGGCAGCAGGGTGAAGACGCCCGAGTAGGTGGCGCCGCGGAAGGAGAGCGGGGCGATGCTGTGGGTGCCCCAGCCCAGGGCGCTGACGACATGGCCGGTGTAGGTGCGTGCCGCGGTGAAGGACGTGTCGAGGGTCTTTCCGCCCACGGTGTCGAAGATGATGTCGAAGCCTTCGCCGCCGGTGTACTTGGCGACGTACTCCTCGACAGTCGTGGTGGTGTAGTCGATCGGGGTCGCCCCCAGTCGCTGGATGGTCTCCAGGCTCCGCGCGGAGCCGGTGGCGTAGACCTCGGCGCCGCGGGCGCGGGCGATCTGGACGGCGACCTGTCCGATGCCGCCGGCGCCGCCGTGGACGAGGACCTTGTGACCCTTGCGGACCTGTGCCCGGTCCACGAGTCCTTCCCAGGCGGTGATGACCACCAGTGGCAGCGCCGCGGCCTCCCGCATGCTGAGCGAGGCCGGTTTGTGGGCGAGCAGCCGGGCGTCGACGGCGGCGTACTCGGCGAGAGAGCCCTGCAAGTCGCCGACGCCGCCCGTCATGCCGTAGACCTCGTCGCCGTGAGCGAAGCCGGAGACCCCTTCGCCGACCTGCTCGACCACACCGGCGAGGTCGAGACCGAGTACGGCGGGCAGTGTGCGCCTGGCGTGGGGGGCTTTGCCCGCCCGGATCTTGGTGTCCAGCGGGTTGACGCCGCTGGCCTTGACCTGGACGAGGACCTGGCCAGGGCCGGCAGTGGGCTTCTCGATGTCCTTGGGGATCAGCGGGGTGTCGAACTCTTCCAGGACCAGTGCACGCATGGGTGGCTCTTCTCTCATGGTGGTCGCCCCGCCGGCAGGGACGTGCGGCATGGATTCCGGCGCAGGGCTCCGGGTTGGGGGAACCGCTTCTCGCGCCTTGACGGCATGTGGTCTTCCCCGTGGAGGCTTCCACTAATCGAACAGACTAGTGTGTTTGATTAATGAGGGCAAGGGTGCTCGCCACGGCCGGAGAGCACTGAGTTCGCGGCCACGGTGGCCCCGACCTGAGCGAGCCGGCGACGCGGTGAACCCCCATGCCCGGACCGCCCACGAGGCCAGGTTTCGGTCCCCCCGAGAGAGATCGCCTGCATGCGCCGGTGCCGCCCGTCCCGAGGATCTCGACGCTGCACCCCATGCCGGGAACAGCAGGATCTGGCACCCGGACACACGCGCAGGCCCCGACCGAGTGGCAGGTCGGCCTCCAAACGTGCGTAGTGCCTGCTCACGGGGTGGATCAGGAGCGGAAGGGCGCAGCGGATCCCGGGCGGCCACGCTGTCACTCCTGGTCGGTAGGGTCCTGAGGCGTCCGCCCCGCCCGGTAGCGTCCGGGAGATGCACCCATCACGCGCTTGAAGGCGTGGCTGAAGGAGCTCTCGGATCCGTAGCCCCAGCGCGAGGCGATCGCCCAGACGGTGCGGTCGGTTGTTCTCAGCTCCCGCGCCGCCGAACGGATCCGCCAGCTCGCGAGGTACTCGAGCGGCGGTAGGCCGACGCTCTCGGTGAACCTGGCGGCGAACTGGGACCTCGACATGCCGACCTTGGCGGCGAGCCCGGCGACGGTCCAGCGGTGTGCGGGCGTGTCGTGCATCAGAGCCAGTGCGGCCCCGATCTGTCGGTCGGCGAGGGTGGTCAGCCACACGCCCCCGGTGGCGCCTCGCTCCGTGACATGAGCCCGCAGCAGGTGGACCAGCAGGACCTGGGCCAGCCGCTCGGTGACGAAGGGGGTACCCAGGCCGGGCGCGCCGGTCTCCGCCCGGAGCAGTTCCAGTGCGGCGCGGATGGCGCCCGCGGCGCACTGGAACTGGCGCCGACGTGGACGAGCGGCGGCAGGACATCGACGAGCACCGTGGCATTGGCCTCGTCCAGGTCGAAGCCGCAGCCCACCACGACCGCGTCGCAGGCCGCCCCGATCCGGACGGTCGCCCCCTCGGTGTAGTCCGCGAAGACCCTGGCGCTCGGCACCGCCGGAATGACCGGCCCGCCGGACAACTCATAGGCGCGACCGCTGCCGATCAGGTAGCAGTCGCCCTCGCCGAGCACCACCGGGGCGGGGAGGCCGGCGACCGCGATCCGGCAGCTGCCCTCCAGCACAGCGCCGAACTTGATGTGCCGGTAGCCCGAGAAGCCGACGGCCCACGGCTCCTGCGTCTCCATCCGCGCGAACTGCGCACTGCGCAGATCGAGCAGGGCCAGTACGTCGGTCAACGGATCCATCGGCTGTCCTCCCACGGGCGCGGCCGGCGCCATGCGGCTCCGCCGACGGCTTCGAGCCCGTGCCGGGGCACCGCCGCGGTCATCGCCCCGCCCGCTCGGCCCCGGCAGTCCGCGACAGGAAGTCCAGCAACAGCCGGGTGACCGTATCGGGCGCCTCCAGCGGGAGCCAGTGCCCGGCGCCGTCGATCCGTTCGTACCGCCATTCTCCGCGCCCCTCCTCCGCCGAGCCAGTCATCTGCCGCTCGGTGAGGAAGCGGTCCGCGCTGCCCCACACCCCATGGCGGGTGCGCGAACAGGAGCGGCCGCGGGGCGTCGGCCCACCAGCGACGCCGACGGAGCCCAGGCCCGGTACAGCCCGAGCGCGCCGGTCATGGCTCCGGGCTGCCGCAGGCGGGCGACGGCCTTCTCCACATCGGGGTGCCCGGAGAGGAGCTCGCAGACCTGGGCGGCAGAGTCCTGCACCAGCCACTCCTCCGCGACATCGAACTGGAACATCAGCGTGCACCAGCCCTTCTCCCGCTGCTCCCGGCCCGCTCTGCGGTAGCAGGCGGGGTGGCCGGTCGACAGGCAGGCCAGACTCGCGACCCGCCCGGGATTCGCGGAAGCGAAGATCCAGGCGATCACAGCGCCCCAGTCGTGACCGACTACGTGAGCGCGGTCGGCACCGAGCCCGTCGAGTACGGCCTCGAGGTCGCTCAGCACGCACGCCGGGGCGTACTCATGGACCGCGGCGGGCTTGTCCGACGCACCGAAGCCGCGGAGGTCCATCGTGATCACGCGGTGGCCTGCGTCCAGCAGTGCAGGTACCTGGTGGCGCCAGAGCTCCGAAGTGTCGGGAAAGCCATGCACCAGCAAGACGGCGGGTCCGTTCTGCAGACCTTGGGCCTGGACGGCAATGCCGTCGATCATGGTTCTCACGCAACTGCTCCTTCGCGGCACGTCCGCGCGGGAGACGACTCCCGCCCGCGACTGTGCCTGGTCGACGCGGCGGCAGGGAATTCGAGCGGTTCAACCCACCGGAGGGATGGTCCGGCTCCAGCCCGCTCTCACGCAGGCGGGAAGGGTCACCGGCAGCAGCTGAAACAACGCCTCCCGGGCATGCGAACAGCCCACAGCCCACTATGGACGGTCACCGGGCCCCGGTCGGCGTGCAGCCGACGTCATAGGACGGCCGCACAAGAACCGTGGACAACCGAGCATGGCCCGGACCTCCGCGCGGCCGTAACTTCGCCGGCAGGCGGTGCTCCACCGCCCCTCCACACCGCGGCCGATGAGGCGCTCCCGGCAGCGCGCCAAGCAGCGACCACCCCATCCGCCGCGCGGCCGTGTCCGTTTATCACCCGTAGTCCCAAGGCTGATCCATGACCTCTGCAGAAAACAACCAGCCCGCGATCCTGCTCGTGCACGGCGCCTGGCACGGCGCCTGGTGCTGGGAGAAACTCGCCCCCGAACTCACCGCGCTCGGATGGCGGGTCGCCACCGTCGATCTGCCGAGCGCCTCGGCCGACCCCGAGAACACCGCCGGGATGTACGACGACGCACGGGTCATCCATGAGCGTCTGGCCGGCATCGACGGCCCGGTGACCGTCCTAGCGCACTCCTACGGCGGCCTGCCCGCGACCGAGGCCGCCACCAGTACCGCCAACGTCTCACGCCTGCTCTACCTCTCCGTCTTCCAGCTCGACGAGGGCGACTCCCTCGCCGACCAGAGCGGGGGACAGCTCCCCATCGGCGACACCGGCACGCTGCCCGCCAACGAGGACCCCGTGAACTACTTCTACGCCGACGCCGCCCCGGAGGACGCCGAGCGCGCCGCCGCACGTCTAGTCCGGCAGACCGTGAAGTCCTTCAGTGAGCCCCTCACCGCGGCAACCTGGAAGGCCGTGCCCTCCAGCTACATCATGTGCGAGCAGGACCAGGCCCTCCCGCTCGCCTTCCAGGAGGCCATGGCGGTCCGCTCCGAGCGCTCCTACCGGCTGCCCACCAGCCACTCCCCGTTCCTCTCAGCACCCGCACGGCTGGCCCGGCTGATCACCGCCGACGCCGGCCTGCAGCAGTCCTGACCCACAACCGCCGGAAAGGCACCGTCATGCACAACGTGGAACTGGGCTCGCAGGGCCTGAGCGTCTCCGCCCAGGGCCTGGGCGCCATGGGCATGAGCGTCTGGTACGGGCCGCGCGACGAGCGGGAGAGCATCGCCACCCTCAATGCGGCCGTCGACCTGGGAGTCACCCACATCGACTCTGCCGAGGCGTACGGCCCCTTCGCGAACGAGAAGCTGCTGGGCCGTGCGCTCGGCCGCAGACGCGACGAGATCACGATCGCCACCAAGTTCGCGACCGAGTTCGACGACGACGGCACCGCCCACGGGCACAACGGCACCCCCGCCTACGCTCACCGGGCCATCGACCGCTCGTTGCGGCACCTCGGCATGGACGTCATCGACCTGTACTACCTGCACCGGGTCGACCCCAAGGTCCCGATCGAGGAGACCATCGGCGCCATGGGCGAGATGGTCCAAGCCGGCAAGGTCCGGTACATCGGCGTCTGCGAGACCGACCCGGAGACCATCCGCCGGGCGCACGCCACCCATCCCCTGGCCGCCGTCCAGTCCGAATACTCGCTGTTCACCCGGGACGTCGAGCACAACGGCGTCCTGGACACGGTTCGCGAACTGGGCATCGGTTTCGTCGCCTTCTCCCCCCTGGGCCGCGGTCTACTGACCGGCGCCATCAACAGCGCCGCCGAGCTCACGGCCGACGACGCCCGGCGGAACCTGCCGCGCTTCGCCGACGGCAACATCGCCGCCAACCTCCGAGTGGTGGACGAGCTGAGCCGACTCGCGGAGTCCAGGGGGGTGACGCCGGCCCAGCTCGTGCTGGCGTGGCTGCACCAGCAGAGTGTCGTACCCATTCCCGGCACCAAGCGACGCACCTACCTGCGCCAGAACGCCCAGGCTGCGACGATCCGGCTCGGCCCAGATGAGCTCGCCCGCATCGACGCCATCGCCCCGCACGGCATCGCCGCAGGCCATCGCGGAGGCGAGCGCCCCAAGAGCTGATCTGCGACTGCGCGTCATGGTCCAGAAGTCCCCGATCCTGAACTGGCGCATCTCGCACGGGGCTTGCACATCACCCCGTGCAGCAAACACTCAAGCGAGCTCTGTACGGTCCAGCCTCGTTCGAACTCCTCCGGACCCGGATCCTCACGCAGCCATGAGCTTCCAAGGAACTGCGGACAGAACCTTGAAACCGGCCGGGGCCGCTCCTCACCCCCACTTGCTTGGGGGTGGCTTGATCGGTCCGCGAGTCTTGATCACTGCCGAGCCTGCTGATTAGTTGGTCGGCATGACTGAACTTGGACCCGTCGCCTGGCCACCGGCCCCCATCAAGACCGAGCGGCTCGTACTCCGCGAGTCCGAGGCCCGGGACCGCGCGGCGGTCATCGAGCTGAACGCCTCACCAGAGGTGAACACCTACCTTGGTGGCCCTCGACCGCGCGCCGAGCTCGAACGCACGATGCCCGAGGTGCCCGGGCAGCGCCGTGGCTGGTTCGTGGTCGAACTCGACGGAGCAATGATCGGCACGATCCAGCTCAAACCGCACGCCCCCGAGCGTCCGAATAACCGCCGTCTGGAGGCAGGGCAGACCGAGCTCGGCTACTTGTTCCTACCGGAGGCGTGGGGACGCGGGTACGCCACCGAGGCGTGCACAGCGGCACTCGAGTGGTTTGCCGGCGCGCTGCCCGGTGAGCCGGTGGTGCTCTACACCCAGACCGCCAACGCCCGCTCGATGCGCCTCGCGGCGAAGCTCGGGTTCACCGAGCTGGAACGGTTCGAGGCCTACGGCGCCGAACAGTGGTTCGGCGTCTGGTCTTCGGCCACACCACTCGAGTGAGCTCGTCCCCGACGGCGCGGAGCCACCACGCAACAGGCACTGCTAGGACGAAGCCCAACGCTGCCGAAACTCTTACGAGCAGTTGCCGGTGGACGACTTCGCCCAGGTAGCCGACTCCACAGCGACGACGGTCGCCGAGTTCGCCAGGGACTCCTCCGGAGCGTGGGAGATGCGCGGGATGATCTGAGGCTTCGACACCGGCCCGGTGCTCTTCACCGCGGAGATGGGCAGCCGGCAGCACTGATCGCTCTCCGAGGGCTTCTCGATCAGCGGCACTTTCCTTACCGTTCCGGAGGACACTGGAAACAGGCGCTGGTGCTCGTAAGGGGGGTGTCGGCTCGTGGCGATGAGACCCGTTCAGCGAAGAACGCTCCGTGCAAGGCTGTGGCGGTTCAGGCGCAATCCGCTTCGCCGGGTGAGCGATGTCGTCGAGGCGTGGCTGCTGCTCACCGCGTGGGTCGTGGGGGTGCTGGGTGGCGCGACCGCGGGCGTATTGGCCGCGGTGGAGGCGGACCGGGGCTTCGAGGAGGAGCGTTCCGGGCGCCGGGAGGTCGTGGCGGTCCTCCTGGAGAACGCCAGGGACGTGGTGCCCGGGCACGCGGACGTGAGCAGGGCCAGTGCGACGGTCCGGTGGACGACGTCCGATGGCCGCGCGCACACCGGCCGGACGACGGTGGCCGCGCATACCCACGCGGGAGCGCAGGTACGGGTTTGGACGAATGCGCGAGGTGACCTGGTCTCCCAGCCCCCGGCTGAGTCCGACGCGATGGTGAGGTCTTCCTTCATCGGTGTCGGCGTGGCTGCAGTGGCCGCGGGCGTGGTCTGGGGTTTCGCACGGACCGCACGTGTCCTGCTGGACCGGCGTCGCATGAGGCGGTGGGCACTGGAGTGGGAGCGCGTCGACATCCGGCGTGGTGGCAGGACCGCTTGATCCGCACTCCTGGTCGTGCTCAACGCTTGCCGGTCCGGAACGAGGCGGATGCGGACTCCCCCTGTGTGGACGATCACGTTATTCGGCTCTGTCGAAGATCTTGTGATCGGACCCGTGCCCGGTGGCTGGTCCGGCACGTTGTCGCTGGTGTGGTTCGCGAAGTCTTGAAGCGCTTCTTCCTCATCTGGCCGGTGTCGTAGTCGAGTTCGTCCAGCAGTCGGCGACCGAGATCGTTCTGCACGCGCACGCCAGAGCTGCCGGGGCAGCGTGTCCACACTGTTCAAGGCCGTCCGGCCGGGTTCACGGGCGGTATGTCCGACGTTTGGCGGACGCTGCGATAGGCGGCCGAGCCGTGGTCATCGAGCTGCTGGTACGCCGCTTCCGGTGCCTGAATGGCACCTGCTCCGCAGTGACGTTCGCCGAACAGGTCGAGGGGCTGACCTCGCCGCACGCCCGCAGAACCCGCTGCTGCGGTCGGTCCTGCTGTCCATCGCCTGCACGCTCGCCGGTCGGCCCGGTGCCCGCCTGGCCGCCCTGCTGGGCATCCATGTCGAAAAGGACACCCTGCTGAGCCTGGTGAGGGCCATGCCTGACCCTCCCGAAGGGCCGGTGCGCGTCCTGGGCGTGGACGACTTCGCTCTGCGGAAGGGCGACTCATACGCCACCGTCCTCGTCGACCTGGAGACCCGTCGGCCGGTCGAGGTGCTGGCAGGGCGGGAAGCCGAGCCCTTTGCCGCCTGGCTGGCCACGCATCCGGAGGTGGAGATCATTTGTCGGGACCGCGCTGGTGCCTACGCTGAGGGGGCCAGGACTGGCGCTCCCCAGGCCGTGCAGGTTGCCGACGGGTGGCACCTTTGGCGGAACGTCGCCGAGGCGGTTGAGAAGACCGTTGGGTCGCCCTATCCGTGCATCCGGTCAGCCTTCACAGCAATCACGGTCCCCGAGCCAGACCCGGACGACCACGCGGAGCCATTCGACCCTCCGGACGGGACAGGTGACTGCTTCGGTCGGCCGCGTCGCCTGGTCGCCCGCACCGAAGAACGCTTCGCGGCGGTGCAGGAACGCCTCGCTGAAGGCAAATCCCTCGGCGCCATCGGCCGGGAACTGCGACTGGACAACTCCACCGTGCGCCGCTTCGCTCGCGCCACCTGCATCGACGAGCTACTGGTCAAGGCGGTCAACCGGCAGTCCATCCTGGACGAGTACAAGCCTTACCTGCATGAGCGCTGGAACGAAGGCTGTCACGACATCCCCAGCCTCCACCGTGAAATCCAGGCCCTTGGCTTCCACGGGGACATCCAGACGGTCCGTCGCTACTTGCGTCCCGCCAAAGAGCGCGGACTGCTGACGGCACCCCGGCCCGCCCCGCGTCCCCGCCGCGTGGTCCGCTGGATCATGACGACCCCCGACCGGCTTTCCTCCAGCGACGCCCAGGAACTCAAAGAGCTCCGCGCCGCATGCCCGCACCTCGACGCCACGGCCAGACACGTCCGCGACTTCGCCGCCATGCTCCACGACCGCCGCGGCGACCTGCTGCCCGACTGGATGAACCGTGTCATGGGCGACGACCTACCAGCCCTGCACTCCCTGATCACCGGACTACGCCGCGATCAAGACGCCGTCATCGCAGGACTCTCAAGTCACTGGAGCACAGGCCAAGTTGAAGATCACGTCACACGCATCAAGCTCCTCAAACGCAAGGGCTACGGTCGTGCCAATCTCGACCTGCTCCGCCGCCGCGTACTCCTCGCGAGCTGACGGGTCCGATCACAACATCTTCGACAGAGCCCGTAATTCCCCAGTTCCTCGGGCAGTGGGGCCGCCGGAGGCCGACTCGTGGCTCCCCCGTGCAGACAGGCCAGGGCTGGATTTCTAGGCTGACGGGGCGATGCGGGACTTGATCGCCGCGTTCAGCGGTGCTGCTCAGCGGCGGATGGCTGACGCCGGATGGCACAAGCGAGCGGGTGACATCTACTCGCTGGAGCTTGGCGACGGCTTCCACGCCTGGCTCGGGCTCAATCGCGCGTCACATCACGTCCCATTGAAGATCAACCCCGTTGTGGGCCTTCGCTATGATCCCGTCGAACGGCTCCTGGTTGAACTCCTCGGCGAGCCGATGGGATTCTCGGCGACGATTGCGTGGCCCGTCGGATATCTGACGCCGAGCCGTAGCTTCCTGCAGCTGCGGGTGGCGGCAGAGGGCGACGCCGAGCTCGTCGCGGAAGAGCTTGTGGCCCTCTTGAAGGCTCCCCTCCCTGGAGGGAGGGGATGCGTCGCCCTCCAGGGCTGAGCGGGGATTTACGGCTCAGGCCGCCACCGGAGCCGGCGGCCCCG
>NZ_JBITGJ010000142.1:0-14855 GCF_044456925.1 Streptomyces sp. NPDC050743
CATCCGACCGACGGCGAGCCGGTCAACGCTGCCCAGAACCACCGACAACCATCGGAAATACCCCGCTTGACACACTCCGCCCCTTCAGGAATGACTATTGCTCCGGACCGCCTGCGTGAGGTGTTGGCCGTCCTTGACGTGCTTGGTCCTGCGTCCCTCTTCTATCTTGACCGCGCCGACTTCCTGCCTGTGCAAGGAGGTGCCGCTGTCGAGGAGGCGCTGGGCGGCGACGATGAACTGGACGCACTCCTGGCCCGTTCTGGTGAAGAGGACGCCAGCGAAAGCGGCTTGGAGGACATCACCTCTCCCGCGTTCGTCCTCCGCGAGCGGGACGACGTGGTTGCCGCAGCCGGCTATCAAGCTTGGCCGCAGTCGGTGGCTCATTTGAGTGTGCTCGTCGCGCCGGGGCACCGCGGCCGGGGACTGGCGCGGGTCGTGGCGTCTGCGGCGGTGGCGCATGCACTGGACGCCGAGCTGCTTCCGCAATGGAGAGCACGGCCTCATCCGTCAAAGCGTGTGGCACTTGCGCTGGGCTTCCAGGAGTTGGGTTCTCAGCTCAGCGTCCGCCTCGACGACGCGGTCTCACCGGCCAAGGCCGGTGAGACCGCCGTCCGAAGTTGGCTGAGGTGATTCAGTGCACCATTGAGTCGGCGAGGCGGGTCTCAAGGTCGGCGACGCGCCGGTCCTGGAAGCGCAGGTTCGAGCGGGCTGCCTTGAGCCGTTCGTCCAGGGTGCGGTTGTCGGTGGTGAGCTGACGGACACGTTGTGTTCCCGATGCGGATCGCGCGCCGGGGGTGTTCGGTTGATACGGTTACTTCTTCTCTCCTCGGATCGAGGCGGCGCCGCCGAGCAGTTCTCGGGCGATGACCAGCCGCTGGACTTCGTTGGGCCCCTCGCCGATGCGGCGGATGCGCATCTCGCGGTACCAGCGCTCGAACGGCATCTCGGCGGCGACACCGAGCCCGCCGTGGATCTGCATCGAGCGGTCGATGACGCGGGACGCGGCCTCGGTGCAGTACAGCTTGGCCATCGCCGCCTCGCGCTTGACGTTCTTGCCGGCGTCGGCCAGCTGGGCGGCCTGGAGTACCAGGAGGCGCGCGGTGTCGATGTCGACTTCGTTGTCGACGAGCATCCACTGGATGCCCTGCTGCTGGGCAAGCTTGCGCCCGAACGTCTCCCGGATCTTCGCGTAGTCGACGGCGAGGCGGTGCGCGGCGATGGCCACACCGACGCACTGTGCCGAATAGGGGATGCGCACCTTCACCAACCGGCCCGCGGCATTGGCGAACCCCTTCCCCTCTTCGCCGAGCCGGTTGGCGTCGGGAACCCGGACGTTGTCGAACTCGAGCTCGGTCGGCTCCTCGACCCGCCGCAGCGAGGGGATGACCCTGGTCATCGTGAGGCCGGGGGTGTCCTTGTCGACGATGAACTGGGTCAGCCCACCTCGACCCTCACCCGTGCGCGCGACGACGATGCCGTAGTCGGCGTCGACGACCCCGGAGATCCACATCTTCGAGCCGTTGATGATCCAGTCGTCGCCGTCACGCACCGCCTTCGTCCGGATCGCGCGTGCGGGATCCGAACCGCCCGAGGGCTCGGAGAGAGCGAAGAAGCCGCGGCGCTCCCCCCGCATCGTCGGGTAGAGATAGCGCTTCTTCTGATCCTCGTCGGCGTCGTAGAGGTTGGCCAGCCCCCCGCCGCCGAACAGTCCGTAGCACGGGGTGTACAAGCCCGCACGATGCTGCGACATCTCGATCGCCAGCAGCGTCTGAGTGATGACGTCGAGGCCCGGGCCACCCACCTCACTGGGGGCGTCCCAGCACTCCAGGCCCATCTGCTCGACCTTGCGTCGAAGCGGCGCGGCGACGTGCTCCGGCAGGCGTCCGGCGTCCGGGGGAAGCTCGGTCTCGAGCGGGACGATCTCCTTTTGCACGAACGACCGGACCATCTCGACCAGCTGGCGCTGCTCGTCGGTGGGCGTGAAATCCATGTCAGAACTCCTCCGTCGGGGTTACTGTGACGGTTTCCTCGAAGCCGACCTCTCCGGACGGATGGTCCTCGATCAGTTCGAGGGTCATCGAACCGTCGTCGTCGGTGACCCTGGCGCCGTAAGTGAGGATCTCCGCCGCCCGCTACGGGTCCTGCTCCTTTTGCTGTCGCGCGGAAGTTCTGCACTTTGCGCGGGTGTCTGTTTCGATGCGTGCTGTTCGCGGTCAATTGGCCGCGAGGGGAGCAGCGGTGATCGGCCCGCTTTCGGCGGTGGTCGATTCCAGCGACACCCCGGTGGTGTTGCGGGTCAGCAACAGCCCCGCCGCCAGGGCGAAGACGAGGATGCCGAGCATCGACCAGGTGGCGCCGAATCCGAACGATGCGTCCACTGCGACGATGAGTATGGGGGCGATTGCCCCTCCGACGTGTCCGACTGCGTTGCACAGGGCGATTCCGGTGGCCCGCCCTGACGTTGGGAAATGCTCGGCAGTGAGCAGGTACACCAGCGGGGCGAAGATGCCGACCTGGAAACCGAGCACGAAGAAGGTGATGGCGAGCATCGTGTTCGTCGGGAAGAAACCCAACAGGATCAGGGTCGTTCCCAGGACCAGGCAGACGCCGAATGCGGGCCACTTGCGTGGCATGCGATCCGCGACCCACGGCGCGACGAGGCCGCCGAGGATGATGCCGGCACTGCTGCCGAGTGTCAGCTCGATGCTCTTGCCCAGTGGCACTCCGTGGTCGGTCATCAACGTCACGCCCATGCCGCCCACGCCGTAGATCGGGATGTAGTTCAGGGTCCAGAGGACGAAGAACAGGATCGTCCAGGGCAGGACCTTCCGGCTGAAGACGACCAGGAAGCTGCGCCCCTCCTTCCCGGATGTCGCCGCCGGTGCAGCGACGGGCGCGAGCGAGCGCCCCGTCAGCCGAGCCGCGCGCTCCTCCGCCGCGGTCACTATGCGGTTTGCCTCTTCCATCCGTCCGCGTGAGGCCAGCCAACGCGGCGACTCCGGCAGCAGATGGAAGCCGGACAGGAACACCACGGTGCCGACCATCGGGACGATCAGGAGCAGCCGCCAGCCGATCTCGACATGCGGCACCAGCCAGAGAGAGAGGATGGGGACCACCGCGTAGCCACACAGCGCGGGGAGGGTGGTCCAGGCCATGTAGCGGCCGCGCCCCTTGGCCGGGGCGATCTCACTCATGTAGGTGCTCACCACGCCCAACGCGGCCCCGATGCCCATTCCGGACACGAACCGGAACACCGAGAAGACCTCGATGTTGCCGCTGAGCCCGTTCACCAGGGATCCGATCCCATAGAACAACACCGCGAAGAGGAATCCCACGCGACGACCGAAGCGATCGGCGAGGACGCTGCCCACCAGCCCGCCGGCGATGTAGCCCCCCAGTCCCAGGCTCACCACCGTCGCCCCCGCCTCCTTCGAGACGCCGAACTCCTCGACCACTCGCGGCAACGCGGTGCCGATGTTGCCGATGTCGAACCAGGCGAAGAAAAACGTGATTCCCACCAACGCCATTACCACGCGCGGGTACGGCCAGATCTCGAGGCGGTCGAGTCGCGGCGCGACCTGCCCTGGGTCATGGCCTTTGGTCGTACGCGTTTGGGGAGATCGAGACGAAGCTGGGGTGTGTGCCACCACTACTCCTAGTACGTATATCCGTACGCCGGACCGGTTATGCGTACGCTAGGGGGTGCGAGTCTTCCGAACAAGGCTCGTGTCCGAACTTTCTGGAGACGCTGCCAGGGGGGCGTATCGAGTCCGATACTGCGGGATTCGCCCCCTCGCCTGATCCGGTAGATCGTCCTGCTTGACCCGGGTGCAACTGACGACAACGAGTGGGAGTTCATCGAGCCCTACCTGCCGATCGGCAGTCCGGCCCGTACCCCGAGCGGCTGTGGCAGCAGTTCGAAGGCGCGATCTGGCGGTTCCGGACCGGCGGGCCGTGGCGGGCGATCCCGCAGGAGGGGACCTGTCCCAAGGCCCCATCGAGGCGCGGAGTTCGAGGCCGGCGAGGTAGCTCTCGGGCGTCTTGTCGAAGCGTGTGGCGATGCCGCGCCAGTCCTTCAGCCGGTTGATCAGTCGCTCGACGGTGTTGCGCTCGCGGTAAAGACCGGCGTCGAAAGTGACGGGACGGCCGCCCCGGCTGCCCTTCTTCTTGCGGTTGGCCACCTGGTCCTTCTTCTCCGGGATGACCGCCTTGATGCAACGTTTGCGCAGGTGGGCGCGATTGGCGCGGGACGAGTAGTCTTGTCCGCGGCGACCGCGTCCGGCCGGATGCGGGGCCGGCCGACCGGTAGCCGGACACGGATCTTCTTCAGCACGGGGATGAACTGGGGGCTGTCCGCGGCCTGCCCGGCGGTCACAACGAACGACAGAGGTCGGCGCCTGCGGTCGGCAGCGAGGTGACTTGCTGGTCAGCCCGCCGCGGGACCTTCCGAGCAGGGCTTCCTTCAGACGGAGTCTGCGTCGGCGGCGGATGCGTCGGCGTTCGGCCCGCTCAGGCTCGTTTCCGCCGTCCCACCCGTTCTGTTCCGCCTCGTCGCCCCTTTTTGCCGGGCCTGTTCCTGCTCGGCGGCGGCTTCCTCGAGAGCCTCCATGACGTCCGTGCCGACGATCATCCCGGCGGCGTCGTGGTGAGCACGGACGGTCGTGGAGTCCACGCTGACCAGGGATAAGTCTGTCTTGCCCTGGCGGGCGGCCTCGGCGATCAGCCCTCCAGCAGGGCGGTGAAGACACCGGCGTTCCGCCAGACCCTGAAACGTCCGTAGACAGTCGGCCAGGGCCCGAACTTTTCCGGCATCTCCCGCCACTGCGCGCCTGTCCTGAACCGCCAGATCACGCCCTCGAACTGATCCCGCAGCCGCTCGGGGTACGGGCCGTACTCGCCTATCGGCAGGAACGGCTCGATCAACTTCCACTGCTCGTCGGTGAGTTGCCTGCGCGTCACGATCGTCTTCTTACCGGATCCGCCTCGAAGACAGACCCGGATCGACAAGATTGATCACGACATCACACAGGCCCTAGCGAGGACGTCGATCGCGCTCTTCACGGCGGCCGACCGGTCTCGCACCCGATGCCGTCCTGAAGAGCGGTACCCGTGAGTTTGTCCAGCATGGCCGGTGAACCCGCCTCCTCTCATGCACCCAAGCCCTGGCAGGATGAGCAGCCGGCCGCGGACGCGTCCTACCGTGGTGACCCCACAGGTCGCCCGCAGCCGACGAGACTGTCCGGCTCGGAAGCGGTGCACGGGTGGTCGGGGAGTGCAAGCGGCACCGGGCCGGGCGGCCGTCTGCCGAGTGCCCGTTGTCCGGCCCTTGATGAGCTGGGTGTCATTCTCGGGTCCCTTGTTCCTGTCGGCCGGGCCGACATCCTGAACGGCGATTTCGTTGGCCGCCCGCGGACCGCTAACTCGCCGGGACGGCCCGTCGGCGCCGCAGCAGCCAGCACCGTAGTTCGTCGGCGCCCCAGACGATGAAGGGGAAGGGGACGACGAGGGCGAGCATGCGCGGGGTAAGGGCGGCGGTGCCCAACAGGGCCTGCAGGGGCGGGGTGTAGATGAAGACGGCGGCGAGGGCGGGTTCGAAGGCGATGCCCCACAGCAGCAGGGGGTTGGTGAACACGCCGATGGAGCGCAGCGAGGCGCGGTCGGTGCGGGCGGCGAACGCGGTGCCGATCTGGCCGGCGATCATGCCGAGGAAGGTCATGGTGGTCGCCTGCTGGTAGGCGTGGTGTGGCGGGGCCGGTGGGGGCGCCCGGGTGCCAGCCCGCGTGCCAGAGTACGGCGAAGAAGCCGGTCAGCTGCAGGGCGGCGCAGATGACGCCGAGGAAGAGCCAGGCGCGCAACAGCATGGAGCCGCGGATGACGCCCTCGGAGCGGGGGCGGGGCGGGCGGTCCATCAGTCCGGGCTCGGCCTTCTCCCGGCCGAGAGCAAGGGCGGGGAGTGTCTCGGTGCCGACGTCGAAGACGAGGAGTTGCAGCACGGTCAGTGGCAGCGGTACGGCTCCGCCGGCCAGGGCGTAGACCAGGAACGGGGCGACCTCCGGGGTGGTGTGGGCGAAGATGTAGCAGACGAACTTGCGGTTGTTGTCGTACACCCGGCGGCCCGCGTGCACAGCGGCGACGATGGTGGCGAAGTTGTCGTCGGTGAGCACCATGGTGGCCGCCTCGCGGGCCACGTCGGTGCCGGAGCGGCCCATGGCGACCCCGATGTTGGCCCGCCGCAGGGCGGGTGCGTCGTTGACGCCGTCGCCGGTCATGGCCACGACGTGGCCTTCGGCGCGCAGCGCGTCGGCGATCCTCAGCTTGGCCTCCGGGGAGGTGCGGGCGAAGATCAGCTCCCGGTGGTGGCGCAGCAGCTGGTCCAGTTCGTGTTCGGGCATGTGGTCGAGTACGTCGCCGGTGATCACCTTCGGTTCTGGCCCGCCGATGCCGACCTGGCCGGCGATCGCGGTCGCGGTCAGGGCGTGGTCGCCGGTGACCACGATGATCCGGATGCCGGCGCTGTGGCAGCGGGCGACCGCGTCGGCCACCTCGGGGCGAGGTGGATCGGCCATCGCCACCAGCCCCAGGAAGACCAGCCGGTCTTCGGCCTCCTCGCGACGTTCCGGTAATCCGGCGCCGGCGGCCAGGTGCCGCTCGGCCGCGGCCAGGACACGGAGCCCCTGGCGGGCGAATGCGTCCACCTGGCCGGCGATCGTGTGGCGTCGTTGCTCGGTGAGCGGGCCGACCGTGCCGTCGGCCTGTCCGACGGTGGTGCACAGCGGCAGGACCGCCTCGGGGGCTCCCTTGACATCGATCCAGAGTCCGTCGTCGCGCTGGTCGATCGTCGACATCAGTTTGCGTACGGGGTGAAGTGGAACGGGCGGCGGCGCCCGGCATCCCGCTCGTCGGTGTCGACACCGCATCCCAGATCCGCGGCGGCTGTCAGCAGGGCCAGTTCGGTTGGATCACCCACCGGGCCGCCGGGGGTGTCCAGCTGTGCGTTGTTGCACCATGCCATCACCGTCGCGAGAGCATGCAACGCCTCGTCGTCGGGCGGTCCCCCGGTGGCGGCGGTGTCGGCGAGCCCCTGCTGACCCGCGGCGGTCCACACGGTGGTGACCTACATGCGTTTCTCGGTGAGGGTGCCGGTCTTGTCGGTGCAGATCACGTCCGTGGAACCGAGCGTCTCCACCGCGCTGAGGCGTTTGACGACCGCCCCGCGCCGCACCAGCTCGCGCACGCCCAGTGCCAGGGCCAGCGTGATCACGACTGGATCAACGAGACATGCGGGGCAGCCGATGTGCGCCGGATGGGCGGACGTGCCGATCGCGGCCGCGCGCATGCATCAAGGCGCAGACGCACGGTCTGCGGGCGGCGCGTAGCCACGTGCGGTGCCGCCGATGTCGTCTTACGGTCGTGGAAGGGGACTCAACAACCTTTCCACCTCAGCGCCTGAAGGGCAGGCGAGACCCATGGAAGCTCCCGGCATGCGCATGGTCGTCGTCGGGGCCACCGGAAACCTCGGCACCAGCGTTGTTCAGACACTCGGCGCGGATCCCCGGATCGACTCGATTCTGGGATTGGTCCGCCGCCTTCCGCAGTGGTCTCCGGCGAAGACCGAGTGGGCGAGCGCGGACATCGCGGACGGCAGCACCGACCTGGCCGGTCACTTCGCCGACGCGGACGTCGTCGTCCACCTGGCGTGGCTGTTCCAGCCCACGCATCACCCGGCGACGACCTGGCGCACAAACGTTCAGGGCAGCATCCGGGTCTTCGACGCCGCGGCCGCGGCCGGCGTCCCCGCGCTGATCTACGCATCCTTCGTCGGGGCCTACTCACCCGGGCCCAAGGACCGGGCCGTGGACGAGCTCTGGCCCACTGACGGCTGGCCGGAGTCGACGCTGTGCCAGGAGAAGGCTTATGTCGAGCGCGTCCTGGACGCCTTCGAACTCCAGCACCCCGAGGTCCGCGTGGTGCGGATGCGGCCGGGCTTCATGTTCAAGCGGGAAGCCGCGTGCGAGCAGCACCGTTTGTTCCGCGGCCCGCTGGTGCCCAAGCGCCTGACCCACCCGGAGCGCATGCCCGCAATCCCGGACATCCCCGGCATGCGCTACCAGGCCCTACACACCGATGACGCGGCCGAGGCCTTCCGGCAGGCCATCGTGCGTACGGTGCACGGAGCCTTCAACCTGGCCGCCGAGCCCGTCGTGGACGCGGCCATGCTGGCCAAGATGTTCGACGCACGGGCCGTTCCGGTGCCGGGTTGGCCGGTCCGGGCCGCAGTCTCCGCCGCCTGGCGAGGGCATCTGCTGCATACTCCTCCGTCCCTGTTCGACGCCGTCCTGCACTTCCCAATCATGGACACGACGCGGGCACAGCGCGAACTGGCGTGGGCGCCCCGGTACACCGTCCAGGAGGCTCTGCAGGAGTGGCTGAACGGTCTCCACGAGAACGCGGGACTGCCCACCCCGCCACTGGTCGGTTCACCAGGACTGCGCCGGTGAGGCAACACCAAGGCTCTCGCCCGACCGTGAAGCCGCACCCGGCTCAGGTACCGGGTAGCAACATCGATTCGGCGCTGCAGGTCACGACAGGCGGACTGCCCAGGCGGTGTGCCGGACCGTCAGGCTCACTCCAGTGACAGAGCCACCTCGCGGAGTACGTGATGACCAGTTCGCCGGACACCCAGCCGATCGTGGTGGGCATCGACCCCGATCCCACGCAGTGGCTGGCGCTGGCCTGGGCCGTCGACGAGGCCACCAGGCGCAGGCTGCCGCTGCGCCTGGCGCACGCGCGAGAGGCACCGCCCTCCAAATACCGGACGGCGGAACTGACACCGGCGTGGGAGACGTGGGACGAGGCGCTGCGTACGCTCGGCACACGCGCCCTTGAGCAGGTCGAGGCTTTCGTCAGGGACCGACGGCCCGAGGTCGAGGTGTCGGTCCTGCTCGTGGAAGGCGATGCGGCCTCGGTTCTGCGCGGGCAGGCGTAGAAGGCCGCAGCAGTCGTACTTGGCTCCCGGCACCTGACAGCCGTACAGGAGCTCCCCCGCTCCCTGTCGGTGGCAGTGCCGGTCATCGCCCACGCCCACTGCCCGGTGATCGTCGTGCGCGAAGCCGAACACGTCACGCAGCAGCCCCCGTTCCTCGTGGTGGGCGTGGATGGCAGCCCAGACTCGAAGACGGCTGTCGACTACGCGTTCGAGGAGGCGGCTTCGCGCGGCGCGGGGCTACGGGCGCTGTATGTATGGCACCCGCCGCTCCTCGGTGCCCTTGACGAGCAGGCCGCACAGCAGGAGTGTCGCAGGCTGCTCTCGGAGACAGTGGCCGGCCGCGGCGCCGCCTACCCGGATGTGGAGCTTCACCACGAGGTTGTGCGCGGCCACCCGGTGAAGGTGCTGATCGAAGCGTCCACACACGTGCTGGGCCTTGTGGTGGGATCCCGGGGCCTGGGAGGTTTCACAGGCCTGCTGCTCGGGTCCGTCAGCCAGGGCGTGCTGTATCACGCCCTGTGCCCGGTCATGGTCGGTCCGCATCCGAAACACTGAGCGCGACGGCCGAGGCCACCGCCCGACAACAGGGGCGCTACGACCAGGCCATCCCTCAACTGCGCATGAGGCGGCCGGCCAAGACGAGGAACAGCAGCATGACGATGAACACGATGGTGAGGAAGGCGGCGACATGCGCCCAGCGGGCTCCCTCCCGCTCATCGGGTGGTGTCCGGGCTGCGTCCCAGGTCCGTAGTCGGCTGCCGTGACACGCCGAGCAGGGCCGGTCCGGAAAGGGGATGCGCACGTTGCGGCTCTCCAGCCCGCCGGTGGGGAATGCGTCGCGGATGGCGGGCGAGGTGGGGGTGAGCCCGTGGAGGTAGATGGCGGTGCGCTGCGGGTCGAGGATCGCCGCGCGTTCGTCGTCGGGATCGGCCAGGGCGGCCACGACTTGGGCTGTGGCCAGGGCGACAAGTTGGATGTCGACCCGGGCGCCCCGGGCCGCCTGCGCATCGGCCGCCCCGTTCCGGAACTCGGCCGCACATTCGTAGCAGGGCGTTTGACGGCCGGGAAGTACCCAGAGGATCTCACCGACCTCGGCATCGCGGACCCGCGCGTCCACCCACACCCCCGGGTACACGGCGGGCTTCCCGGCCGCGAGCGCCACGGCGTTGACACGCCGCTGGCACGCGGCGGAGTCTGTCGCGGCCACCACCACCTCGGCCTGCTCGGCCAGCCGCAGCTGCTCACCATCAGGCAGCCTCAAGAAGTCGGCATCGACGCCGGTGGCCTCGCACGGCGGGAACTCCCGGCGGATCCTGCGCGCCAGCCCCGAAGCCTTCGGCTGCCCCAGGGCCGGGGCACCGAGCGGGTGGCGGACGAGGTTCTCCACCTCCAGCACGTCGGGATCGACCAAGTGGAGGGGGCTGAACCCGAGCCGCGCCAGTTCCTCGGCCAGGAACCCACCCACCGCTCCCGCGCCCACGATCAGGACCGCTCCCGTGCGCCGCCAGTGCCGCGCCCAGACGCGATCCTGCCAGGCAGGTTCGGTCAATCGAAGGTCCAGCGCGCCACAAGGACCGGCTTCGGCCGCTCCTGCGGGTCCTCGCCAGAGCTCTCCTCCGGCTTCAGCTCGCCGGTGAATGCGTCGAGGAACCACTGCCGCTCATTCTCACGCGCCTGCTGCGGCGTCAGGCGCGTCTCCGGCAGGATCGCCGGTGCTGCCCCCACGGCAATCCCTCCTTCCCGTCCTGCGCGACGACGCACACTCTCCCCACTCACCTCCATGAGATGAGCAGGGCAGCATCATCTCCGTCTTTCCACGCTATGGCGCCGACGGGCCGCTTGCACCTTGGGAAACAAGGCCTGCGGACCATGGGCGCCCCGACCAGTGCTCTGTCGTACGCACGACAGCTGCCGGGGCGGCGCGACCAGGGCCGGGTCGCCTTCACCCGGCAGGGCCCCGGTCGCCGCGTCCTCCTCTCGCGCACGAGGGCCGTAGACCCGGCCAGGCGAAGGCACGGCGCCCCCAGCGGGCCACGAGGAGGGCGCCACTTGAGAATGGTCTCGGCGCGCGATCCGTTCTCGGACGCGCTGCCTGGCGCCCGCCCGAAGGCAAGCAGTCGAGAGTCACATGGGTCCGGTAGGGGAAGGCGGTGGCATCCGATGGTGTACGTCGCCGTGAGCGCGCTGAGCCATCCGGGAGCGATCCGCGACCGCAATGAGGACAGCCTGGTCATCGGGCCGTGGGCGTTGTCCGCCACCGTGACCGAGACTCCACAGACGCTGGTGTTCCCGCTCGGTACGCCGCTCATCGTCGCGGTCGCCGCCGGGCTCGGCGGACAGCCCGGCGAGGTGGCCAGTGAGGACGACGTCCGTCGGGCACTGCACGCCTGTAATCGCGCGGTGTACACGGCCGCAGGGGCAGGCGGCGGCACACTGGCCACGATGGGCACGACCGTCGCAGGCGCCGTCGTATTGCCCCGTCGTTGCTGGCGTTCAACGTGGGCGACAGCCGGGTCGCCGCGCCCCGGGACGGACTGCTCCAGGTCAGCGTGGACGACAACCCGCCGCCGGAGCCAGGGCAGCGCACGGCCTCCGTCGTGACCCAGGCCCTCGGCGGCACCCTGGAATACCGCGCCATCACCCGCCCATGTGACGGCCACTCCCGTGGCTCCCGGCGACAGGTACCTGATCTGCACCGATGGTCTGCCCGACCCGCTGCCGAAGGACGTCCTCGACGGCCTGCTGCGGGAGTACGACGACGGCCGCGCCGCCTTCGAACAGTGGAAGGCCGCCATCGCGGTCGGCGGACCCGACAACATCACGCTCGCCCTCATACGCATCGCGGACCAATGACCATCCGCCGGCCCGGACGCCGTCCGCCGCACCCGGGCGGGAGAAACGGACCGGGTCCACGCAGAGGACCAGGCGGCCGGAAGAAGGACACGGCCTGCTCTCGACCGCCTGGCCCGATGGGCTGTACGAGGCCGGCCGCCAAAGCGCGGGCCCTTCCAGGCTGTCGGTGGTCATGGTGTCCATGAGAGCGAGCGCGCCCTCGATCTCCTCATCGGACACCTCTACCGGCGGCGGCAGCAGCTCGGTAGGGTCACGGATCTCGTCCGGCCAGCGCATGGCGTGCAGCACGAGGACGTCGTCGCGGACGCGGAGCAAGCCGAGGCGTTCGCGTCCTGACCAGGCGTATTTCGCGACGGCCACCTTGGAGGACCGGCCGAGTGCCTGGATGAGCAGCTTGTACGGCTTGGCTGCGACGTCGTCGGCGGATTGCAGGTAGTAGCCCTCCCCTATGCGGATGGGGTCGATGCTCGCAGTTGAAGAGCTCAGCCATCTGCCATGCGGTGAGCGGCACGCTGGACGCCGCCGTGGGACAGCCGGCCCTCCCCGCCAGGCCGAACGTCACTGGTCACCGGAGCGGCGCGGTGTTGTCATGGGTAGGGAGACGGGTGTGGACGAGCGGCCGGGGAGGCCGAGGCTCCGCCCCGTCGCGAAATGGAGGAGGCCGATGCCATGCTGCACCGCCGCACGGTCAGTGACGTGATGACTGAGGAGGTCGTCACCCTCCGCCCCGACACACCGTTCCACGAGATCGCCGCCTTGCTGGACGCCAACGACATTGCCGCGGCCCCGGTTATCGACGACGAGGGCGCTCCCATCGGCGTCGTGTCCGCGTCCGACGTGCTGCGGCACGAGACCGGCATGCCCGACCCGCAGGGGCAGAACGGCAATAACGAGCACGCATGGGGCAAGGCTCGGGCCCGGACCGCGGGCGCGCTCATGAGCAGTCCCGTCTTCACGGCCCGTGCTGACTGGACGATCCCCCAGGCCGCGCGGGAACTCCGCAGGCGGCACGTCAAGCAGTTGCCGGTGGTCGGCGACCACGGGCTCCTGACCGGCATCGTCAGCCGCAGCGACCTGCTGGACGTCTTCATCCGATCCGACGTCGAGATCCGCGGCGAGGTCGAGCGGGACGTCCTGGGGCACATCCTCGGTCTGGAAAAGGGCACCGTCGCAGTCGAGGTTCGGGACGGCGCCGTTACCCTGCGGGGTCACGTCCCGGAGCCGCGTCTCGTCCCGGTGGCCGTGGGCCTGTGCCAGGGCGTCTACGGTGTCGTTGCCGTGGACGCCCAACTTGCGGCCGTCCGGGCGGACTAATCGTTGTCTGCCGGCAGATCCGGGGAATCAAGCCGTACCGCCTGATCTCCCGGAAGCGAGTCACTCACTCTTCGGCAAACTTCACGATACCGATCGGGCAGAACACGCCGGTCCCGCCGAGCCTGTGCTGTCACGTGACGCATGGGCCTGAGCCGGCTGTCGGGCGGACCGGCCGGTCATCCGCGTAGGCGGCCAAGGACTTCGCCTTCAACAAGTCAGGGGCCTTCTTGGGGCAGCAGCCGGGCGGCGGAGTCCAGATCGCCACCGTTGACCAGGGCGTGGATCTCGTGGGCGAGGGGGGTCACGTCGCGGATGGTGACTGTCCACTCGTCGGCATAGCGTCGTGCGGCCTCACCGGAGAGGCCGAGTTGCAGAGACCGGTACGGCAGGGGTTGGAGGTGCAGATCCCGCTCGGGGTCCCACTGCACGCGAGCGGGCGCGCGCTTCAACTGACGCTGCCAGGCGGCCCGCTCGGGGTGTATTCCGTGGACGTAGCTCGACAGACACGCGTGACGCAGCGCCCACTCGAATCCCTCACGGGTGATCTCGACCGCGAGAACGGTCTCCTGCCCCTCCTTGGCGCCCCAGCCGCATCGGTACATCATCCACAGAAACGACGGCTTGATCCACATCATCCTGTCGCGCTTCCACGCGGCGGGGAAACGGCCCTCCTGGACGGCGGGCAGGCCGATTTCCGGGCCGTACGCCTGGTAGACGGTGATCGTGGAGTCCGCGTAGGCCGCACGGATCTCGCGTTGCGGTTGTTCCATGGCGTACAGCGTGGAGTCAGCCGGATCAGGCGGCCACTGATTTTCGACTGCCGTTCACTGCGACGGAGAGCGCCGGCCGCAGCACCATGCCGAATTGCCGGCGCCACGGCGCCCGCTCCAGTGCCTACCGCCGACCGGCTACTTGTCCGTGACCTCCGGCGCCGGAGCGACGCCCGTCGGGCAGGACGCCCTCCAGTTCGTCTCGAAGGGGTCACTTAGCTTGACCCCCGTCCCGCCCAGCCCGCAGTACCCGCCCGGTCCGAGAGAAACTGCTGGTGGTAGCCCTCCGCCCGGTAGAAGTCGTTCCGTTCCCACCGCAGGGGAGGTGCTTTCCCGACGGTGCGTGGTCGTAAGCGCCCCTCTCAGACACCCCAGGCCCTCAGAGCCAGCCACCTTGCAGACGATCTGCGGGACGCTTACAGGGCCGGGCAACGGCGTCCGAGGCTAGGCCGGCGGCGCGTGCAGGGCGATGACGTGAAGCGTCGACCGCAGCCAGCACCGCAGCAACCTCGTCCCCACTCCCCCCGCCAGCGACTCAATCACCCGATCAAGTGCCTCACCCACCTCAGTGCACGTGACCGCTCGGTGCCGGTGCCACGTTCTTGACCGTGAGAGGCAGCAGCTTCTTACCGGTCGAGCCGACCTTGCGTTATCCATCTGCGGGGCGGGTAGCTACGTACAACTACCCGGCAAAACAGCCGTCCCGACCCCGGCCGAAGCCGCCCGTCCCAGATCTTTTCGTCCCGAACCATCGGCTGGACGCCATTGCGGTCCAAGGGTTGGCCATCGGGACTTCGAAGGCTGTAAGTCGGTCGGCTGCGGTTGCGGCGGTTACTGTACTTCACCGGGTTCCTCCGAGGATGCCCCGGCCTTCAGGCCGGGGAGGAATCGGACTCCTGCGGAGCAGGGCAGGGATAGCCGGATCGCCGTCA
>NZ_JBITGJ010000143.1:0-14693 GCF_044456925.1 Streptomyces sp. NPDC050743
GCACGGGCGCCGGTCGAGCGCGGCGTCGCACGACTGAAGTCGTGGCGGATCTTCCGCAGGTCCCGGTGCAGCCCAAATCGAATGACGTCCATCGCTGCGGCCGTCCTCACCCTGGAGCGGCAGCGCTGTAGGGTCGGGGGCTGGCGCGGTGGCGGAGTGCGTCCGCTCCGTTTCCAGCCCCCGCCGCTTCGAACCGTGCATGCGGTTCTCCCGCACACGGCTCACCGACGCCGTTCACCGACGGCATTCAGCCTTTCCCACCAGGGCTTCCCGGCCCGGGGCGGGACGACGGTTCCATACGGGCTGATCAGACCGAGATCCCTCGGAAGCGAGACAGCCAGCACCCACCGGCCGAAGGCCCGGCTTCGCCGATGCTTTCTGCTGATGAAGTGCGCGACGCGCTCCCTCGCGTAACGTCCGATCTTGCTGAAGCGGCGGGCGGAGTGACCGTAGCGGAAGTACGCCATCCACCCGCGGAGGAACAGGTTCAAGTCCTCCACAATCACTTGCGGATGCAGCGGGAGCCGGCGCCGGGCAGCGATCTCCCGGATCCGGTCACGCGCGTGCTGCATCGCCCGGCTCGAGGGCCAGCGGGCAAGGAAGTCGACGCGTCGGCGTCCGTGCAGTCCCCGGGAACGAACCTGACGGTGGTGAAACCCGAGGAAGTCAAAGCCTTCCCCGCCCACCTCCAAGTGCACGATCCTCGTCTTGGACTCCTTCGGCCTCAGCCCCAACTCCCCCAGCAGTTCAACCAGACGGGCAAGGGCCCGTTCGGCCTGACTGCGGGAGAAGCACATCACAACCACATCGTCGGCATACCGCACCAAGACCCCGTCGTGCTCATCCCATGACCGGTCGAGCCGGTGCAGATAGACGTTGCACATCAACGGTGAGATCACGCCCCCAACGCAATGGGCAACTTCTGCTTCGAGGTGACGCTCGGTTATCGGCGGTTGGAACTGCTTCCTCGCGCTGAGAGTAGGGATCGTCACGATGGGTAGTACGTTTGTGACATGGTGCGTCGTGATCGCGTTGATGGCGTCGAGTACGCACGGCGGGTCAATGCCGCCGCTGACCTGGTCGAGGCGGGTGTGCCCATCGCCGCTGCCGCTCACACGATGGCCAGCAGGTATGGCGTGTCGGTACGCCAGGCACGCCGGTATGTGGAGCAGGCCATGGCCACTGGGCGGATTCAAGTTCCCGAAACGAGCGTGGTGTTCACCGTCAAGCTGCCGGGATCACTGGCCGGGCAGGTACGCGCCCATGCGCGCGAGATGGACGCCACGATCTCGGCGGTGGTGGCCCGGGCACTGGCCGAGTTCCTCGACCGGGACGCCCCCGAGGGGCACGCGGGCCGATGAAGGCCCGGCTGCTGGAGTCAGAGTATGTCTTCGACCGGCACGTGGATGCGGATCTGTCCGCGGCCTACGCGCTGCTGGTGCCCCAGCGCCGGGCCCGGGTGCGCGGCGGCAGGGACGAGGGAGGGCCCAGTGGTGACCAGTGCCGCGATCTACGCCCGGATGTCGTCGGCCCGGCAGAAGAAGGACCAGACGATCGCCTCGCAGACCGCCGCGCTGCGCGCGCACGCCGCCGGGCTGCACCTTGAACTGCCCGAGGAGTGGGTCTTCGAGGACGAGGGCCACTCCGGCGCCACCCTGGTGCGCCCCGCCCTGGAACGGCTGCGGGACCTGATCGCCACCGGATGCGTGGATGTGGTGCTGTGCTACAGCCCGGACCGGCTGGCCCGCAAGTTCGCCTACCAGGCCCTGCTGATCGATGAGTTCGCCCGTTCCGGCTGCCGGGTGGAGTTCGTCAAGGGCCCGCGCGGCGACAGCCCGGAAGACCAGCTCCTGATCCAGTTCCAGGGCATGTTCGCGGAATACGAGAAGGCCCAGCTGATGGAACGCTACCGACGCGGCAAGACCTACCGGGCCCGCACCGGCTCGGTCAACGTGCTCGGTGGCGCCCCGTTCGGCTACCGCTACCTGCGAAAAACCCCTGACCACGGCGCGACTTACGAGATCGTCGAGCACGAGGCGGCGCTGGTGGCCGAGCTGTTTCGCCGCTACGTCGACGAGGGCGCCTCGATCGCCGAGCTGACCCGCTGGCTCACCAACACCGGCACCCAAACCCGCACCGGCAAGGCCCGGTGGGACCGCAGCGTCGTATGGGGCATGCTCCGCAACCCCGCCTACATGGGATCAGCCGTCTTCGGCAAAACGATGATCGTCCACGAGTCACCGGGCCTGAACCGCGTCGCCCGTCTGCAGGGCCGCTCCACCCCGCGCGCCGTCAAGGCCGCCGACCGCCCCCGCGAGGAATGGATCGCCATCCCGGTCCCCGCGATCATCAACCGCGCCACGTTCGAACGCGCAACTCAGCGCCTGGCCGACAACAAGAAGTACGCCTCCCGCAACAGCAAGGTCCCCTCCCTGCTCCAGGGCCTGGCCGCCTGCGCCGGCTGCGGATACGGCTACTACCGCACCTCAACCCGCACCAAGAACCGAAAGATCTACTACTACCGGTGCCTGGGCTCCGACGACTACCGCTACGAGGGCGGCCGCATCTGCCCCAACAAGCCCGTCCGCGCCGACTACCTCGACGCGGTCGTCTGGGAGCACATCACCGCTCTCCTCGCCGACCCCCACCTGATCCGCATCGAGATCGACAAACGCCTTCAGCGGGCCCGCACCTCCGACCCCGCCCTACACCAACGCGCCCGCCTCAAGCTGGCCCTGGCCAAGGCCACCACCGCCATCACCCGCATGATCGAGGCCTACCAGGAACAGCTGATCACCATCGACGAACTGCGCACCCGGATGCCCGACCTGCGAGCCCGCGAGTCCAACCTCCGCGGCCAACTCGACGCTCTTAAAACCCAGCTCGCCAACCGCGACGCCTACCTCAAACTCGCCGACGACCTGGAAGGCTTCCTCGCCCAGCTCCGCACCAACGCCGCCACAGCCGAGGTCCCCGAACGGCAGCGCGTCCTGCGGCTCCTGGTCAAAGACGTCCTCATCGGCCCCGAAAAGATCACGATCCGACACCGTATCCCCGTCCGAGAACGGGCCACCGAGAGTGATCGACAACACGACTCCACCGATACAGAGGGTGACACACGCCTGAGTTATCCATTGTGTTGGGGGCGTGCTCACACCGCCCTGCGGGGTCCCGGTTACCGGCCGCCGCACCTGCCCGTCCTCCATCACCCCGGCCCGCAGAATCTGCCGCAGGAGCTTGAGAACGGACTGGTCACAGACGCGCTCTTCGACCGCGCGCATCAACTCCTCATGCGGAATCGCCGAGAAACACTCGGCAATGTCCGTCTCCACCACCCACCGCCTGCCCCGATGATGCTCGTCGATGAGCACCTGCAGGGCATCGTGCGCCGAGCGTTTCGGGCGGAACCCAAAGCTGCACGGCAGCATGTCGGCCTCGAAGACCGGCTCGAGCACGATCTTCATCGCGGCCTGCACGATGCGGTCACGAACCGTCGGGACGGACAGCGGCCTGCGCTCGTCCCTCACCCCAGGCTTGGGGATGAACACCCGGCGGGCGGGCGAAGACCGATACCGGCCCTGCCTCAACTCGTCGGCCAGTTCGCCGAGGAGACGATCGATGCCGTACTCCTCGACCTGGGCCAGGGTGGTGCGGTCGATGCCTGGTGCGCCGTTGTTTGCACGCACCATGGCCCACGCGCGCCGGAGAACATCCCTGCGGTGGATCTTGTCTCCCAGCGCGTGGAACCGCCGTCCGGGATCGGCCTTGGCCGACCGGTAAAGCGCATGCTGCAAGGCACGGACCTTGTCCGAGGGAGTACGTCCCCCGACGGCGGGACTAGCCATACCGGCACTCACCGGGCCCCTCCTTGTCCCCATGACGCACCGACGAAGCAGTGGCCCTTCCCTCACCGGGAGTTGTGTTGTCTCCTCGGCTCAAGCGGTACTACGGCCACCTCCGACGCCCACCCGGCCCGCGTCCACTTCCCGGGGTCACCGGTTATAGGACGCGTCGCTTCCGATGACGTCTATCCGCAGGTCATCGGGCCGGGGAGGGCCTCCCCAGTTCCCGCCGTCACTATCGATACGTTCCGCGCCCCATACGCCGGGGAGTCCTTCACGGCTGCCCGTCCAGGATCTTCACCGCTTCCATGGCCTTCGCCCCGATTTCGAAGGGCTCGGCACTCCCTCGTTCCACCCGAAAGGATGGCTGAGTAACGACGCCGCAGGCTTCGCGTGATGCTACGGACCGTATCGTCGCTCCCCCTTGCAGGGCCTTTGACGCTGGGCTTCGACGCCGGACGTTTCCCTCCGGCGCCGCCAGCCTGCTACCGGGCCTCCTGGCAGCTACCCGGACCGGACTTCCACCGGCAAGCGACGACGAGCTTACGAACAGCAAGAACACCGCTACGTCACGGTGTCACCTCCTGTTCTGCTGGGCGCACGAAAGAGCTCAGTGATCAACAGCGGACTTGTCACATATTTCGGATCCCATGACGGGGGTTTTCAGCCCGCGGTGAGCAGGCGCCCGAGCGCCTCCGACAAGGGCGGTGGAGGGCACACATCTGGCCGGCGGACCGTCGCCGGCGGGACACTGCGTGCATGGACGAAGCGGGCCGGTCAGGACAGGAGCTGCCGCTGGGGGTGGCGCTGTCGCTGCCCGCGACGCGCAGGGCGTTGCGCCGCTATGCGGCCAGGTCGGCGGGATTCGCTCTCGCCGGGCTCGGCGCTTTCGTGGCTGGTGTGCTGGCCCTAGCCTCGCCCGGACGGCCGGGGCCGTCGGGTCCGGTCCACCACCTACTGATCGCAGTCGTCAGCTTCGGCTTACTGCCGCTCGGTGGCGGGCTGGCGGGCCTGGTCAACATCCCACGCATGCGTCGCCTCGCGGCTCGGCATCCTTGGCGTGTGTGGGACGGCAGGTATCAGGTGCTGCCGCTGGGAGTCGGTCAGCCGGCCCTCCTGCCTGCACAGGAAGGCGGGCGGGTGCTGTCGGTGGTCGCCTGGCGCTGGAACTGGCGCGTGCTGGGCGCTGAGCGGGGGCCGGTCTGGTACGCCGGCGATCCCCTGCACGGCCCTGCCCTGGCCGCGCCGCCGGGCGGGGCCGTTCTCCTGTGGGCGCGGCCCGTGCGGATGTTCGGGCGCCGGATGCGGCGCCTGGCCGACGGGCTGCCACCCTCGGCGCCCTGACCGGCTCTCCACCTCCTACAGTATCTGCACCGCAACGCCAAGACTGTCCACCCGGCGTGGTGACGCGCGGGCACCCCTGTCCCGTCAAGAGGCGCCCGCGCGCGTCATCGTGCCGTACCGGCCGCGCGTGCGGTCGCGGGGGCGCGGTCTCAGACGGCGTAGTGGTGGAAGCCGTGGAAGCCGGCATACGTCCACTCGGTCCAAGTGCCGTGGTGCAGGCGGTAGAAGCGGTGACCGTCATAGCGGTACCAGGCGCCGTGGTCGTAGCGGCACCAAGCGTCACCGTCCTCGAACCAGCCGTCGTAACCGCGGCCGTAGAGACCGTGACCGTAGTAGCCGTAGGAGCCACCGTGACCGTAGGGACCGTGGCCGAAGTAGCCGTAGGAGCCGTAGCGGTCGCCGTTACCGTAGGAGTTCTCATGGTCACCATCGGTATACACCGCGACCCGGGGAGCGCCCGCGCCGGCGGGAAGGGACGCCGCGGATGCGCTGCCCCCGGCCGCGAACAGGGCCCCACCTGCGACACCGAGGGTGGCAGCCGCAACAGCGGCCCGCCGCACAAGCTTGCTAAACATGATCACTGTCCTCCATTTGCCTTGCTTACGCAATCCAGCAGAGTCGATCCCCTTTGATTCGACACCAGAGATCCTACGAGCCAGTAGTTCATCATTCAACTTCTTGGGGGGGTGAGCTATCCCATGGACCACCACACCCCAGACACGGAATAACCCCACCCACCCCACCCCCGCCGACAACGGCTCCCCGAGCAATCACCGAGGGCGCACCGCCGCAGGCCCACGGCATGGCGGCCACCCGAACACCCCGGCCGAACTCAACACCGGACACAACGGCCGCACCTTCACACAGCACGGTGATCCGGCGGATCCGCCGACGGCCATCGAGACCACCCACGGCCCGGAGGCCAACCGGATACCGGCAGCGGCTACCGCCCGCCGCCGCACCACCTCACCGCCGCGATACTGCACAAGGCCGGACCGGCCCAAGCCGCACCGGAGCCGAACAGCCCATCCCCCCCGCGCGGCGTTCGAGGGCCCGCTGGACGCTTTTCTGGCGCACTACGGGGTAGCCGTCGAGGACGCCGGGTTCTTCGCCGTACTCGGCGAGCAGGGCCTTGAGGCGGGCACCGGTCCAGTGCTCGTAGACGGCGTGGTTGCGGGTCTTGAGCCGGTGCAGCACCTCGGTGGTGCGCACGCGCTTGTCGTTGCCGACGACGGCGGCCAGGTCCAGGAGGTAGTCGACGTCGGGGACGGCTTCGAGCTGGTGGACGGTGGCGATGCCATCGCGCAGCTGGCGGGCGCGGTCGGCGATCTCCTTGGCGGCGTTGGTATCGATGAACTGGGTGCGGACGGTGATGGATGGCTCGCCGGCCGGGATGTCGATGCCGTCGCCCGCGACGACGAAGGTTCCCTTATCGAGGCCTTGGCGGAGCAGGTGCGGCGCCGCGCCGGCGTTCACCGCCTTGTCGCCGAGCGCCATCTTGGCCTGGGACTCGGTACCCGACGACGAGCGGGGCCCGGATGTGGGCGCCCTCGCGGACCAGCTTGGTCTCTCTTGGCCCCAGCTGCGCTTGCAAGGTTCGGGCTCGGACTCCCATTTGGCCTCACGCTCGGACTCGCCCGGTCAGTGTGGATGCGATACCTGGTGGCACGAACCGCGCTAAAGGGTGTTGCACAAGGCCGTGAGCTGGGCATCTCCGTTATATGGCCGCGGCGTTACGTGTTGAGCAGGTGTGAGTGGAGACGTTCACGGGGCTGCGGATGACGCAGTTTTCGGGTCCGTTGAAGGTGGTGCGGGAGCGGGGCGGCAACGGCACGCTGCGGGGCCGGCCGTGGTCGTTGCCGTTGGCCGAGCGGGTCCTGATGGTCGCGGTGTGTTTCCGAACGAACCTGACCCTGCGGCAGCTGGGCCCGCTGTTCGGCGTCTCCTCCTCCAGGGTGTGCCGGGTGATCCAGCGGCTGGGGCCACTGCTCGCGCTCGAGCCGGTTGCCCGCTCGGCTGATGCCCCGGAGCGGATGTGGATCGTGGACGGCACGCTCATCCCAGTCCGTGACCGCGGCGTGGGCGCTTCCTCCCGTAACTACCGCTTCTCGGCGAACGTGCAAGTCATCGTCGACGCGGAGACCCGTCTCGTGGTGGCGGCGGCCCGTCCCGCGCGGGGCAACACCGCGGATGCGAGGGCATGGCGGGACTCCGGTCTGGCCGAGCACTGCAACGGTGCGACGGTGCTCGGCGACGGCGCCTATATCAACGCCGGTCTGATCGTCCCGCATCGCGAACGGCCCGGACGGGCACTGCTGAAGGGCGAGGAAGAGGACAACACCGCCCACCGCAAGGTCCGCGCACGCGTCGAGCACGTCTTCTCCCGGATGAAGAATTACAAGATCCTCCGCAACTGCCGGCAGCGCGGCGCCGGCCTCCATCACGCGGTACAGGCCCTGGCCCGCATGCACAACCTCGCCCTCGCCGCATGACCCGACAAGCCCAGCCTCCCGCTTCAGGCTGCTTGATCACGGCCTTGTGCAACACCCTTTAATTAGGCCGTGTTTCGAAAGCGGGCGTGATACGCCCTTTGTCGCTACTTCGGGATCGCTGTCCGCTCGGTTTCGTGCAGGCCAGCCTGTGCGGCGCCGAGGCGGAGTGTCTGGAGTCCGAAGGCTGCGACGGGGCCGTGGGCGCCGGGGGTGAGGGTGGTGCGGGGGGCGGCGGCATGGCCGGCGCCCCAGGCGAGCAGAGAGCCGGTCATCTCGTAGGGGTCGGGTCCGGTGAGAGCGGTTGTGGCCAGGACTCGGCCTGCCGCGTCGCGGGCGACGGCAACGACAAGGGCTCGGCCGTCGGTGTCGGGTTCGCGCGTGGATCCGGGAATATGGTGGGAGAGCTTGGTGACCGAGCTGCGGATCGTCGTGGTGCGCAACAGCGGTGCGGCGAGGTGGGTGGTGGTCTGGACGAGGCGGGTCCATCGGCCGAACCAGCCCAGGCCCACGTCGACACTGTCGAGGTGCGGGAAGGCTTCGGGCAGACCGACGTGTTCGGAGCCGCCGACGGTCAGCGCCGTGCGGGTGATGCCCGCATGGTGGAACGACAGCAGGCGGGCGCCGGTGTGTTCGGCGGTGAGGCGGGCGGCGCCAGCACGCGGGCGTCGGTAGGCGAAGGTGTCCTCGACGGCGGCGCCGACGAACTGTCACGAGAGGTCGAGGCCGGTGCAGCCGGTCTGAAGGACGGTGCCCGGTCGTGAGGCTCCGGCCGCCGCTGCCCACCGGAGGCGCGCCGTGTGCCGTTCACTCGGGGCCGACCAGGCAGAAAAAAGCGGTAGGTCCCGTGAACTTTTCCGGATGGATCTGCAACTCACTGATCTGGGCACGGCGTGTGCCTCTGCCTTCAAGAAGTCCACAGGAGTTGTGATTTGTCCATATCCCGGAGACCGGTGCCACGCCGGCGGAGATGGCCGGCCGTCGGTGCGGCTCTGCTGAGCACCGCCGTGCTGACGGCGCTCGGCGCCCAGACTCCCGCCCAGGCTGGTGTCGGCGAGAAGACCGCGAAGTCGTCCACATCCACCCACGAGTTGCCCGGCCATGTCGAGCCGCTGTGCGGGCCGCCTAAGCCGCACGAGTTCACCTGCTTCGGCCTCCGCCGCACCGACGTCATGCCGCACAAGGGCCTGCGGGCCGCCGAGGACTCCCCTCAGGGATTCGGCCCGGCCGATCTGCGCAGCGCCTACGGCCTTCCCGCGGACGGAGGGGCGGCCAAGACCATCGCCATCGTCGACGCCTTCGACAACCCCAACGCCGAGGCCGACCTCGCCGTCTACCGCGCACAGTACGGGCTGCCCGCCTGCACCACGGCCAACGGCTGCTTCACCAAGGTCGACCAGCGCGGCGGAACCGACTACCCCGCCCCGGACCCCGGCTGGGCCACAGAGATCTCGCTCGACCTGGACATGGTCTCCGCCGTCGCCCCCGACGCGAGGATCCTGCTGGTCGAGGCCGACAAGCCCGCCATCGACGACCTGGGGGCCGCCGTGGACCAGGCGGTGGCGCTCGGCGCCGGATACGTCTCCAACTCCTACGGCTCCAACTACGCCTTCTACCCCGAGGACCCCGCCGAGTCGGCGGCGGACGTGCACTACGACCACCCGGGCGTCGCGATCGTCGCCTCCTCCGGCGACAACCGCTACGGCGTCGCCTATCCCGCCGCATCCCCGCACGTCACGGCGGTCGGCGGCACGACGCTCACCAAGGATCCGGCTGCTGCCCGCGGCTGGTCCGAGTCGGTGTGGAACCACGACGGCAGCGGTACCGGTTCCGGCTGCTCCCTGTACGAGCCCAAGCCCGCCTTCCAGCAGGACACCAGCTGTCCCGGCCGTACCGTCGCCGACGTCTCCGCCGTGGCCGACCCGGCCACTGGTGTTGCCGTCTACGACACCTACGGCAATTCCGGCGGCTGGGGCATGGCCGGCGGTACCAGCGCTTCGGCACCGATCATCGCGGGCGTGTACGCGAACGCCGGGACCCCGGTCGCCGGGACGTACCCCAACGCCTACCCGTACGCCGACGGCGGCGCCGGGCTGCACGACGTGACGACGGGGTCGAACGGGAAGTGCTCACCGGCGTATCTGTGCACCGCGGGCACCGGCTACGACGGGCCCACCGGGCTGGGCACCCCTGACGGACTGACGGCGTTCCGTATGGGCGCCCACGGCACCCTCTCGGGCACCGTCACCGACACCGCCACCGGCGCACCGGTCGCCGCGGCCCAGGTGACCGCCGGCATCCACACCGCCACCACCGACAGCCGGGGCCACTACATCCTGCCGCTGCCGGTCGGCGGCTATCAGGTCCAGGTCACCGCCTACGGTTACGCATCCGGCGAGGCACCGGACGTCCAGGTCACCGACGGCGGCGCCGTGACCCGGGACTTCACCCTGCGCAAGCTCGCCACCCACCGTGTCTCCGGCACCGTCACCGACGGCTCGGGTCACGGCTGGCCGCTCCACGCGAAGATCACCGTGGACGGTGTGCCGGGCGCTCCCGTCTGGTCCGACGCCTACACCGGTGCCTACAGCCTGAACCTGCCCGAGAACCACACCTACACCCTGCGGGTCGTCAGCGACGACACCCACTACCTGTCCCTGGTACGGCAGGTGGCGGTGGGCACCGCGGATCAAAGCGTCGGTCTGGCGCTGCCGGCCGACACCTGGGCCGACGGCAACCCGGCCTACACCCTGAACGTGGACACCCTGGACACCCAGTCCTTCGACTCCACCACCGGGGCACCGCAAGGCTGGAGCGTGGTCAACGCCTCGGGCACCGGCCAAGGCTGGGCCTTCGACGATCCGGGCAGCCGGGGCAACAACACCGGAGGGTCCGGCGGGTTCGCCATCGCCGACAACGACCACGCCGGCTGGGACACGGCCCTGGACACACAACTGGTCAGCCCCATCTACGACTTCAGCCGCACCGGCGACCCCGAACTGGCGTTCAGCACCGACTACGAGGGGTCCGCGGAGCAGACCGGCGATGTGGACGTCACCGCCGACGGCGGCCGGACCTGGACCACGGTGTGGCACCAGGACCAACTGTGGGCCAGCGGCCGAGTGGAGATCCCGCTGACCGCCTACGCCGGGAAGGAAGCGGTACAGGCGCGTTTCCACTTCACCGGCCCGGGCATGCTCTGGGCCGTCGATGACGTGACGGTCGCCGAGCGGGTCCTCACCCCCGTCCCCGGCGGCGTGCTCACGGGTACCGTCACCGACGCCAACACCGGACGAGGACTGGTCGGCGCCGCAGTGAGCACCGGCTCCACCGGCGGGCCCTCGGCGCCGACCGTGGCCACCACCGGTGACCCGCGGGTCGGTGACGGTCTCTACCGGCTCTTCGTCCCTGGCGGCGGCCGCCACACCTTCGTGGCGGCCAAGCCCTCCTTCAGCACCGCCTCCCTCACGGCCACCGTGGCTGAGGACCACGCCACCAAGGGCTCGTTCGTCCTCAAGGCGGGGCGCCTGTCGGTCGGCACCACCCGGATCGAGGCGACCACCACGCCGCACGGCACGGTGGTGCGCAAGGTGACCGTACGCAACACCGGCACCGCTCCCGCGACGATCCGGATCGGCGAACGCACCGGAACCGGACCCGACACCGCTGGCCCGGGCACTGCCTGGCACGGACTGCCCGACCTCCCCGTCCCCGTGATGGACAACGCGGTGGAGAACTACCAAGGCAGGCTCTACTCCGCTCTCGGTACGGCGGACGGCCACAACCCCACCGCCGACCTCTACGTCTACGACCCCTCGACTGGCGCCTGGACCCGGGGCACCAGTGCCCCTGAGCCCCGGCAGGCCACCGCGCACGGCTTCATCGGCAGCCGCCTGTACACCGTGGGCGGCTGGGCCCCCGACGAGGTGGTGAGCCGCACCATGCAGGTGTACAACGCCGCGAGCGGCACCTGGACCAAGGGCCCCGACATCCCCGAGGGGCGCTTCGGGGCGGCGAGCGCCGTACTCGACGGGCGGCTCTACGTGGTCGGCGGATGCACCAACACCGACTGCTCGAGCACCGTGTACGTCTTCGACCCGCGCTCCGGCACGTGGTCCAAGGCAGCGGACTACCCCCAGACGATCAGCTGGGCCTCGTGCGGCGTGATCAACGGCAAGCTGTACTGCGCGGGCGGCAACCACGACTACGTCGAGACCGGTGTCGGCTACGTCTACGACCCGGCGTCCAACAGCTGGCAGTCCATCGCCGACATGCCGGTGGGCCTGGCCGCCGGCGTCTACGCCTCCGCCAACGGACAGCTCCTGGTCTCCGGCGGCTTCAAACGCGTCGGGGTGAACCGCGTGCTCACCGCGGAGGGCTACGCCTACGACCCGGCCACGGACACCTGGAGCGCGCTGCCCGACGCCCCCACCGCGGTCTACCGGGGCGGCGGCGCACCCGGCCTGTACCGGGTGGGCGGCAGCGGCCAGCCCCGCTTCCCCATTCCGGTTGCCACGGCGGACCTGCTACCGGGGTACGCCCAGACCGAGTCGGACGTGCCCTGGCTGTCGGAGAGCCCGCACCGGTTCACACTGCGGCCGGGGCAGAGCGCTTCGTTCACGGTGACGCTGAACGCAGGCGAGATCGGCCGGCCCGGTGACTGGACCGCATCCTTGATCCTTCGCAGCGACACCCCGTACTGGGTGCCGCCGATTCCGGTGTCCCTGCACGTCGTCAAGGGCCAGACCACGTAACGCTTTTCAGGCCGTACGCCACGTCTCCGGGCAGCCGACATCGCCGCCCGGGGGCCTGCCGTTGGCCGGCTTGCGGAAGCCCCCTGGCCGGGGGCTTCCGCAAGGGCAAAGGCCGGGCCCCCTGGCAGGGCCCGGGCGGTCGGGGGCCCGGCGCCGCCGGCCCCCGGCGAGGGCGAGGCGCAGCATGGGGACCACGGCGCGGCGGCCGCCGCCTCCCACGGGCGCCGTGCGACAGCCGACTGCCCCACACACGCGGGACCGGCCGTTGGCCGGCTGGGCACGCCCCCTGACGGGGGCTCAACGAGGGTGGGGGCCGGGCCCCTGACGGGACCCGGGACGGTCGGGCGCAGGGCAGGGGCCGCCGGCCCCGGGGACGGGTGGGCCGAGGGCGCTGCGCGCCACGGCCCCGTGCCGCGTCTCCCGGGCGCAAAAAAGAGGGAGCCGCCCCGAGGCCGTGCACCACGGCGTCGGCCCACGGCGGGGCGGGGGGAGCCACCACCGGACGCGTGCCAAGGCCGGCCTCCACACTCCGAAGGCTCGAGCCGAACCGCCGAGCGGCAGCCGGTCATCGGCGGCGCAGGCCAGCCGCAGAGATCCGACTGCCGTGCGCCCCTCCCTGTCATGATGGTCCGATGGACAACCGGGAGAGGACCGAACCTCCGCGGGTGGCCGATGAGCTCGCCACGCTGACCGGCTTCCTGCAGCGCCAGCGTGACACGCTGGCCATGGCATGTGCGGGGCTCACAGCCGAGCAGCTCAGGGAAAAGGCCGTGCGGCCCTCGGGCTTGTCGCTGCTCGGCCTCGTCCGGCACATGGCTGACGTCGAGCGGACCTGGTTCCGGAACGTGTTGAACGGCGAGCACAGTGATGTGCACTGGCCCCGAAGTGACGGCGGCGCTTTCGACGTCGACACCGCAGACCCGTTAGAGGCGTTCGCGATCTGGCACGAGGAGTGCGCCCGATCCCGCGACATCGTGGATGCCGCCCAGTCCCCCGACGTCACCGGGCGGTACCGAGACGACGTCTTCTCTCTCCGCTACATCCTCACCCACATGATCGAGGAGTACGCGCGGCACAACGGCCACGCCGACCTCCTCCGCGCGCGCATCGACACAATCGCCGAACAGTAGCGGGGGCCGGGGGCCGGTCCCCTGACGGGCCCCCGGGTACGGCCAGGCGCAGGCCGGGACCGTCGGCCTGGTACGGCAGACACCGAGCGGGACCATGGCGCGGTCCCAGCCGGACGGGGCGACGTCACGCAGGGACGCCGAGCGGCGGGTGCTCGAGCACGCGGGGCTTGTACTCAACCAGCTGGATGCGGCCGTCGAAGGTGCGGTGCTCGATCATCTCAAGGGCAACGTCCGGATAGCCGTCGTAGATGCGTTCTTCACCCGTGGCCCCGGTGATCACCGGGAACATCACGACCCGGAAGCGGTCGACAAGTCCGGCTCGTAGCAGGGACCGGCACAGGCTGAGGCTGCCGATCGTGCTGAGGAGCCCCGAGCCACTCGACTTCATGGCGCGGACCGCCTCGACGGCGTCGTCGCGGACGAGCGCGGAGTTGGCCCACGTCAGTGGCTCCTCGAGTGAGGAGGAGAACACCACCTTGGACGCTTGCGTGAGCTCGTCGACGGACGCCTCTTCTTCGGGCCTGAACTCGTCTTGGCCATTCGGGACCTCGCCTGCGGCGAAGCCCGACATCAGGCGGTAGGTGTTCGCTCCCATCAGGTAGGTGGCCTCGGGCTGCTCGCCGAGCCATGCGAGGTACTCCGGGCCCTCGAGGCCCCAGAACCCGGGCCATCCCTCTCCCGATGCGTGGCCGTCGAGGGAGGTGATGAAGTCGACGAGAAGCTCCGACATGGCGGTGTCCTTTCCTAGGGTGTCACGAGCTTGGACCGGCCGGGAGCCCCAAACTCATCGGCCGCGCTGTGGAGTAACGAGAAAACCCCTGACATTGCAGCCGATCATGTCGGCGGAGCGGCACTGCTTCGGAGGGGCCGGAGGCCTATATGATTGTACTATGCACGCAGTCGGGTAATGATCTCCGCGCGATTGGGAACGGCGGTTTGATTTCTGTCAAAGCCCCAGCTCAGCCTCACCCGCGAACGGCCCTGCTCACCGACCGCTTCGGCAACGACATCGCGGCAGGTCTCCAGTGATCGTCTTCTTAGAGGGCGTTAAGTCCCGTTCCTGATGATGTGGTGTCGCCCGTTCGTGGGTGATGGGACGGTTCCGTCCTCGTGTCATGTCGTGTGCATGATGGA
>NZ_JBITGJ010000144.1:0-14320 GCF_044456925.1 Streptomyces sp. NPDC050743
CGAGACGCTTCGCGGCCGTCGATATACGCAGCAACTCCATGCACGCAACCATACATGCGCAACACCAGGGATGATTAAGGAAGTTGGTGAGCCTGAAAGTGACTGCCTGTGCGACGCGGCGGGCCCCTGGCTGAACGGCGGTTCCCAGGCTGGGGCACGGATCCTCTCGCCGAGTTCAACGATCTCATCGGCAGGATGGGGACCCTGCTGGAGTCCACCATGGGCGGCGCCATGGGCTCCGTGACGGAGGGCATGGCCTGGTCGCCGCTGGCTGACCTGTCGGAAACCGATGACGCCTACCTCGTCGAAGTCGAGGTTCCCGGCGTCAAGCGCGAGGACCTCGACATCGAGATGACCGAACGGGAACTGACCATCACCGGCGAGTTCAAAGAACGCGAGCGCACCGGCATGCTGCACCGCAGCACCCGCAGGACCGGCCGGTTCGAGTACCGCGCCGCGCTGCCCGGCGACATCAGCCCGGAGAACGTCGAGGCCACCCTCGAGGGCGGTGTGCTGACCGTCAAGGTACCGAAGGCGGAAGCCACCAAATCGCGCCGCATCGAGATCACGTCCGGACAGTGACCCCAGCTCGGACAGTGAGCCCTGCCCCCGTGCGGTGCGCGCCGTACGAGGGCAGGTGCGGGTTGGATGCGGTGACCGTCCCGGGCCGACTGGCCGGTCAGGACGTTTCCGTGGACGGATGCTCGGCTCGCGTGTGCGGCTGGGGATGACCGGCGGCGCGCAGCATCGGCGCGGTGTGCCGCTCGGGGCGGTGCCCGCCTTCGGCCGGAACGCGGCTGCGCGGCCCTTCCGTGTCGGGAAGGGGTACGGGGCGGCGGGCCACGAGGCGCCCGACCCAGCGCCGGCCGCAGTGTTCGCAGGGCGGAGCGCCCTGCGGCGTGTAGGGGGAGGGAACCGCCGTGTTGTCGCGGTAGAAGACCTCCCACTCGGCATCGAGGGCGTCCTGGTAGCGCTGCACGTCGTAGTCGACGCTCCAGTGGTGCCAGCACGAGCCGCAGGTGAACTCGACTCGTTCGACGGCAAGTTCGGTGATCACGGCACGGCACCTCCCATCCGGTTGGCGACTGTGGTCCGGGGCGCTGTGAGCGCGGCCTCGAGGGCGGGGTAGACGGGCAGGGCCTGGGCGAGTCCGCTGTCGCGCAGGAGCCGCTCCACCCGCCCTTCGGGGCATATCAGGCGCAGCTCTCCCTGGTCCTCCTCCAGCATGGCCCGGACGGACATCAGGGCAGCCAGGCCGTCGGTGTCGGCCGAGGTCAGCTCGGACAGGTCCACGATCAGGTTGAGCAAGTGCCGGTGCTTGGCGGTGACGGCGGCCACGTAATCACACAGCTCACGGGCCGTGGTGGTGTCCAGGGCCCCTTTGATCTCCGTCACGGCCCAGCCGTTCTCCCAGTGGGAGGCGAGGAACACAGCCATGGTCCTCACTCCTGCCGCTCAGCGCCCGCCGTGGCCCGCCGCACGACGTTCAGGGTGCGGCGGCCTACGGTCATGTCGTCGATGCTGCGGTCTGTTGTTGTCTACCTGTATTCCCTCCTTATGTGTCACTTCTTCCGCTTGCTTCCCGTGGGGCGGGATGTCAGCTCTCGATCTGCTGTGACTCCGCGTCCTTCCGGCCGATCTCGATGCGGCGGGGCTTGGCCTCTTCCGTCACCGGGATCTTCACGGTGAGCACGCCGGCGTCGTAGTGGGCGGTGATCTTCTCAGGGTCGAGCGAGTCGCCCAGCAGAAGTTGGCGGCTGAAGACGCCGTGGGGCCGCTCGGCGACGAGCAGGTCGGCCTCCTTGGCGTCCGGGCCGGGCCGCTCGGCTCGCACGGTGAGCACGTTGCGCTCCACGTTGAGGTCGACGGTGTCGGGATCGACGCCGGGCAGGTCGAAGTGGGCGACGAAGGCGTCGCCGCTCTGATAGGCGTCGATCGGCATGAGGGCCGGCCGTGTCAGGGAGCCGAACATCTGCTGGGTTAGCCGGTCGAGGTCCCGGAAGGGATCGGTGCGGATGAGCGCAGCCATCGTGCAGCTCCTTTCACTTGGCGGGCTGCCCATTCCGGGCTCCGGGAGTCCGGAATGCCTTTGAAACCCGCTATACCTCCCCCCATCAATCCTTGACAAGAGGAGACTCAGGTTTTATCTCAGGAATTGAGGCAAGTAAGGGTGAAGTCGCAGCTCGCAGTGGGCGAGGAGGTGGCGGGATGCCGGCGCGGGACCAGGATGGAGACCTGTATGCGGTGCTGGGGGTGGAGCCCTCGGCGACAGCCGAGGTGATCACCTCTGCCTTCCGCGCCCGGGTGCGGGAGCTGCGCCCCGACACCCGCGTGGATGTGGTCACCGCCGAACGGTTCGGCGAGGTGCGGTCGGCGTACGAGACGCTCCGCGATCCGGTCCTGCGCGCGGCGTACGACCAGACGTACCAGCGGACGGCCGAGCGGGCATACGACCCCGGCCCTGTCGTCGCGCGGCCGGTCCGGCAGGCGCCGCGTTACCTCGTGGTGCTCGGGGTCGTGCGTCCCGAGCCTGCGCTGCGGGCCGGTCCCGTCCGGTGGGAGCCGGCATCCCGATGAAGCCCCGATCGCAAACGTGAAGCAGAGCATGGTGAGGAGGGAGAAGCAGATGGCGCGCTCGGTCGGTATCGACCTGGGAACGACGAACTCGGTTGTCTCGGTCCTCGAGGGCGGCGAGCCCACGGTCATCACGAATACGGAAGGCGCGCGGACCACCCCGTCGGTGGTGGCCTTCGCCAAGAACGGTGAGGTGCTGGTCGGTGAGGTCGCCAAGCGGCAGGCCGTGACCAACGTCGAGCGCACCGCCCGCTCGGTGAAGCGGCACATGGGCGATCACGGCTGGCGGTTCCCGGAGCATGGCAGCATCGACGGCAAGCGGTACACCGCGCAGGAGATCTCCGCGCGCGTGCTGCAGAAGCTGAAGCGGGACGCGGAGGCGTACTTGGGCGAGGACGTCACGGACGCGGTGATCACCGTACCCGCGTACTTCGACGACGCCCAGCGGCAGGCGACGAAGGAGGCCGGTGAGATCGCGGGCCTGAACGTGCTGCGGATCATCAACGAGCCGACGGCGGCGGCCCTGGCCTATGGGCTGGACAAGGAGAACGACCAGACGGTCCTCGTCTTCGACCTCGGCGGTGGCACCTTCGACGTGTCCCTGCTGGAGATGGGTGAGGGCGTCATCGAGGTGAAGGCCACCAACGGCGACACGCAGCTGGGCGGTGACGACTGGGACCAGCGGATCGTCGACCACCTGGTCAAGCAGTTCAAGAACAACTACGGCGTCGACCTGTCCAAGGACAAGATGGCCGTACAGCGGCTGCGCGAGGCCGCGGAGAAGGCCAAGATCGAGCTGTCCTCCTCGTCGGAGACCACGATCAACCTGCCCTACATCACCGCGTCCGCCGAGGGTCCGCTGCATCTGGACGAGAAGATGACCCGGGCCCAGTTCGAGCAGCTGACGTCCGATCTGCTGGAGCGGTGCAAGGCGCCGTTCCACAACGCGATCAAGGATGCCGGGATCAAGGTCTCCGACATCGACCACGTCGTTCTGGTGGGCGGCTCGACCCGTATGCCGGCGGTGACCGAGCTGGTGAAGGAGCTGACCGGCAAGGACCCGCACAAGGGTGTCAACCCCGACGAGGTCGTCGCCGTCGGCGCGAGCCTGCAGGCGGGTGTCCTCAAGGGCGAGGTCAAGGACGTCCTGCTGCTCGACGTCACTCCGCTGTCCCTGGGCATCGAGACCAAGGGCGGCATCATGACCAAGCTCATCGAGCGCAACACCACCATCCCGACCCGCCGTTCGGAGATCTTCACCACCGCTGAGGACAACCAGCCGTCGGTGACCATCCAGGTCTACCAGGGCGAGCGGGAGATCGCGGCGTACAACAAGAAGCTCGGCATGTTCGAGCTGACCGGCATCGCCCCGGCGCCGCGCGGGGTGCCGCAGATCGAGGTCGCCTTCGACATCGACGCCAACGGCATCATGCACGTCTCCGCCAAGGACCTGGGCACCGGCAAGGAACAGAAGATGACCGTCACCGGCGGCTCCGCGCTGCCCAAGGACGACATCGACCGCATGGTCCGGGAGGCCGAGCAGCACGCCGAGGAGGACCGCAAGCGGCGTGAGGACGCCGAGACCCGCAACCAGGGCGAGCAACTCGTCTACTCCACCGAGAAGCTCCTCAAGGACAACGCGGAGAACATCCCGGCGGACGCCAAGTCCGAGACGGAGACGGCGCTGACCGAACTGAAGGAGAAGCTGAAGGAGGAGGGTGCGGACACGGCGGCAATCCGGCAGGCGATCGACCGTACCGCGCAGGCCGCGCAGAAGATCGGAACGGCCCTGTACGAGAAGTCTCGGGCCGAGCAACCGGCGGGTGCGGCCGGAGCGTCCCCGGGCGGTGCGGCCGGTGAGCCCGAGGATGAAGTGGTGGACGCAGAGATCGTCGACGACGACAAGCCGGAGGCTGGCTGACGATGACCAGGAGCGCTCCGCAGAGCACCGAACTTGAGCAGCTGCGGCGCCTGGTTCAGGAGCGGACCGCCGACCTGCAGCGGATCAAGGCCGAGTACGACAACTACCGCAAGCGGGTGCGGCGGGACCGCCTGGCCGTGCGCGAGATCGCGGTGGCCAACGTGCTCAAGGCGCTGCTGCCTGTGCTGGACGCCGTCGACCGGGCGTGTGCCAACGAGCCGCTCACGCCCGGTCTGAGGGACATCGCCGACAGCCTGCAGGAGCAGCTCGGCTCGCTGGGCGTCACGTCGTTCGGTGAGGTGGGCGATCGGTTCGACCCGGCTTGTCACGACGCTCTGACGCACCATGTTGTCCCGGATGCGGACCGCTTGGTGTGCTCGGCGGTCCTGCGTCCCGGCTACCGTCTTGGCGAGAGCCTGCTGCGCCCGGCCACCGTGGAGGTCACCGGGCCGGCCCCGCCCGCGAGGAGCGCATCGACGCCGGAGTGCGGCGTACGGGATGCATCCGCCCCGGCAGGCAAGCCGCCGTTGCCCGTCTCGCGGAGCTGACAGGCTTGCCCTACCGGGGTGCCGGGGAAGAGGGCGTCGCATTGGATGCCCTGAGATTGCCGGCAAGCGGAGGTGACGAAACGATGCAGCATCATGAGTTCCTTGCTCGCGTACGTGAGCTCGGCGAATACGACAGCCAGGACGAAGCCGCGAAGGTCACCGAAGCGGTGCTGAGCGTGCTGGCCCAGCGCATCAGCCCCGGCGAGGTCGATGACCTTGCCTCCCAGCTGCCTGGACCGCTCGGACAGGCGCTGGCCGAGGCCAAGCAGGCGCAGGCCGAGAGCTTCGGGATCGAGGAGTTCTACCGCAGGGTCGCTGAGAGGACAGGGGCCCGGCCGCGCACGGCAGAGTGGGACGCCAGCGCGGTCCTGACCACCCTGGCTGGCGCCGTTTCCGGCGGTGAGCTGAACCAGATCATCAGCCAGCTCCCCTCCGGCTACGCCGTTCTGTTCGGCAAAGCCGACCTGGCCAGCTGAAACCGGGATCTGGGGCACCCCCGGATACGGCCACACCGTCGGCGTGGAGACCACCACCGGCGCTCGGCCAGGGTGTGGCCACCTCAGCCTGCGCATCCCGATCGTCGAGCGCGCCAAGCCTCGCAAGATCGCTGTCAGCGGGTCCAGGCGAGCGATCTCGGGCTGGCCGACCGGCCGCCGGGGACGAGTAGCGGCGGGGGACGGGCACCTGATCTCCCCCTCGCCCGCCCTCCGCGCCCCACCGGAGCACAGAGGCCGAAGAAGGGTGGCGGCCGACGTGACCTGGCGACACGAAGCGTTCCTCGAGCAGTTGGCGGGGCAGCCGGGCGGTGTGCTGCTCGTCAGGGCTGATGCCCCGCTGATATTGCCGGTGGGGTCGTCAGCCCAGCGGTCACGTACGCATCCCCAGCCTGCTCTCGCACGGCGGCGATCCGGGCGGCACGCCAGGCTGGTCTGCAGGTTCTGTTCTCCGAGGTGTGCCGCACGCTCGCCCGTACGGGGTTCGACGTTGCGGCGGCGAGTGCCGCGGGGAAGGCACGGGATTGAGGGTCCGCCAGGAGCAGGACGCGGTGGTCGTCGGCTGGCTGCCGGCACAAGAGCTGGACCCGGTGGGCAGGCAGGTCGCGGAGTACGGGGGATTCGGGCCGCGCTGCACCAGGCGTTACTGGAGATCCTCACGCAGGCCGGCTGCGCGGTCCAAGCCGACCGGCACAGTGGAGAGGTACGGATCAAGCCGGTTTAGAACGCCGAAGGAAGCTGGCGGGATTATCTGGCCCGGGCGCACTGCTTGGGCGCGCTCGGGGCAGGAGTTGTGACAGCACACTTCCCCGTGGCCTCCGCGTCGCGGCGTGCTTCCTCTCGGGGGCGGCATCGCGTGCTCGCTGCTCCGGCCGCGCCGCGGAGGCAGTGCACCCTCCGGCAACAGCAGGCACGCCGCGGCGCGTACCGGCTACCGCCTCGGCGACCGTCTGCTGCGCCCGGCCACCTGGAGGTCACCGGACCGGCTCCATCCCCGAGGAGCCCGCTCCGTCCCGGCACCCCTGCCAGTCCCTCTCGGATGCGCAACGGCGTTGACCGCCCGCAGCTATCCGAGGCGGCCACTTGCCCCTGGGCAAGCCGAAGTGCTAAGCGAGGAATTGGCACTCTCGCGGTGAGAGTGCTAACGGCTGGGTCGGGTGACGTGCTCGTGCGGCCGTGAGGGAAACCTCCGGCGCGCGGGTGAACGTCGCGGGCGTCAACCCGGGCCACTGTCATCGACTCAAGGAGTCGATGCGGAGGAGACCGCACCCGATGACTGCGAAGATCATCGCTTATGAGGAGGAGGCGCGCCGCGCTCTGGTGCGCGGCATGAACCAGCTCGCGGGCGCCGTGAAGGTGACGCTCGGCCCCAAGGGTCGCAACGTGGTCCTGGACAAGAAGTGGGGCGCCCCCACGATCACCAAGGATGGTGTCTCCATCGCCAAGGAGATCGAGCTTCAGGACCCGTACGAGAAGATTGGCGCCGAGCTGGTCAAGGAAGTCGCCAAGAAGACGGACGACGTCGCCGGTGACGGTACGACCACCGCGACCGTGCTCGCCCAGGCCCTGGTCAAGGAGGGGCTGCGCAACGTCGCCGCCGGCGCCAACCCGATGGCTCTCAAGCGCGGTATCGAGAAGGCCGTCGAGGCCGTATCCGCGGCCGTGTTGGAGCAGGCCAAGGAGCTGGAGACCAAGGAGGAGATCGCCAGCACGGCCGCGGTGTCTGCGGGCGGGGACCGGGCGATCGGTGAGCTGATCGCCGAGGCCATGGACAAGGTCGGCAAGGAAGGCGTCATCACCGTCGAGGAGTCCAACACCTTCGGCCTGGAGCTGGAGCTCACCGAGGGTATGCGCTTCGACAAGGGCTACATCTCGCCGTACTTCGTCACCGACGCCGAACGCATGGAAGCGGTCCTGGAGGACCCGTACATCCTGCTGGTCGGCTCCAAGGTCACTGCGGTGAAGGATCTGCTGCCGCTGCTGGAGCAGGTGATGCGGGAGAGCCGGCCGCTCCTGGTGATCGCCGAGGACGTGGAGGGCGAGGCGCTGGCGACCCTGGTCGTCAACAAGATCCGCGGCACCTTCAAGTCCGTCGCCGTCAAGGCCCCGGGCTTCGGCGACCGCCGCAAGGCGATGCTCGGCGACATGGCCGTGCTCACCGGTGCCACGGTCGTGTCCGAGGAGGTCGGCCTGAAGCTGGAGAGCGCCGACCTGGGCGTGCTGGGCCGGGCCCGCAAGGTGGTCGTCACCAAGGACGACACCACTATCGTGGAGGGCGCCGGTGACGCCGCCGCGATCGAGGGCCGGGTCAAGCAGATCCGCGCCGAGATCGAGCGCTCGGACTCCGACTACGACCGCGAGAAGCTGCAGGAGCGCTTGGCCAAGCTCGCCGGCGGCGTGGCCGTGATCAAGGCTGGTGCCGCCACCGAGGTGGAGCTCAAGGAGCGCAAGCACCGCATCGAGGACGCCGTCCGCAACGCGAAGGCCGCCGTCGAGGAGGGCATCGTCGCCGGTGGAGGCGTGGCCCTGCTGCAGGCGTCCGAGAAGGCGTTCGAGAAGCTGGAGGTGGACGACGAGGAGCGGACCGGTGTGGAGATGGTCCGCCGCGCGCTGACCGCTCCGCTGCAGCAGATCGCCCGCAACGCCGGCCTGGAGGGCGGTGTCGTGGTGGAGAAGGTCCGCACGCTGCCCGTCGGCCACGGTCTGAACGCCGCGACCGGCGAGTACGTGGACATGCTGGCCGCGGGCATCATCGACCCGGCGAAGGTGACCCGCTCCGCGCTGCAGAACGCCGCTTCCATCGCCGCGCTGTTCCTCACCACGGAGGCCGTCATCGCCGACAAGCCCGAGGAAAAGGAACCGGCCGCCGCGGGGGCCGGCGCCGAATTCTGATCGCCGCGTGCCCGGAGCCGGACCGAGGCGGGCGCCGGTGGCCGCAACAGCAGACCGCCGGCGCCCGCCTGGCGGCGCGCATGGGAACCCCGGGGGACTCGTGCACCGGCAGCCGACCGGAATAGGTGTGGTCAGCCTGTTGCCGTTCTCCTGAGCCCGGAGGAATGGTGGCCCGTAGGCCAGACGCCCGGTGGAGAGGAGAGCCGCCAGCGCTGCTCCAGTTCATCTGCAGGGGGGCGACATGAGAGTCGAAGTGGTCCAACCCGCTGCCGGCGTGTTGTTCGGCGTCCCGAACGACAGGCACGAGGAGATCATTACGCTCATCGACGCCGTTGCCAGGACACCGCAGGTACACGTCTCCGGTCTGGCCGCAGCATTCGGCGAATGGTGCTGGCTTGTCTACACCGCCCACGACGACATCATCGAAGTCCTCGACGTCGGCTGCGCACGATGACCCTGAAAGCCGAGCCAGGGACGAGTCTCCTGCGGAACCCGGGCCTCATGCGCTGGATACCGGTTGCCGCTTGGCGACGGCCGGCACGGACTCGCCGAGGAAGGTGCGGCTCCACCAGGCACCGTTCGCGCGCAGTTCCGACCAGCTGGTGAACCGGTACTCGTACAGGCAGATCCGGACGAAAGCAGGCGGCGAGCCTGGGAAGGGATTGCGGCGCAGCAAACTCAGGACGGCCGGGTTGTTCTCCAAGAGGGCGAGGAGCAAGGCGGGGAGCCAGCCGGCCGCGTACACAGGGGAGAACGCGGCGAACCACATCAGCCAGTCCAGCCTGAGGTGGTACGGGGCCACCTGCGGCGGAAGCCGCCGCATGCCGCCCGGCTTGCCCTTGAAGACGTACTCCTTCCACACGGTCTCTTCGGTGATCGCCGGCTCGTCGGTGCCCTCGACGATCAGCTCGTACCGGGTGCGGCCCACGCTGCCGAACGCGCCGTAGGTGTTGACCAGGTGCAGCGGAGTGAAGGACGCGTTCATGACCTGGCTGCGGGAGAGCAGGTTACGCACCGGCCAGTAGCTGAGCACCACCACCAGGGCGGCGACAGCCAGCACGAGGCCCTCGAACCACACCGGTGCGGCGGCGAAACGCGGCGCAGGAGGCAGACCCAGCGCGCCGGTGACCTGCGAGCCGCCGATCGCGGACAGCGCCAGCACGATCGTCAGCCAGTTCAGCCAGGCGAAGTTGCCGGACGCGACCAGCCACAGCTGGGTGATGATCACCAAGCCGGCGGCGATGCTTGCCGCCGGCTGCGGCGCGAACAGGGCAAACGGCACGAGGAGTTGTGCGACGTGGTTGCCCGCCGCCTCGACGCGATGGACGGGCTTGGGGAGGTGGTGGAAGAACCAGCTGAGCGGGCCGGGCAGCGGCTGGGTCTCGTGGTGGTAGTACAGGCACGTCAGATCCCGCCAGCAGGAATCGCCGCGCAGCTTGATCAGCCCGGCGCCGAACTCAAGCCGGAACAGCAGCCAGATCAGCAGCCCTCGCACCAGCACGGGCGGCGCGACGTCGTCGTTGCCGAGGAAGATCGCCAGGAAGCCGGCCTCCAGCAGCAGGTATTCCCACATGAACCCGTACCAGGTCTGCCCGACGTTGACGATGGACAGGTACAGCGCCCACAGCAGCGCCCACATCACCATCGCCGCCCACAGCGGCAGCCGGTCCGGCACCCCCGCCGCCACCGCGGCGGATCCCGCGGCGCCCGTCCAGGCCATGGCGGCGAAGAAACGGTCCGAGTAGTGCAACTGGAAGATACTCGGAGCCCGCCTGAACGCCACCTGCGCGGTGAAGCGCGGCACCGGCAGCAGCCCCCGCTCCCCGATCAGCCCGCGGAACTGCAGGGCCGAGCTGACGAACGCGACGCAGTACAGCACGGCCAGACCGCGCTGGAAAAGCATCCGGCCCACCCAGTAGTCAGGGTCCGTGAACCAGTCCATGACGGCATGCCTCCGCACATCCGCCTGGCGCTAACACCCTCTTCTCGTCATCTTGACATTTACCCCGTTCATGGCCTATCTAATTATCATAAATATCTAGATTGCTCCGACTTGTCGGCGATGTGAGAGGAGGGCCGGGCAGCCGACCCACCCAGCGCCCACCGGAAGGCGCCGGTCGTACCGCTGGGGTCTGCCCGGACTGCGGAAAGGGGTGGTCAGAGTGCCTCGGCGTGACGCCTCCCTTTCCCTGTCCTGGTGCCCCGAGCGCGGCTGGCTGATCGTGAACGCGGCCGGAGAGCTGTCCATGACGACGCGGGCGGAACTGCGGGCCTATCTGACGCTCGTGACCTCGATGCCCGGCAGCGACCCCTCCCGGCTCGTCATCGACGTCTCCCGCGTGACCGCCTGCGACGCCATGGGGCTCGGCGCCCTGTTCGGTGCACACCTTCGTGCCGCCTGCTATGGCGGCCAGCTCCATCTGGTGTGCCCGGAAGGACCGTTGCTGCCCGTGCTCGACGTCACCGGCCTGCGGCAGGCCGTACCGGTATACCCGACCGTGGCTGAGGCGCTGTCCTCTTCCCTCACGCCGACGGCCAGGTCGTCGGGCACGGTGACTCCGGCACCAGGCGGCAACCGCGACCAGCACGAAGCGGACGGCAGGGGGTGAGCGGAGGTGATCAGGTACGCCGGATTCCGCCCGAGCAGCGGGGATGGCTTCGTCCCGGCCACCGAGCTGGCGGCCGCCGTCGTCGATGCCCGAGGAACGGTCACCGCCTGGAGCCCCGGCGCCCAGGCCCTGCTGGGCTACAGCCCCGAGGACATCGTGGGCCGCGCGGCCGCCGAACTGCTCGAGGACGGGCTGCCCGACTCCGCACGACGGCACCTGGCCGACCGGCAGGCATGGATCGGCCGGGTCCTGCTGCGCGACCGGGCCGGCCGCACCATCGAGGCCGAACTACGAGCATGCCCGCTGCTGAACGGCAAGGGCGAGGTGCAGTGGTTCCTGCAGGCGTCCGTGCCCCAGGAGAGCGACGGCGCCGCCCTCGCGCTGCAGCGCAGCCTGCTGCAGCACCACCTCCCCGCCCAGCAGGCGCTGGAGACAGCCGCCCGCTACCTGCCCGCCGATCCCCACGCCGGCGTCGGCGGGGACTGGTTCGACGTCATCGCCCTGTCCGGCGCACGGATGGCACTGGTCGTCGGCGACGTCGTCGGCCACGGCATGGACGCCTCCGCGGCCATGGGACGGCTGCGCACGGCGGTGCGCACCCTCGCCGATGTCGACTTGCCCCCGGACGAGCTGCTGTCCGACCTCGACGACCTCATCCTCGACGAAGTCAGGGACGGCACCGAGATGGCCGGGGAGATCGGCGCGACCTGCCTGTACGCGGTGTACGACCCGATCACCTGCCACTGCACCCTGGCCAGCGCCGGCCACCCGCCGCCCGCCGTGCTCACCCCAGATGGCACCGTCTCCTTCGTCGACGTCGAACCGGGACCGCCGCTGGGAGTGGGCGGCGCGCCCTTCGACGCCGTCGACATCGCCCTGCCGGAAGGCAGCCTGCTCGCGCTGTACAGCGACGGCCTGATCGAAGCGCGCGACCGCGACATCGACGCGGGCATGAAGGCCCTGCGCGAGGCGCTCGACCGGTCGGCGCCCTCCCTGGACGCCCTGTGCGACACCGTCCTGGAGACCCTGCTGCCCGAGGGCCACGCCGACGACGTGGCGCTCCTCATCGCCCGCACCCACGCGCTGGACGCCGCGCACGTCGCCTCCTGGAAGGTGCCCGCCGACCCGGCTGCCGTCGCACAGGCCCGCCGCGCCGCCGCAGCCCAGCTCAGGCGGTGGGGGTTGTCCGAGGCGGTGCCCACCACCGAACTGCTCGTCAGTGAACTGGTCACCAATGCCATCCGTCACGCCCGCGCCCCCATCGAGCTGCGCCTGATCCACGACGGCAGCCTGATCTGCGAGGTCTCCGACGCCAGCAGCACCTCCCCGCACCCGCGCCGCGCCCACACCCTGGACGAGGGCGGCCGCGGCCTGCTGCTCGTCGGACAGCTCTCCGACCGGTGGGGCACCCGCCCCACACCCAACGGAAAGACCATCTGGACCGAACAAGAACATCCGCTTCACGCCACCACCGCCCCGGACACGGACGCCAGCGGGCATCCGCCGGTGCCAGCCGCCTAAGGAGGAGAGCATGCGACTCGAGTGGGACGCCTTCATCGCCGCAGTCCAAGAACGCGGAGAATACCCGTCGCAGCAGGAGGCGGAACGGGCCTGTCGGGTCGTGCTGGCCCTGCTGGGCGCTCACCTGGTGGGCGAGGTGCGCGCCGAGTTGGCCGCCCGGCTTCCGGAAACGCTGGCGTACGTCCTGCTCAACCCGCTCCAGGCACATGAACCCCTGCCCCCGGAGAGGTTCATCCGGGCGACCGCGGCCTGGATCGAAGGCGCCACGGAGAAGACCGCCACATGGGACGTCAGCGCCGTACTCAGCGTCGTGGCCGACATCGCGGGCGAGGACCTGATGAACCGCATCCTGCTCCAGCTCCCGCCCGGCTACGACCTGCTCTTCGGACACCCGCGACCGAGCTGACCACCACCGGTCGTCAATCGGCACCCGTGGACGCCGGAGCGACAGACGCGGTGAACGGAGTCGGGGCGGCTCCGGCGATGCCGGCAAGTCTGAATCGCCTGCTCAACCAGTCAGCGGCATCCGGGCACTGCGGGCCGAGATGACCGTCGCCAGAGTCCCGCCGAAGCATCGCCGTCGGAAGTACCGCGCACGTCGGGAGGAAGTCAGAGGACGATGACCGCACTGGCCTGGGGACCCCCGTGGCCCTGAGTGACCTCGTACTCCACCCGCTGGCCCTCCTCCAGGCTACGGAAACCGGTGGCCTGGATCTCGGAGTAGTGGACGAAGAGATCAGGACCGCTGTCCTGCTCAATGAAACCAAAGCCCTTGTCAGCGTTGAACCACTTCACCGTGCCCTGCGCCACGCCCTGCTCCTGCTGTGTCGTACCAGTATCAGCGGCGTCATTTTCGCCTCATTCCTTCTCAGCGGTAGGCGACACGCCTGGACGCAAGGCGGAGAGTCGGCGGCCCCCGACGGGCTGAGGCACGCATCCACCACCAGTCGCGCCGTGAGAAGGGGTGCCGAGTGACGTCGCCTGGCTGCCGACCGCACTGGCCCGCGGCCGGCTTGACGCGCCTGGTTGACCCTGCCGTGACCACCCTGACCGCGGGCCGTTGGGCGAGGTGGCACCCGCGTGCATCGGCGTCCTGGCCCCCTGTCTGCTGACCGGCGTAGTGGACAGAGCGCCACCCATTCAAGACTCCGGTGACTGCACTGCCATGGCAGACGGACCTGGCCGCCCATCTGGGGCCAGGGGCCCGTCGATGCCGGATCGGCCCACTCACTGCGTCACCGCCTTGGGGCCCAGCGGTAGCCCAGCAGGCGGCATCCGCTTTCACCCTGGGCATCCCCGTCACCACTCGGAAGCCTGCTGCTCTCGCCGCGGCTGCCGCCCACCGGCCGACCACCCGTGGCAAACGCCGAGCCCACCACCGCAGGCGGGCTCGGTCGCTGCGTACCCAACACAATCGTCAGCCGGTGATCTCGATGCGCCGGGACTTGGCCTTCTCGGCCTTGGGGACCCTTGACGTTCAGCACGCCGTCGGTCAGTTCGGCGCTGACGTGCTCTTCATCGGTGTCCTGCGGCAATGTCACCCGGTAGTCGAACTGTCCGGTACGCCGGGTGCGGTGGCGCAGCACACCGGCGCGTTCCCCTCTCCTTGATCTCGCCGTGCACCGATAGCTCGCCGGCGTTCAGTTCCACGGTGATGTCGTCCTTCTTCACCGGGTTCCTCCGAGGATGCCCCGGCCTTCAGGCCGGGGAGGAATCGGACTCCTGCGGGGCAGGGCAGGGATAGCCGGATCGCCGTCAGGG
>NZ_JBITGJ010000145.1:0-14239 GCF_044456925.1 Streptomyces sp. NPDC050743
CGCACCCCGGGCGTCCTCGGCTGAGCCAACGGCCCCAACAACACCTCACACAGCCCGCGCATGGGCGCACTGCCGACCCTGCGCCGCAGGTCACGCAGGGCCTTTGCGGTCGGCTCGGCGACCGGCACGCCGACCAGCCCCGCCGTCAGCTTCTGCCACACCAGCCGATAGCCGGCCTCCGGGAACAGGCACATCGCCAACAGGAAGTACACACCGACCCGTGAAGGGAGATCACGCAGACGGCGCTGCACTGTGCGGGTTTCTTTGAGAACCGCATCGACGAGTTCGAACGGCACGATGCGGGTCAGCTCACCGAGATGACCCGGAGCAAATCGCCCCGCGGCCACCGTGAACACGCGGGATACGGTCATCAGACCAGGCGGCAGGGCACAATGACGTACAGGCAACGGAGCTCCACAGGCAGCAGACAGTCTTGGCGGACTACCTGCTCCAACGGGGCTCCGTTGCTCACGTTCCCGTCTGATGCCCGAGCCACGTCAACTGGCTTGCCACCAGCACAAATCCGTTAACTACCCGGCCTTGGGGGAACCCCCGCGCCACCGGTATAGCCGGATATGCGCGTTGGCCGCCGCGCCTGGTACGCATGGAGGGGATGCTCAAGCGCATCGACCGGCACAGGACGGGACCGCCGCTGCACGCCTTCTAGGTTGCACGCGGGACGAGGTCAGTGGCTGTTGTCGTTCCGATCTTGAGAGTTTGGTCGAATGGAAGTTCCAATCGGTGACTTTGGCGGGTGCCTCGCTTGAAAACAGGGCCTTCTGGTTAGCTCGGGCACCAGGGGCCCCTGTGCCGCACTCTGGCCGCCGCGGACTAGCGGCATCGATGGAGTGAATCGCTCTGGGCGTCCCGGCGGTGAGAGTGAGGATCCGCTCAGGTGGTCCGGGCCGGCGGCCTCGAACGTCCTGGGCGTCGGGTGCGACGGTTTGCGACCCGTGCGGCCCATGAGAGAAGCAGGTTCACCAGGAGGTAGAAGAGGGTGATCTCGGTGTAGACGGGGATCGCGTAGGTGCCGCCGAGGTATTCCACTGCGATGCGGCCGCTGCGCAGCAGTTCGGTGTAGCCGATGACGAAGCCGAGTGAGGTTTCCTTCAGCAGGACCACCATCTGGCTGACCAGCGCCGGAAGCATGAGGCGTACGGCCTGCGGAAGGATGATCAGCCGCATCGCCGCGTTGTTGCTGAGCCCGATTGCGTGGGCGGCCTCCGTCTGGCCGCGGGGCAGGGAGAGGATGCCGGCGCGGACGATTTCGGAGATGACCGCGCTGTTGTAGAGGGAGATGGCGAGGGCGAGCGCCCAGAAGGTCGGTACGTCGACGCCGAGTGCCGGAGCTCCGAGGAAGATGAAGAGAATCAGGAGCAGCAGGGGCAGTCCGCGAAAGACCTCTGTCCAGACGCGTACCGGTCCGCGCAGCCAGACCCGGTGCGACATGCGCCCGACGGCGAGCAGCATGCCGAAGCCCAGCGACAGCGCCAAGGAGAGCAGGGCGACCTGCAAGGTGGCCCAGAGTCCTTCCAGCAGCAGCTGGCGGAGGTCGGTGTTGAGCACCACGCTCCACAGCTGGCCGGAGAGCTGGCCGTGCCGGTTCAGCTGTATCAGGGCGAGCGCCAGCGCTCCGGCGAGCAGTACCGAGCCGACGGTGGTGCCCAGCCGGACGTTCCGGCGGGCCTTGGGGCCCAGGGCGTCGAAAAGTACGGCAGTCATCGGGCGATCGCCACCTTTCGTTCGATCCGGTGCGCGACCACGCCCGCCGGAATGGTGATGCCCAGATAGAGGACGGCGGTGGTGCCCAGGATCAGGAGCACCGAGGTGCTGTGGCTCTGGGCCAGGCGCTGCGTGGCGTTCAGCAGCTCGGCGACACCGAATGCGCTGGCGACGGCCGAGGTCTTGGTGAGTGCGATGAACACGTTGATCAGGGGTGGGACCGCGCTGCGGAACGCCTGGGGCAGGATGACCAGCCGAAGGGACGCTCCGAAGGAGAGGCCGATGGACCGGGCGGCCTCGGCCTGACCGACCTGGACGGAGTTGATGCCGGAGCGCACGGCTTCGCAGAAGAAGGCGGTGTAGTAGACGACCAAGGAGGTCACCGCCGAGGTCATGAAGGGCAGTTGGACGCCGGCCTGGGGAAGGCCGAACACGACGAAGAAGAAGACGACGACGGGCGGGACGTTGCGGACGGTCTCGACGTACGTGGTGCCGACGGCCCGCAGTATGGGAACGGGTGACACCCGCATGGCGGCGAGCGCCATTCCCAGCGTCAGTGCCAAGGCTGACGAGAGCAAGGTCAGGACGAGCGTGATGCGGAAGCCGGACCAGAACACGTCCAGGTTGTCGAACACAGCGGACACTGGTCACCTCCTAGCAGAGTGGGGGCGGCCGCCGCCGTCGCGTGGTCGGCGGCCGCGGCGGATCAGGAACAGGCGATGGGCTGGGGCAGCTTCTGCTGGGTGGTGACGTAGCGGCCGAGGCTGGCGTCCCAGGCCTTCTTGTACGAGCCGTCCTGGGAGAACTTGGCGAGCGCCTTGTCGATGAACTGGCAGAAGGCGGTGTCGTCCTTCCTGATGCCCACTCCCCAGTTCTCCTGGCCGTAGGGTGCGCCGAGCAACTGCAGGCTGCCGGGGTCCTGCGAGACGTAGCTGGCGCCGATCAGGTTCTGGGTGGCAAGGGCGTCCACCGAGCCGTTCTTGAGTGCTTCGATGCACTTCGACGACGCGTCGAACTCGACCAGGTTCGCTTTGGGGTAGGTCTCGCGGGTGACCTGGGAGACGGCACCGCCCAGCGTCGAGCAGATCTTCGTGCCCGACGGGTTCTGCGGGCTCTTGAGGTGCTGTGGGTTGCCCTTCTTGACGACGAGGTCCTGGCGGACGGAGAGATAGGGCCCGGCGAAGCTGATGACCTTCTGGCGCTCGGGGGTGATGGACATCGTCGCCACCACCATGTCGACCTTGTTCTGCTGCAGGAACTGCTCGCGGTTGTCGCTGGACGTCTCGATGAACTCGATCTGGTTCGGCTTGAGGCCGAGCTGCGCGGCGATGTAGCGGATCATGTCGGCCTCGAAGCCCTGCAGTTCGCCCTTGAGGTTCTTCTGGGAGAGCTGGGGGTGGTCGAACTTCACGCCGACGCGCAGCTTCCCGGCCTTGGTGATCTTGGCCATGGTCGTTCCTGCGGCGAAGGAAGCCGTGGCGACCGGAGTGGGGGCGTCGCCGGCGGCCGTGCCCGCCGGGGAGGTGCTCGCGTCGCAGGCGGAGGCGAGGAGAGTGATGGCCGCAGCCGCAGACGCGGCGGTGAGCCTGCTGGGAAAAGGCATGGCTGATCCAATCTCGTGCAATGGGGAGGGGGAGTGGCGGGAAGCCGCGGGGAGGTTCGCGCTGCAGACTTGTGCTCGGGCCTGGGAGTCAGTGGGTGAGGATCTTCGACAGGAAGTCCTGGGCGCGGTCGGTGCGAGGGCGGCTGAAGAACTCGTCGGGGGTGTTCTCTTCGACGATCCGGCCGCTGTCCATGAAGACGACGCGATCGGCTGCGCGGCGTGCGAAGCCCATTTCATGAGTGACGACGATCATCGTCATGCCGTCCCGGGCCAGGTCGGTCATGACGGTGAGTACCTCGTTGACCATCTCGGGGTCGAGGGCGGAGGTGGGCTCGTCGAAGAGCATCACCTTGGGATCCATGGCAAGGGCCCTGGCGATGGCGACGCGCTGCTGCTGACCGCCGGACAACTGTGCGGGGTACTTGTCCGCCTGGTTGCCGACGCCGACCCGGTCGAGCAGTTCCCGGGCCCGCTGGTCGCTCTGGTCCTTGGGGCGGCCGAGCGCTTTGACCGGGCCGAGGGTGACGTTCTGCAGCACCGTCTTGTGCGCGAAGAGGTTGAAGGACTGGAACACCATGCCAACCCGCGAGCGCAGCCGGGAGAGATCCCTGCCCTCGGCGACCAGCGGTCGGCCTTCCAGAGTGATCGTGCCGCTGTCGATGGTCTCCAATCGGTTGATGGTGCGGCACAGGGTGGATTTGCCGGAGCCGGAGGGGCCGATAAGGACGACGACCTCCCCGGGATGAATGGCGAGGTCAATGTCCCGCAGGACATGCAGGGCACCGAAGCTCTTGTTGACTCCGCGCATTTCGATGAGCGGGGCGGTGTCGGTGCCTGGAGTGGCCGCGGAATCCGGCTTCTCCGGCGCGGAGGTGTTCATGTGGCCGTCCAATGTTTCCTCACGGTTGCTTCCGTTCGGACCATGATCGATGTGGTTCACCTGGCAGTACGTTCGTGCCGTCAGGTAGTACCTATGTGTTGCCGGGATGCTACGAGCGCCTTGCGGTCCTGACAAGGGCCCGATGCAGGGATGGGTCGCCGTCGAGGATCGGCGTCGCCCGCTCTTGGTGGTGCGTGGCCGCCTTCTCTGACCTCGGCAGACATTGGAACCGTCTCCGCGTTCGCGGGTGGAGACCCGCTGGGCCGAACCCGCAGTGTGCCATCTGATGGCACTCTTGTGCCATACTGCGGTTCGATGGTGTGATGGGAGGGAGCGATCCCGCAACGGGGCCGTGCACAGCCGCTCTGTCGGCCGTCGTGTCCACCAGGAGGTGCCATGCCCGAGTCGGCGAGATATGACGTGCGCAGTGTGTTGCGTGCCGTGGACCTGCTGGCGCTGGACGACGCGGCGCATCCGAGCCGTACGGCGCGCGAACTCACCCGAGGCCGCCGGCCTGGCCAAACCGTGAGCGCAAAGTAGGGATCTGTGGCGTCGCCCCCTGGTGTCCGGCGGGGCGGAATGCGTCGTCGTCGCTCTGGCGCTGGTCGGTTCCCCCACCCGCACCACCGACGAGGCCGTGGCTTCCTTCGCTGCCGACCTTGTCTCCACGGCCGAGAAACTGACCGCCCTGGATTGCATCGGAGGTGCAGTCAATTGAGTACGAACGAATCCGACGCCCCGCCGCCCCTGCTGGAGGGTGTGCGGGTGCTTGATCTGACCAATGTCCTGGCCGGGCCCTTCGCCGGATACCAGCTGGCTCTCCATGGCGCCGAGGTGCTCAAGGTTGAAATGCCGAAGACGGGTGATCTGGCGCGGCAGCTCGGTGCAGACCGGGCACTGAGCGACGACCTTTTGGGCGCCTCGTTCCTCGCCCAGAACGCCGGGAAGCGTTCCCTGACGCTGAACCTGAAGGACGAGCAGGGGCGGGAGATGCTGTTGCGCGCCGTGCGGGAGTACGACGTCCTCATCGAGAACTTCCGCCCGGGAGTGATGCAGCGACTAGGTGTGGGTTGGGAGGTGCTCAAGCGGGAGAACCCGGGTCTGGTGTACTGCGCCATCTCGGGCTTCGGGCAGACCGGCCCGCTGCGCACCAGGCCGGCTTACGACCAGATCGTGCAGGGTCTGTCCGGCATGATGAGCGTGACCGGCACCCGGGAGGTCAGCCCTCTGCGGGCCGGTTTCCCCGTCGCCGACACGCTGGGCGGCATGGCCGCCGCCTACGCCATCGCCGCGGCCCTTGTTCGGCGCGCACGCACCGGTGACGGCGCCTACCTCGATGTGTCCATGCTGGAGGCGGCCCTCACCGCGATGGGCTGGGTGACGTCCAACTACCTGATCACCGGACGTTCACCGCAGCCCATGGGTAACGAGAACTTCACCGCTGCACCGTCGGGCACGTTCGCCACGGCGGAGGGATATCTCAACATCGCGGCGAACCGGCAGCAGCAGTTCGCCACCCTGTGCCGGCTCATCGGGCGCGAGGATCTTGTGGACGACGAGCGGTTCGCCCACCCGGCCGACCGTAAGGCGCGCCGTGACGAGTTGCGCACCGAGATCGAGAAGGGCCTCGTTCTGCGGACGGCCAAGGAGTGGGAGGAAGTCCTCTCCGACGCGGGGGTCCCCGCGGCGCGTGTTCTGTCCGTACCCGATGCTCTGGACCTGGACCAACTCGCCGAACGGCACTTCGTGCGCATGCTTCCCTTCCCCGACGGGCGCACCGGTGATCTGCGCGTCCTGGGAAGCCCCTTCCAGGTCGACGGCGAGGCGGTCGCGGACACTGCCCCGCCTCCTCTGCTGGGTCAGCACACCGAACAGGTGTTGACCGAACTCGGGTGCACACCCACCGAAATCGACACGATGAAGGAGCGCGGTATCGTATGACAGCCCGTCAGAACGTCAGCGAACCAGCCACTGCTTCCCTCGAGAGCGTCACGGAATGGTGGTCCACCGCCGTCAGCCGCATCCGTCCCGGCGAGATTCTGCTGCGCGGCTATCCCGTCGAGCAGCTCATCGGCCAGCTCTCCTTCGCCGAGACGATCTGGCTCATGCTCTGTGGCGACCTGCCGACGCGGGCGCAGGGTCAGCTGCTGGAGGCCGCCCTCGTCGCCGCGGTCGATCACGGGCCCCAGGCACCGTCGATTGCCGCCGCCCGCATGGCGGCCACCTGCGGACTGGGACTGAACAACGCGGTCGCCACCGGCGTGAACCTCCTCGGAGACGTCCACGGCGGAGCCGGCCAACAGTGCATGGAGGTCTTGGCTGGCCTGGACCGAGCCGCGACCGAGGGGACGGACCTCGACGAGGCAGCCGTAAGACTCGTCGCGGACTACCGTGCCACCAGGCGACACATCCCGGGCTTCGGCCATCGCTTTCACCCGCGTGACCCGCGCCGTGACGCTTTGGTCGGGCTGGTGGGCAAGGCCGTAGAGGCCAGCGAGGCGCCTGGCTGGGCACTCCGTGCCGGCCTCGCTCTGGAACGCGCACTGGCCGAAGGCCGCAGTCGCCCCGTGCCGATGAACATCGACGGCGCCACCGCCATCGTCTACAGCGAACTCGGCTTCCCACCCGAACTCGGACGCGGTCTGTTCGTCCTCTCCCGCAGCGTGGGCATCCTCTCCCACGCCTGGGAGGAGAAGTCTGGTGGCGCCCGCATCAAGGGTCCGATCCCGCGCCCTTTGCTCCCCGCCTACGAGGGCCCCGCACCGCGCGACCTCATCCGCAAGGACCCCGCATGACCGACCTGCCCAGCTACGCTGATCTCCGCCATCGCACCGACGCCCCGGCCAGCTCGAGCTGGGGCCTGTTCGGCCCCGACGACCAGGTGGGCACCCTGAATCTCGCCGGTCCCCAGGAAGCCCTCGCCGCTGCGGCATGCGTGCGCACCGGTGAGGTCTTCACTCTCGACTACCCCCTGAACGCCTTCGACCCGCCTTTGGCGCTGACGCGCAGAGCGCCGAAGCATCGCATCTTCAGCCGCCACGCCGACCACCGTGACGACGTCCTGGAGGGCCTGTACCCGCAGGCATCTACCCAGCTCGACGGGTTGCGCCACCGGCGGCACCATGTGCACGGCTTCTACAACCGCACAACGGACAGGCAGGTCGCGGAAGGCGGCGATGCCCTGGGGATCCACCACTGGGCCGAACGAGGCATCGTCACCCGCGGACTGCTCCTCGACGTCGCCGCCGGCCGGCGCGACGCGGGCCGGCCCATCGACCACCAGCGAGGCGAACACCTGCGCGTCGGCGACCTGCAGGCGGCCCTGGAGCGGCAGGGCGAAGAGCCTCGCCCGGGTGACATCCTTCTCCTGCACACCGGATGGGCCGCCTGGTACCTCGACGCCGCCCCCAGCGAGCGGGACGTGATCAGGAGCGAACGGCGCTTCACAGGAATCGACCAGGACCATGAGGTCCTCGCGTGGCTGTGGGACCACCACTTCGCGGCGGTCGTCTCGGACACCTATGCCCTCGAGGCGCTCCCAGCCCGTCCGGACTCACCCTTCGGCCGCGAGACCGACCACGGCATGATGCACCAGCAGCTCATTGCCATGCTCGGCCTCGCCATCGGTGAGCTGTGGCGGCTGACCCCACTGGCCACAGCCTGCGAGGCCGACCGCCGCTACACGTGCATGATCATCGCCAAGCCGCTGAATCTCCGCGGCGGCGTCGGTTCACCCGCCAATGCAACCGCCATCCGGTGAATTCTCGGTCGCGGCGTACCCGATCCCCCGCACGCCGGACGGCAGCGGAGCCGCCCGGTCAGGAATCGGTGCCGATGAACCGCAGATCCGACAACCGCTCCGCGGCCTTGGTCAGCACCGGCAGGAATGCCTCGACGCGCTCGAGGGTGAAGCGGCTGCTGGGGCCGCCGAGAGATACCGCGGCGACAACCCGGCCGGCCTCGTCGGTGATGGGGGCGGCCACGGCAGACACACCCTCCTCGCGTTCGCCGTGACTGACGGCCCAGCCCTGGTCGGCGGCCCGGCGCGCACGGTCGGCGATCTGCGACTCGAAGTCGGGACCCTGTCCGGCTGCCGACGCCAGCCGGTGCAGGAATTCCGGCGGGCAGTCCGACAGCAGTACATGCCCGGACGCGCCAGCCCACAGGGGCATCTCTTCGCCGATCCGCACCACGTGACGCAGCTGCTGGGTGCCCTCGTGCTGGGCCACGCACACCCTGGACGTCCCCTGACGGATGTAGATCCGCGAGGACTCCCCGCCGGACTGCACCGACAGCGCACGCAGACACTCCACAGCTTCCGGAGGGAGCCGCCAGGCGTCCTGCGCCAGCGCCGCCCAGCGCAGCAGACCCGCCCCGGGAGTCAGCCGTCCGTCCCCCCGGCTCCACAGAAGGCCCCGCTGCTCCAGCGTGGCCAGCAGGCGGACCACGGTGGACTTGGCAAGGCCTGAGCCGTCGATCAGCTCACGCACGCTGCGCGAGCGGTGGGACTCGTCGAACAGGGCGAGCAGGTCCAGCGCGCGCAGCACGCTCCGCACTCCCTCGCCGCTCTCTCCGGCCGGCTTCTCCATCCCTCACCCCTCCTGCCGCCGTACGGCTCGCGCATGCTCAGCCTGCCGCGCGAGCCGATACATCCCGGCGCTTGGACCCTTGTCACCCGCATTGCGCGGACGTAGCATCCCGACAACATCAGGCCACCTGACAACACAACAGTACCATCAGGCGGTACGGACGGGGAGCGGGAGCCGGTCCCGCGCTTTCGAGGGACGCTACCCTCTGGAAAAGGACACGCCATGACGACGGCCCGCCGATCCCTCGGACCCAAGCCGCACACCGCGCACCCCCACGGGCCGAGGAGCGACGCACGATCCATAGTCGCCCGCATCAACGCCATGCCGGTGACGCCGGCACACATGAAGATCGTCGCGGTGGTGGCGCTCGGACTATTCTTCGAAAACTATGAGCTGTTCCTGACCGGCGCGCTCTCCAGCGCCCTGCAGCGAGACTTCGCGGTCTCCGAAGAACAGATGCCCGCCATCCTCGGAGCCGGATTCTTCGGTGCGTTCGTCGGCGCCGTCGCCCTCAGCCGGCTCGCCGACCGCATCGGCCGCCGCCGCGCCATGATCCTCACCCTCAGCACCTTCAGCCTCTTCTCCCTTGCCGCCGCCTTCGCGCCGAACGCACCCGCCCTCATCGCCCTGCGCGTCCTGGCCGGCGTCGGACTCGGCGGCGAGTTGCCCATCGCCGTCTCCTATCTCGGCGACCTGCTGCCCGCGGCCCGCCGGGGCCGGTGGACAGCCATCGCCTTCACCGCCGCCTACCTCGGCGTGCCCGCCGTCGGCTTCCTCGGCGCGGCCCTGGTCGACCGCTCACCCCTCGGCCTGGCCGGATGGCGCTGGCTCTTCCTCATCGGCGGTCTCGGAGCCGCACTGGTCTGGCTGGCCCGCCGCAACCTTCCCGAATCCCCCCGCTGGCTGGCCGCCATGGGCCGCACCGAGGAAGCGGAGCAGATCGTCGCTCGACTGGAGACCTCCGCCGACCCCACCCGCTACGCACCGACCTCTGCCGAAGCCATGCCCGACACCGGCAGCACCTCCGAGATCCGGCACACCTTCCGCGACCTGCTGCGCCGACCGCTCGCACGCCGGACCACGCTGATGGCGGGTGTGTCGGTGCTGCAGGCCATCGGTTACTACGGCTTCGGCTCCCTGGCCGTGCTGGTCCTCACCCAGGAGGGCCACTCCGTGGTCCGCTCCCTCGCCTACACCTCTGTCTCGTACATCGGCTACCCCGTGGGCGCCGCCATCTCCGCGACCGTCATGGAGCGCCTCGAGCGCAAATGGATCCTGGCCGGATCTGCGGCCCTCATGGCGGTCCTGGGCCTCGGCTACGCCAACTCGGCCACGCCCACCGCCATCATGACGCTGGGCTTCCTCTACACCCTCGCCAGCAACATCATGGCCAACAGCTACCACATCTACCAGAGCGAGCAATTCCCCACCGCCGTACGGGCCGGTGCCGACGGGGCGCTGTATTCGCTCTCCCGCCTCGCCTCCGCCGCCATGCCGTTCGTCCTCGTCCCACTGCTGCACCACACCAGTCCCACCCTCGTCGTCGCCGTCATCTCAGCTGTCATGACCGGCATGGTCCTGCTCGTGCTTGCCTTCGGAGTGCGCACTACCGGACGCTCCCTTGAGGACATCGCCGACTGAGAAGCCCGGAAACGAGCCACACGTCGAAGTGACCGGGGGGCCGAGGCGATGAGCGCCGGAAGAGAGCTGCCGGCTCTGCTCAACCGGCGGCGAGAACCTGTTCGGCCCAGATGGTCTTGCCGTCTCGGGCGTGGCGTGTGCCCCAGCGCTGAAGTCCGGCCCCCGAACTCAACACGCTGAACTTGACAGGGAATCGACGGTGCCCGTGGAGTAGGTGCCGTCTTCGAGCATGTTCGCAGTCAGGTGGACGCCGGTGAGCTCTTCCGCGAGTGCGACGTAATTCTCGAGGTCGCAGGCGCCAGCTTCGAGGTCGAACCCCGTCTGGCGCATGAGGTCGAGGAGGTGGTCCGGTGTGCTGCCTTCTCGATGGAGGGGACCTTCGAAGCGAGTGCGCAACTCACCGTCTTCCCACCAGGAGAACAGGCACATGGCGTTCGGGCTGCGGAAGTGCGAGACGCCGCGGGTGCCGCGAGTGGCGTGCTTCATCGCATCGGTGTGGATCTCGATGCCGCCGTTGATCTCAAGGGCCAGGACCCAGTCGGCGTCTTCGTCGTGGACCTGGGCGGCGCCGACGAACATGCGGTCGCCCCAGTCGTCCTGACCGTCCTGGAATTCGCGGTCCCGGGCGATGAAGTCATCGAAGCCGTCACAGTCTTCCTGCGGCTGGGCGCCGATGCGGTCGAGGTACTCTCGCGGAGTGAGCCCGCGAACCAGCGTCAGGGTGTAGCCCTCAAGCAGGAAGCCGTGGTGGAAGTCGCGGAGCCAGGAGTGGTCGGCCGATTCAGCGTTCATGGGTGGCCATGGTGCCAGGCGCCACTGACAGGCCCCCGGCCAGCCGCCGCAGCCCGTCACGGCCGACTATCGGCCCCACTTGTTCTCCCGACCATCCACAGGCGCAGCGTGCTTGGGCGACGGAACGGACTTGGCTTGCTCTATATCTACCAAGATCGGCCGGGTCTGCCGATGGCCTTGAGAGTCTCGGGGCGTTTGACGGTTTTGCCGACGTCGTAGCGGGGTGCGGGGTGCCGGTTCTTGGTGCCGGGCGGCCGTCCGGGGCCGGTGCCGCGGGGTTGGGGAACACGGGCCGGACAAAGCAGGTGGGCGCGGATGTTCCTGAACCCCCGGCGGACCCGGGCGGGGGTGAGCCGGTCGAGTTCGGTCGGTTTCTCCCAGGGCCGGCGGAGGTCAGCGGCCATCGGTCGGGCGAGGCGGAGTTGAGTGTGGGCCACGACAACGAGCCATGTCCACCGGTCCGCGGCCTCGGGAGTACGGACCTTCGGGGTGGTCCAGCCGAGGATCTGCTTTCCGAACCTGAAGGTGTGCTCAAGATCGAATCTCCTGAGGAACACCTGCCACCACAGATCCACGTCTGCCGGGGCGGCGCCGGTCTTGGAGGACCACAGCCAGACCGGCGGTGCTTCCCGCTCTTTGGAGAGATGCTCGACCTTCAACCGGACCAAGGTGCCCTCGACGACAGGGAGTTCACCGTCGTGCTCCAGCCAGGCCGAACGGTGGGTCAGCCTCGGGTGGACCCGGTCCCACGCCTGGGCTTCGGCCTTGCCATAGTTGGTGGTGTCGGTGACGGTGGTGATCGCCGCCTCGGGCCAGGTCTCGGGGTTGGCGAAGCGGAATTCCTTGCCGTGCTTCGGCGGTCGCCCGCCCTGAGGATAGGCCAGGGCGTACTCCTTGAGCGAGGGCTTCGGCAGCCGCATCACCCTGTCGCTGCGGATCCGCCCGACCAGCCCGACAGGAAGATCCCGCAAGACCCAGGCCAGGCGGGTGACGTCGTACCCCGCGTCCATGACGATCGTGATGTCCGGATCGCCGGGCGTCCACTGGCCGGCTGAGATGAGCCGCTCGGCCACGGCGCGGAGTTGGGAGGCGGTGACGGCGGTGGCATCGTCTTCGGGTCCGAGCCGGACCACGTCCAGGATGGACGTCCACGAGGTGGCTCCCGGTTCGAGGACGGCGACGAAGGAGTACGGCCAGCCCGGGATGAACTGGGAGGCGGACTTCGCCCGGCCGTAGACGTGGCAGAACAGCCGGTCCGCCGAGCACGGTGCGTCCGAGCGAAGCCACGGCGACACGTCGACCGCCAGCACCAGGCGGCCGCCCTCGAACCGGGGCAACGGCAGCCCGGCGAGCAAGCTCCGCAGTCCCTCGACGTCGATCCTGCCCCGGTTGAGGGCTCCGTACAGCGCGCCGTGCCCACGCCGGTGCTCGGGCACCATCGTCAGGTCCACCCGCGAGGTAACCGGCCCCTCGACGCACAACAGCGCGCGTCGGCCAGTTCGAACAGTTCGTCACGGCGGGCGGTCAGACACTCGTAGAACTCTGCTCGGAAGCGTGACGCTTCCGCTAACGCTTCCCGTCGGATATCCGGGCACACCACACTCATGACAACGGCCTTCGGCTGGTTCTCCTCGTGACGGAGCACAGGATCAGACGAAGGCCACCCTCATGTCCGGCGAATGCCCAGGTGAGTGACCTCGTTCGGGACACGTTCGAGGCCAGAAGAAAAAGAACAAGCTCACGTGTCGTGGAGGACGACAGCGGACGTGCGCCCCGCAACGGCCCGCCGGCGCGACCCCCACCGCGATCTCTGGCCACCAGCACGTCCCGGGCCCGCAGCGGACCCTTGGAGTCGGCGGCCGCGCCGACGAGGAACGGCCCCCCTCTTCGCCTGACGTGTCCTCAGCACGGGCCCAGGGAGCCCGATAGGGTCTCTCCGGCGTCACAGTTATGCCAAAGACCCGGGCCCGTGGCCGTTGCTGTTCGGACGTCCTCGCCCGCCGGGCGCATCGGCACGGTAAATCGCTGCAGGCGGCGCGTGCGTGGCGTACGGTGGATTCACCGACGCGGGGTGGAGCAGCTCGGTAGCTCGCTGGGCTCATAACCCAGAGGTCGCGTGGTTCAAATCCCGCCCCCGCTACGATCGAAGGGTCCGGCTGTAGCCGGACCCTTCGTCTCTTTTTCCAGGCACCGCCGCCCCATGAAGTCTGGGCGGTCGTTCGGCGGCTATGCCCACTCCATGCCCAGCTCTCGTAGTGCGTTCAGTTGGCCGGGGGTGAGTTTGTCTCGCCTTGCACGGGTGTTGGAGACCCATACGCCCAGCTTCACGATCACCGGCTCCGCCTCGCCGTCGACGGCGATCTCCTCACGGTGGCCGCGGGGTACGGGCCGCCGCCCTTCCCGCTCCACCCACTGGGCGAGGGCCGTAAGGCCGCGCCAGAACCGGATCCGAGGGAAGTGGATCGAGTCTCTCGGCGGAACCGTGATCGAGGAGGCCGACAAAGCCATCGGTCATGAAGGGCGGACTAGACGTCAGGATGGTGGCCGGCTGACGCGGCCGGTCCTCCAACACCGCTGTGTGCCCTGGCAGTAGCGGTGATGAGTGCTGCCGAGGCCGGCGCAGTGGGGCCTGCATCGGTGACGGGCTGCATGACATGGTCGGATCCCCTGGGTCTGCCCTCCGACGTGGTGAAACCGTCTTCGATCCACTGGCGTCTAGCGGCATCAGGCACTGGCGGGTAGTGGTATTAGCCCAGGACGGCTTCGTGGCCCTTTCCCCGCGCACGAGGAGGGGTGGACGCACTGCACCGGCCGGCTCGCCGTCGTGGCAGCGGGCGGCGATCCCGGTCCCGACCCCTGGATGTGAGCGGGCTGGATGTGAGTCGGCGTCACACGTACCCACGCCGCTGGACGAAGCCGAGGGCCAGTGCACCGAGCGGGACGTTGAGCCAGAACGTGAGCAGCCGGTAGACCAGGACCGCCGAGGTGGCGGGCCCGGCCGGCACACCGAGC
>NZ_JBITGJ010000146.1:0-8986 GCF_044456925.1 Streptomyces sp. NPDC050743
TAGACGGCCACGCTCGCGATCCCGGCGTCCCGACAGGCCCGGGCCACGCGGACAGCGATTTCGCCACGGTTGGCGATGAGCACCTTGCGCACGATGGCTCCTTCTGTGGTTCGTGCCGTTCGACGGCGGGGTGCTTCACCGCCGCCGAGGCTCCTTGGCTCTCGAGGGCGGGGCGCACCGGGTCAGGGCCCGATGCGGCCCCGCGCGCCCCGGGGCAGGACGACTGGTTCCGGGGCGGTCGACGCCGAGGCGTCGAGGAGGGCCAGCGCGGCGGTGAATCCCGGCGCGCACGGCACGTCCAGGACCGTCCAGCCGGCCGGGCGGTCCGGGCTACCGGCGCCGCCGTCGCCCAGGTAGTCGGCGTTCAGGGGCCGTCGCAGGCCGGTGCCCAGACCCTTGAGGTAGGCCTCTTTGCGCGCCCAGAGCCGCGCGAAGTGCTCCGGCCGGTCGCCGGCTGGGCGGGCCAGCACCTCCGCCCGCTCCGCCGGGTGCAGCCGGCCGCCGCACAACTCGACCGCCGACGCACCGGGCAGGCACTGCACATCCACGCCGATCACCCGGTCGGCGATCCCCAGCAGCGCCACTCCCCCGCTGTGCGAGAGGGAGAAGTGCACGGCGGGCGAGTGGCCGGCCAGCACGGGGCGGCCACCGGCCTCGCGGCGCAGCGCCACCTGCTCGGGGCGGACGCCGATGCGCTCCCCGAGGAGGTGGCGCAGCGCCACGTGCGCCGCGACGTACGGTGCGGCGCGCGCGGGCCGGCGGAAGGCCGCGGCCCGCCGCCGTTCCGCGGCGTCCAGCACGGTGAGCTCGGCGGTGCCGGGCGGCCCCGAGGGACGGACCAGCCACAGCTCCGCGTCCGGGCACCCCGGCGGGTGGATCCGCACCACGTGCGGCGCGGACGTCGAGGGGCCCGACGGGTGGGGTGTCCTGTGCACGAGCGGGGTCTCCTTGGGGGCACGGGCGGACACGCCTGATCAGATCGACAGGCCTCCGTCGATCTCCAGGACGGTTCCGGTGACGTACTGCGCCTCCGCGAGGTAGGCGACGGCCTCGGCGACGTCCTCGGCACTGCCGATGCGGCGCAGGGAGATGCTCTGTACGGCCTTCTCCCGGAAGGAGTCGGAGAGTCCGGACACCATGTCGGTGTCGATGAAGCCGGGGGCCACCGCGTTCGCACGGATGCCGTACCGCCCGGTCTCCTTTGACAGGGCCTTGGTGAATCCGATGATTCCGGCCTTGGACGCCGAGTAGTTGGTCTGCGTCGCGTTGCCGTGCACGCCGGCGACCGAGGAGATGTTGACGATGCAGCCGGACTTCCGCTTCATCATGCCGAACACGGCGGCCCGGGAGACGTGGAAGGTACCGGTCAGGTTGACGTCGATCACGTCCTCCCAGTCCTCGTCCTTCATCATCACCAGCGGCGTGTCGCGGACGATGCCGGCGGAGTTGACGACCAGGTCCAGCGGCCCGAGCTCCCGCTCGGTGTCCTGGACCCAGGCGCGCACCGCCGCGGCGTCGGTGACGTCGACCTGACGGCCCACCACGGTCACGCCCAGCTCGGCGGCCTCCTTCTCGAGGCTCTGCACGGACTCGGACGGGTTCTGGTAGCAGAACGCCACCCGGTGGCCATCGCGCGCGAGCCGCAGGACGACGGCGCGCCCGATACCCCGCGAACCTCCGCTGACAAGGGCGGTCTTTCTGATTTCGTGGGCCATGTGGCAACTCCCGGAATGTTCTCTCGTGGAACGAGCAGGAAAACGAGACGGAAGGCCGCTGCTCAGCAGCGGCCTTCCGTCTCTTTATCGGGGGGAGGGACAGTGCCGCACCACCGCCCTGTATCCCCAGGATTCGCGTTCCCGCAAATTCGAAGCACCGGACCGAACCCTGGTGAACAGCTTCTTCACGGCGCCGGTTAAGTTCAATACGGCACCGATTAAGTTTCCGCTAGGTGCGGATCACACGCCGTCGCGCAGCGGTTTCAGCGCCCCGGACCAGGCGACGACCTCGCCCAGCATGGTGGCGAGGGTCTGCGCCTGGTGCGGGCCGGGCGCGAATTGGGCGCCGGGCTCCGCCGGATCGGTCGTGGTGAAGTCGACGAACAGGGAGAGCGAGACCTGGGAGCGTACGGTGGCCACCTTCAGCTCGGACAGGATCAGGCGCAGGTGCTCGACGGCACGGGCTCCGCCCTGCATGCCGTAGCTCACGAAGCCGGCCGCCTTGTTGTTCCACTCGGTGTAGACGAAGTCCAGGGCGTTCTTCAGCGCGCCGGGAATCGAGCGGTTGTACTCGGGGGTCACGAAGACGAAGCCGTCGTAGCCGCTGATGGCCTCGGACCACGCTCGGGTGTGGTCCTTCGTGTAGCGGCCGAAGGCCGGCGGATGCGGTTCGTCGAGGAGCGGAAGAGCGAAGTCGGCGAGATCGACGATCTCGAAGACCGCGTCCGGGACCTGCTCGGCACCGGCCTTGGCCACCCATTCCGCCACCACTTGCCCTTTGCGGCCCGGGCGGGTGCTGCCCAGAATGATTCCGATCTTGGTCATGTGGTTCGGCCCTCTTCCACCCTTGACACCAGGGCACGACGAAAGGAAATAAAGTCGGGGTGCGCGAAAGAACCCCCGCGAATTGGTGACATTTCCGCGACCCTGACCTCTATCTTCTTCGGTTCGAATGGCACCCTCAACCGCCCACGCCACAGGGTTTCGTCCGCTTTGCAAGCCGCGAGAAACGGACTTCAGGAGAACGTCAGCCGAAGTACAGAGGTCCGTCAGGAACGGGGCCGCGGAGCCAGGGTGAGGTACGTGGTGAAGACACTCTCGTCCTGCTGCACACCGCGCACCCGCACCCGGACCTCGCCGGTGGCGCCGGGCGTCTCGGGGTGTGCCTCGATCCAGGCGGGAGCGTCGAATTCGGCGTAGCGCGTGAAGTCGCTCTCCAGGCCGAGCAGAAGCGCGTCGGACAGTCCGGTCGAGGCCACGGCGGCCTGCCGGGCGGCCTCCAGCAGCACCATCCCCGGCACATGGTCCACCGGGTGGTCGAAGTAGGTCGGGTGGGCGGTGTCGACCCGCAGTTCCCAGCGGTTCCCGGCGCCCGGCAGGGGGGCGGCGAGGACGACGTGCCGGGGATCGGTGTGCCCCACGCGGGCCGGCTCGATCGCGGGCGGCGCGGCGTGGACGGTGGTGGAGGGACGCTCACCGCGCACCCGCCGGTACACGTCCGGGTGCATGCACCGGAAGGCCGCCCCGGCGGAGGCCAGCGCCCGGCCGTCACGCACCACGGTGACGTCGTAGCGCATGCCCTGGAGCGCGCCGCGCCGCAGGAGCAGGTCGCTGCACACGGTGCGGACTTCTATCTCGGTGGGGGCGGTGTCCGCGACGAAGAGGTCGGGTGCGGCAGTGAGGGACATGTCGCTCATCAGGAACTGGTGGCCGAAGGGCACCCCGAACTCAGCGTGCGCGAGGAGGGATCCGACCTGACGGACGGACTCGATCAGAAGCATGGGGTTCTGGTAGCCGCCCTCGGGCGCGAACAGCGAGTGGCTGCGCGGCCACTGCGCTCTGACCACGAAGCCGTCCTGTTCGCCGGAGCCGACCGAGGCGTCGACCTCCCAGCCGGTCAACAGGACTTCCGACACTGCGGCTCGGTGGACGTACTCGCGCGGAACCGTCGTGGTGAGTCCGGACATGTAACCCAGGTGCGACATACGGAAGATCTCCTGTCAGTTTCTGGGCAGGGGAGATCACTCCCGATGCCGGCTTCCCCCCTGCAGGCCGACGATCTGGTCAACAAGATACAGACAGGTCAGTCCGTTTTTTCAAGTAAATCTTCCACCCAGTCGTGCCGCAGCACCGGGGTCGGTGCACGTTTTGCCGGGTTGCGCACAGATGTTCGGCGCCATCGACAAAACATGCAGGGTTGCCCAATTGGGGGGCATGTGCACCGTCGGCACACCGACACCTCCGCTGTCCGACCCGGCAGGCAAAGGTCTACCAACTCTAGGCAAAGTAAACGTATATGCAGGTCAGCGACCCATCTCCAGACTGGTCAAGGACCTGTCCGGTGAGCCGCATCTCATTGACAATCAGACAAGTCTGTTTGGTATTGTGGGGCGTGTGAAGCTTCGAGCAGCCCGATTCGACGGGCTGCCTGAGGAGGGGGCACATGAACCTGCAGGCAGTGGATCTACTGGAATCCGGTCCGGAGCATCACCAGTCGAACCGTCCGGCGGCAGCCCCGGCTCCGCCGGCGTTCCCCGCACAGGCCACCAGCCCGGAAGGACCTCTGCGCGTCCTGGTCGTCGAGAACGACGCCCGGGCGGCCGACACGCTCCTCAAGGGCCTGGTGCGGCAGAGCTACGCCGCCCGCGGCGTGGCCACCGGCGCCGAGGCGCTCCGGGCCCACCGCGACGCCGACCTGGTCTTACTCGACCTCGACCTGCCGGACCTGGACGGTCTGGAAGTGTGCCGGGGCATCCGGGCGATCAGCGACACCCCGATCATCGCCGTCACCGCGCGCGGTTCGGAGCTGGACCGGGTGCTCGGACTGCAGGCGGGCTCGGACGACTACATGGTCAAGCCGTACGGCTTCCGCGAGCTGCTGGCCCGCATGGAGGCGGTGATGCGACGGGTGCGCTCGCAGCCGGCCGCCGCCCCGCACGTCGTCCACCACGGCTCGCTGCGCATCGACGCGGGCGCCCGGGTGGCCACGGTCGACGGGACGCCGGTGGACCTCACCCGCAAGGAGTTCGACCTGCTGCACCTGCTGGCCTCGCAGCCCGGCACCGTCATCCCGCGGCGCCAGATCATGGCCCAGGTCTGGGACGACGCCTGGTCCCCGAACGGCCGCACCGTGGACACCCACGTCAGCACCTTGCGCGGCAAGCTCGGCTCCAGCAAGTGGATCACCACCGTCCGGGGAGTGGGCTTCCGGCTCGGGCATCCGTAGGGCGCCCGGGCAGCACGGGAACCGCCGCACGGGACCCTGTGCGCAACTGCCGCGTACCCGGAGGCTGACTGAACCGCCTACCCCGGTTAACATACAGACAAGTCTGGTTAGAGTAAGAGCAGGGGACTTGTCATGGCTCAGCAGGAGCGGGGAAAGCGGTCGCGACGGTCGATTCTCGAGGCTGCCGCCCAGGTGTTCGACGAGCGCGGCTACGACGCCGCCAGCACCAACGAGATCCTGGCCCGGACGGGGCTCACCCGGGGCTCCCTGTATCACCACTTCCCCTCCAAGGAGGCCATCGCCTCGGCCCTGCTGGAGGCGCACAACGAGGCACTGGAGGTGCCGGATCAGCCCCTGCGGCTCCAGGCCGCGATCGACCTGACCCTGCAGTTCGCGGAGCGGCTCCAGCACGACTCGGTGCTCCGTGCGAGCGTGCGCCTGGCGGTCGAGCAGACCTCACTGTCCGTCCCGCCGGAGACGGCGTACGAACAGTCCAAGAAGACCATGATCGAGCTGCTGCAGCAGGGCGCCGAGCAGGGCGAAATCCTGCCGGCCGTGAACGTGCAGGAGGCCGCGGCCACCATCGTCGGCGCCTTCACCGGCCTCCAGATCATGTCCCAGGCTTACAGCAAGCGGGCGGACCTGACCGAGCGGGTCGCCGTGTTCTGGCGCTTCCTGCTGCCCGGCCTGGCCACCCCCGGGGTGATCGGCCGGCTGCGTACCACCGTGCCGCCGGCCGCCGCGAACACCTGAGTCGGGCGTCAGGCCCGCCTTCCGCGGGCCGCTGAGAACAACGGGCGCAGCATCTCCCACAACCGCTGCGAGGCCTTGACCTCCCACCAGCCCGGGTCCGCATGCCCCAGTGACTCGATCCCGGCGGCCACCACCACGGTCAGGTCGGCCAGATCCTGGGCGGAGGGGACGATGGACTCCTCATACGCCTCTACGACCCGCTGGTGCACCAGGGCCAGCAGTTCGTCGCGCAGGGACGGCCGGGCGTCCGTCCCGTCCGCCGCCAGCTGTATGCCCGCCCGCACGGTCTTCTCCGTCCGCATCGCAGCGCCGAGGGCGACGAAGAAGCGCTCCGGCGCGTCCGTGGGCGAAACCTCGAACGCCTCGTCCATCAGCGCCACGAGCCAACCGCGCGCCTGGTCGTACACGGCGGCCGTCAGCTCCGTCGTCGAGGAGAAATGGTGATAAAGGGCTCCCCGGCTCACGCCCGCCCTGCGACAGATGTTGACCAGACCCGCATCGTGGACCCGACCCTCCGCGATCAGCTCCGCCGTCGCACGGACGAGAGCCTGCCGGGTCTGTTCGGACCGTGTCTGCATCGGGCCCCACCGCCCCTTCTTGACATGAACACCAGGTATCGCCCCCGTCGGCGGCACCAGGCACAGCGACGCGCACCAAATCATACAACCTAGCCTGTTTCTTGTCCCCATCCGATCACACCCCCTCGCACCCGGACGCTTCGAAGTCGGACAGCTTCCAGCACAAATAGGTCATTTATCAAAGTATTCCGCCCCACGCTCGACAGGTGAGGCGCAGCAAAGGCCCTAGGCAATCAGACATGTCTGTTTGTTACATTGCACGAGACGTTGTACGGGCACCGAAGCAGCGGAGGAACTCGATGAGCAGCACGACCGCCCCCGTGGTGGGAGGCAACGGATTCACCGAAGTCCTGCACGAAGGGCTGGTCCGCGCGGCGGCCCGGATGTCCCCGCGCCCGCGGCCCGGGTCCGCCTCCGCCACCCCCCTCCCGGTGGCCTCCCCGGTTCTGGAGGCCGGCGAGACCGAGGCCGTCCTGGACCGGTTCGCCGCCCGGCTCACCGGCGTGCTGGTCCCTGCCGAGGCCGAGGTGCCCGAACTGCGTGCGTCGCTAAGGGAGTTCGCCCACGCCGTACTGGACCGCGCGTGCGGCCGCGACGGGTCGGCCGGCCCCCAGCCCACGCCGATCCCCCCTCCCCTGGCCTCGCCGCACCAGGTGACGGCCGCGGCGGCCCTGCTGCTGGAGTGCGCGCTGCTGCATGTGCTGGAGAGCGGTATCGCGCACAACGAGACGGGCCTGCTGCGTGCGGCGACCGTGGCCAGACGGCTCGGCGAGTCCCTGCGGGCGGCCACCGAGGAGGTGTGGGCCGGCAACGACGGGTGGAACGAGCGGCGGCGAGTGGCCCGGCAGCTGCACGACGAGCTGGGAGGCGCGCTCTCCGACACCCGGCTCAGCCTCGACGCCGCGGTCCGGGATCCCGGCGCCCGTGCCGCCCATCTCGCTGCGGCCGTAAGGTCGTTGACGGTGGCCGAGCGGGAGAACCGGGCGCTGATCGACGGAGCGCGCAGCCGGTGCGACCTGCCGCCGCTGCGGGAGGCGCTGGAGGGCTTCCTGTCCCAGCTGCGCACCCGGGACGGCCTTTCGGGCGACGCGGGTGTCCGGACCTGTGTCCAGGTCATCGGGGACGAGCGCGTCCTCACCGAGCGGTATCGGGTGGAGGTCTACTTCGCGCTGCGCGAGGCGCTGCGCGACCGCGTGACCCGCTCCGGCGCGCAGCACGTGACGGCCGTGGTCCGGGTCAACCGGCGCTGGCTGTACGCGAAGGTGACCGACGACGGGCGCAGGCCTGCGGAGGGCGCCGCCGCGGACCTGCGTTTCCTCACCGAGCGGGTGGAAGACCTCGGCGGCCGCACGGACTTCGGCGCCGGTGCCGGACCCGGCACCGTGCTGGAGATCCATCTGCCGCTGCGCCACCACTGACGCACCGGCACGCGCCCACCCACGGCTGCGCCCCGGCGGGGACACCGGTTGCGCGGCACGGCCGCGGCGACCCTGCCGACCAGTACCGCAGGCACGGCCGCGGCGACCCTGCCGACCAGTACCGCACCACCGGCCCCGAAGAACCCCTGCACCGCTGCCGCGAAGCCGACCGCGGGGCTCACGGCCGGGTGGTGCGCAGCGCCTCCCGGTACCAGGGCGTGTACCGGGCGAAGGACTCCGCGAAGCCCGGCCCGGGGGCCTCGGCCAGGTCCGACCAGAGTGGTTCCCCGTCGAACCAGTGGTCAGATGTGAGCATGTCAAGTCCGTGCCGGGAGTACGGATCGCCGATGAGCAGGTCCCGGGCCTGCCGGACGGTCAGTTCCCGTTGCGGCCAGGTCAGCCCGGCGCAGTCGGCCACCGCCCGCAGCAGCTCCCGGGCGGTCACCGGCTCCGGATGGACGGCGTGGTAGACGGACGCGCTCAGGTTCCGTGCCGGGGCGAGCCCCGCCCCCACCGCCAGGCGCGCCAGGTCGTGCACGGACACCAGCGACAGCCGGGCGGGCCAGCCCTCGACCGTGCCGGGCAGTGCCCGCAGCACGCCGACCAGCCCCTGCACCAGCCAGCTGTCACCCGGGCCGTGGACGAGGTGCGGCCGGAGCACGATCCCGCCCGCGGCGAGCACGGCGTCCTCGGCCACGGCCCGGGTCGCCGAGGTCGGCGACGCCGGGTTGCGGACCAGGTCCTCCGGGCGGGCCCGGCGGTAGCTGCCCCGCCCGTACACGGATGCCGTGCTGATCTGGACGATGCCGGACACCCCGGCCCGCCGGGCCTCGGCGACCAGGGCGCGCGTGCCCTCGGCGTTGACCCTCTTGTTGGCCTCGGGGCTGCCGCTGATCTGAGCGGCACAGTGCAGCAGCACGTCCACCCCGTCGCACACCCCGCGCAGCGAACCGGGGTCGCCCAGGTCGGCCCGGACGGTCACGGACAATCGCACGGCGGCCGGCCCGCCGTCGGAGCCGGGCAGCGGGCAGCGATGAGACATCAGCCGGAGCTCCACGCCCCGGCGCGTGGCCTCCCGGGCGACGTGACGGCCGATGAACCCGGACGCGCCGGTGATCAGAACGGTGGGTGGCACGGGGCTCCCTCTGTGGGGCGGGTGGGGTCGGGGCGGGGGGGGGGTGGGGGGGGCCCCCCCCCCCCCCCGGCGCGGGGGGCCCCCCCCCCCCCCCCACAAAAAAAAAACCCCCACCCCCCCCCGCCACACACCGCACCCCCCCCCCCCCCCCAACGCCAGCC
>NZ_JBITGJ010000146.1:8994-13975 GCF_044456925.1 Streptomyces sp. NPDC050743
GGGGGGGGGCGCGCGCCGCCCCCCCCCCCCCCCCCCGCGCCGGGGGGGGGGGGGGGGGGGGGGGGGGGGGGGGGGGTGGGCGGCCCCCCCCCCCCCCGGGGGGGGGGGGGGGGGCCCCAACAACTCCCCGAGATCTATACCCACCGCACGCTCTCCGCGGTTCTCCTGCCGCACGCACGCGCCCGTGACATGGCTCACCGGGCTGGAGGCTGCGTCCGTCGCCCGGGCCGCGGGCGTGCGGCCCCTTATCCTCCTCGCCTCGCCTCCATCTCGATCTTCGACACCGCGGAGATGGCCAGTGCCAACTTCCAGCACGAGCACCTGTGGAAGATCGTCCGCGAGGGCGTCCGACAGCCTGCCCGAGACGGGTCCCCAGCGGCACCACTGGCACGACTTCAAGCGCAAGATGCTCGACGAGCTGCGGGACCTTCGAGAAGCCAGTCGGGACGCCTGGATCGACCAGGCCCTTACGCAGGGAATGCTCGCCGATATACGACGAGGCACCGCCAGGCACCGAAGCCGGAGTACGCCTCATCGGGTTCCGCCAGGACAGCGAATCCGGATTCTCCACCCTGACTGAGACACGCCGCCTCCAGCCTCCGACGGATCCCCGCGTACGGAGCCGACGGCGCTCTGCCCATCTACATCGGGCACGCCTGGGCCAAGAGCTCCGTGACCCTCGGCATCACCCGCCGGACACGGTAGCCACGAGGCCAGTCGGTGCACGCCACCGCACGACGCGCTCCGCCGGCCGATACAGAGGGCTCGGCACACAGGGGCGGGACCACACAACAGCAGGGGGTCGACGACACTCGGTGCGCTGCCGCACCCGCTAGACTGTGCGCGGTGCACCACTCTGGTGGGGCGCCCTGTGGATGTCTGGACCCTCAGGGGTCGGGGTCCGTCCGATGTAGGCGGATTTCCAACACCTTTGCCCACACATCCCTGCCTTCGTAGCTCAGGGGATAGAGCACCGCTCTCCTAAAGCGGGTGTCGCAGGTTCGAATCCTGCCGGGGGCACTGTGCCTGATCAGGCACGATGCATCAGGAAAGGCCCCTCGGAGTCGCCTCTGAGGGGCCTTTTGATCTTCAATGGGAACGCCGTGGGAACGAGCTGTCAGGCGGCGTCCTCCGTGGGAACGTCGCCCTCGTTCTCCGTGGGAACGGCGACCTCGTCTTCGGTAGGAACGGCGGGCTTCTCCCCCGGCGTCTCGGCGACCTCCCGCCGCGCCGGCGACCTACGCGGAACCAGGGCGAGCGGCGCCTCTGCCTGAGCTTCCTCGAACTGCGGCAGTACCGAGGTGTACGTGTCGGCGGTCAGCGAGTAGGAGGAGTGGCCCAGCAGAGTCTGAATGGCCTTCATGTGCAGGCCGGCGGCCAGGGACAGGGTCGCGGCGCAGTGCCGCAGGTCGTGCAGCCGCACCGGCGGCAGGCCGAGCTTCTTGATCAGGCGCATGAACACCTGTGACAGGTACTCCGGGTGGTAGGCGCTGCCGTCTTCCCAGGTGAACACCAGGCCCGTGCGTTTCCACGACTTGGCGTGCGCCTCCCACTCGGCGCGTTCCTTGTCCTGGCGCTCGCGCCACAGCTGCAGCAGGGTGCGGGTCTCGGAGTCCAGCTTGATCGTGCGTTCGCCGCTCTCGCTCTTGGGGGTGTCCTCCCACACGTCGTATGAGGAGGCCACGAGTTGCTCGCTGATGTGGACGGTGCCTAGCGCCAGGTCGGTCTCCGCCCACGGCAGGCCGACTGCTTCGCCGCGGCGCAGGCCCCGGAAGACCATCAGGTGGAACATCGGGTACAGGCGGTGCTCGGCGACGGCGTCCAGGAACTCGCCGGTCTGTTCCGGCATCCACACCATGACCTTGCCGGGCTTCTCGCCGGTCTGGCGCCATGCCTCGATCCGGGCCGGCGTCCACACGAGCGGCTTGGGGCGCACGTACTTGGGCAGGACGACGCCCTTCGTCCAGTTCTCGGAGATCAGCTTTTCTTCCACGGCGTCTTCCAGGGCGCCGGAGAGGGTGTTGAGCATCCTCACCTGCGTGCCGGGGCCGGTGACAGCGGGATGGTCGGCGCTCAGTCGGCCGGTGCCGGCCAGGACCACGTACACCGGCGCCCCGACGGCGGTCCACACCAATAGCGGCGATCAGTGCAGCGATCGACCCCGCAGAAGCGGATCGTCTCGACGACGTCGGCGAAGAGCTCAAGAAGGCAGTCGCCGTTCTCGGCCCCCAGTACGGGCTCAACCGCGCCTGATCCCCTGCGCAGGTGCGTGGCCCGGTGTAGATCTTCACCAGCAGGAGGGCCGTGTCGTCGGCGCGGTCTCCTGATGGCTGGGCGTGGGCGAGAAGTGCAGAGGGCCAGGAGGGTGCCGGGAGACAGGAAGACGCCGGTGGTGGGGTACTCCGCCTTGGGGTCGACGCCCAGCAGAGGGCCTGGCGCTACGAGACCGGGCGTTCCGCACCGGCGGCACGGCGACCACCACACGCTGGGACACCGGTACCGTCCTATGCGTCGTGGCCCAGCTCGCCGGCGGGGAGCTCGTCAGCTGCATCCTCGCCCAACTCCCGTCCGGCTAAGCTCTGTTGTTCGGCCGTACCGAGCCCACCCCGGCAGCCTGACGCGAAGGGAGGCGGCTGTGGATCCACGGGCGCGGGATGCCTGTCCTCGCGGGTCGGCCCACCCGTAGGCGAAGTTCATGAACGTGCCCTCGATGGTGTCTAGCAGGCTCATGCCGGCCGCGAAGAGGACCGGCGGGCAGAGGATGGCGTACCAGGGAAGCCCGGAGGCCGCTCCGGAGACGACCAGCACCAGCAGGGCGACCTCGGTGGCGGTGTCGAAGTCCCAGTAGTCCCGGCTGTCACTGTCACGCTTCCAGCCGCAATCCCCGTCGTCCCACCGGTAGATGCGACCGTGGCGGCCGTACCGGTCCCAGTCGGCGTAGCGGTTGCTGTGCTCGCGGGCGCCGTAACCGTCCTCGCGGTCGTGCCGGTAGGTGACGTCGCGCTCCGAGCGGTAGTCGTCGGCCCTGACACCGGCGGCTGCGCGCTCGACATGGGCGGATTCAGGCACCGCCGCCGAGGCGGTGCCTCCGGCACCAAGAACGGCACCGCCCGCTACCACGGCGGAGGGTTGCTCGTGCAAGTGATGTGATGCGCCATCTGCTTGTGAAGCCGCTCCGGCGTGGTTCACCCCTCGTGAGGGCCGCCGGCGGCCACCGGTCGAAAGGAGGCCGCCGGTAGGCGACACTCCGCAACCATACGACGCATAGAGGTGTCGAGCTCAGGGGATTTCGCGGTCGACCACCCCCTGTCGGCGCCACCGCTCGGTGTGTGCAAGCACGAATCTCTGCCTGTGCCCAGATCCTGGCGGCGTCCATGCCGCGCGTGGCCGACGAGATGGGCCTTCGGGGTCGCCCAGCGGACGCTCCTCCCTCGCGGGCGTGCGCCGAACGCTATAGGGGTGTGACCCAGGTCGCAGTGAGACAAGTTGACTCATAGGCTGGTTGTGAGTCAATCTGTCTCACACAAGGGGTCGCGAAAACGCAGATCCCCTGACTGTCCATAGATGTCGTAAATGCCACAGCATTTCGCGCACACGGTCTCCTGGAGGAAATCATGACCGCTACGCTCACCAAGAAGTCCGGCAAGGGCCGCACGGACGGTGTCGTCTCCGAGCTGGCTGCCTACTTCCACGTCAAGCCGGGGCACCAGGAGGAGCTGCGGGCGGCCTGCCAGCGGTTCGTGGAGGAGCTGCGCCGTCAGGACCCGGCGGAGACCATCAAGACGGGTCTGCGGGACACCCGGCACGTGATCTTCGACGAGGGCAAGATGCTGCTGTGGGCCACCACGTTCGAGACCGAGTGGGACCCCTACGTCGACGACGCGATCCTGACCGTGGGCTTCGAGCACTTCGCGGACTGGATGCAGCACACCGTCGAGTGGGACGTGCTGTTCGCGTGGGTCGAGGAGGCCGGCGGTCTGGAGGCGCTCTCCAAGAACACCGACAACCCGGACTTCGAGGAGAACGTCCGCAAGTCCACCGCCGGCCTGAAGAAGATCCTCCAGGACGGCCAGGAGCAGGCCGCCTCCTACTTCAACCCCCTGGGCAGCCTCACCATGCCCCAGGTCGTCAAGGCCCAGAAGCTCGACGCCGCCTTCCAGGAGGTCCTCGACGACCCCACCGCCGAGGAAGCCCTCGCCCACCCCGCCCTCAAGCCCCTCCTCGCCCAGGCCGCTGCCTGACCCCCGCACCCCTGGGAGGGGGCGACATCATCCCCGCCCCCTCCCAGAACCCTGACCTCTAACTGCGGGCGACTTTGTGAATGTATTCACTTTCACAAAGTCGCCCGCCGGATTCCCCAGGAGAGAGCGCGCTCACGGCCATGGAACCCGAGACGATAGCCCGCTGGCAGTTCGGAATCACCACCGTCTACCACTATCTCTTCGTGCCGCTGACGATCAGTCTGGCCGGTATCACGGCCGGCCTGGAGACAGCGTGGGTGCGCACGAGTCGGAAGAAGTACTTCCACGCCACCAAGTTCTGGGGGAAGCTCTTCCTCATCAACATGGTGATGGGTGTGGTCACCGGCCTCGTCCAGGAGTTCCAGTTCGGCATGAACTGGTCGGCGTACTCCCGCTTCGTGGGCGACATCTTCGGGGTACCGCTGTCGATGGAGGCGATCATCGCCTTCTTCTTCGAGTCCACGTTCATCGGGTTGTGGATGTTCGGCTGGGACCGGCTCCCCCGACGCGTGCACCTCTTCTGCATCTGGATGGTGTCCCTCGGCACTGTGCTGTCGGCCTACTTCATCCTGGCGGCGAACTCGTGGATGCAGCACCCGGTCGGCTACCGGATGGACCACGGCCGACCCCGGCTGACGGACTTCGCCGAGGTGCTCCTGCAGCCCACGGCGGTGTTCGCCGCCCTGCACGCGCTCACGGCCGCCTTCGTCACCGGGGGAGCGCTCGTGACCGGCATCGCC
>NZ_JBITGJ010000147.1:0-13963 GCF_044456925.1 Streptomyces sp. NPDC050743
CGGACCGCCTGCGGTGCAGGTCGACACCGACGTACTGGTGTCCGTCGTACTCGCTCACCTGGGGCTCCTTCGCCGTCACGAAGTGGGTGACTGGCGTCTACCCAGACCACCCGCGGAGGGCGGGACTTCGCCCCTTCATCGCATCAATATGTGTGGATGAGCCAGCCTCAGTAGGGGCTTGTTTCGTTAGTCGGTCGTGAGGTTGCTTGGTTCCTCCCCGCGATACGGTATCCATCGGTATCCGGGCTGGAACACTTCGTAGTCGGCGCTCAGGTCAAGTTCCGCATGCAGCTTTTCGCGGAGCACAAGCCCGTGGATGCTGCCGTCGTTCAGTTCATCTGACCACTCGCGCCTGAGCTCAGCGGGGTCAAGGAATGATTCCGGATCCCAGCCGACCCTGGCGGCGACATATCCGTGGAACTGCGCGAGCAGCTCGTAGAGCTGGTGCCCCAGTTCGGTCAGCTCCGCTGCGGTGAGCTGGAACCTGGGGAGGCTGCCGTCCAGGCCACAATGCCAACTGACAGCCACGGGCAGGATCGAGAGCTCGATGTATGAGCCCACCTTCGCCAGCATCGGCCGGTGGAGAGGGATGCGGTGGGCGCCCGCGCGAAGCACCTGTGGCTTGGGGCCGATGTGGGCTGCAGCCTGTGCCGCCTCGGCGTCGTCGCCGAAGTTCACCACCAGCTCGAAACAGATCGCCACAGTTCTTCTGCCTCCCCAGCGCCGCGGCCTCACGCAGCCCGTGTTTCAGTACGTTTGACGAGGATGCCATTCTCGAATCTGGCGCCCGCACGGACCAGGGGCACCAGGTGCGATCCGGTGATCGCCCGCCAGCGAGCCTGGGCGGACTCGACGAGCTTGAAGACCATCGCGAGGGCCGCGGCCGGGCTTCCGGCGCCGCGGGTGACCTTGGTGCGGAGCTTGACGGTGGAGAAGGTCGACTCGAAGATGCGGTTCGTGGTCCGCAGGTGGATCCAGTGCTCGGCCGGGAAGTCGTAAAACGCCAGCAGTTCTTCCCGGTCTTCGGTGATCTTCGCGACGGCCTTGGGAAACTTGGCGCCGTAGGTCTTCGCGAACGCCTCGATCGCCTTCTCGGCGTGGCCGCGGTCCTCGGCGTTGTAGATCTTCTGCATCGCTTTCGTCGCGCTCGGCTGTGCGGACTTCGGCAGGGCGTTCGTGCGCGGCCACGACGGGGTTGCGGTGGAGGACTTCAGGCCGAGGTTCCTGGCGAAGACCACCATGGCCCGCAAGGCGGCCGATGCCGCCATCGCCGCGACGAAGCGTGCCCTGGTCGAGATGGGCCGCAAGCACGGGCGGGAGGTCCGTCTCGTGCACCCGGCGCACACCACGATGGACTGTGCCAAGTGCGGAGCGAGAACCAAGCACGCACTGCCTCTGTCGATGAGAACGTATGCCTGCACCGTGTGTGGAGCGGTGTCCCCCAGGGACAAGAACTCCGCCCGCGTGATGCTGGTCCGGGCAGGTTGGAACCCGGACGGTGTCGAGGGCGTAAGATCACCCGAGCCGCCGGCTCCGGTGGCGGCCTGAGCCGTAAATCCCCGCTCAGCCCTGGAGGGCGACGCATCCCCTCCCAGGGAGGGGAGCCTTCAATATCTCGGCTGCGGACGAGGCGCCGATCCGGTCGGCCTTGCGCGCGGCAGAGGGGGCGCGCGTGCCTGCGGGTTGGCCTCCGTCCCCATGTCATCCGCACCAACTCCGTTTCTGTGGCTCAGGTGCTGGATGCGCCTGCTTGGGGGTGCTTGGCGAGTATCTCCTGGAGCCGGGCCACGAACCGGAGCGATTCATCGTGCTCACGCTGCCAGACGTTGCGGCCGAAGATCAGCCCCGTGGCGCCTGCCTCCATCGACTGTCGTGCCTTCTCCACCATGGCCTCGTCGCCCGCCTTCTCCCCACCGGAGACCAGCACCAGGGTGCGGTTCGCCGACCGCACCACCGCATCGATGGCCTGCTGGGGGGAGTATTCGCGTTGGTAAGCCTCCTTGACCCCGGACACCTTCTCCGGATGAGGGAAGTTCACCTTGACCATGTCAGCGCCGAGTTCGCTCGCCGTTCGCGCGGCGTAGTCCACGGCGTAGAAGGAATCCCTGCCGCCCTTCCCCTCGATCGCGGCGCCGCGGGTAGGCCCACACGATCAGCGGCATGCCGAACCGCTGAGCGTCCTCCCGGACCTGCCGAAGCTGCCGGAAGTCCGTTTCCTGAGCGGGGCTGCCGACGTACAGCGTGTAGCCCACGGCATCGGCTCCGAGGCGGACCGCATCGGCGACCGACGCGTGCAGCGGGGAAAGGGCCTCCGCGTCGGAGGGGATGTCCGTCTTCCCGTTCAGCTTCAGGATCAAGGGAATCTCGCCAGCGTAGTCCCAGTAGAACTTCTCAGCCAGTCCGATCTGGATGGCGATCCCGTTGAACCCTCCCTCCAGCGCGAGCCGGATGATGTATGCCGGGTCGCTCACGACGGGGTTGTCGAAGAAGTCCCGCGGGCCGTGTTCCAGTCCATGGTCGTAGGGCAGGAAGATCGCAGTACCGTTGCGCAGGCCGTGCTGGTGAAGGATCCGGTTGAGGCGGGTCTTCTTCCCCGGGCCGAGCCCTGCGCCGTTGATTCCTTTACCTGGTTTCCTCTTCATGCCATAAAAGTGGCATTCAGAGTGAAATATCCGGCAGAGCCGTTTGGCCCGTGTATGGGACCAAACGGCGCGCCCCGGACGAGGTCGTTGCGCCGAAGTACGTGCCCTTCAACTCTGCGTCTTCGCAGCCGGCCGCAGCCGCTTGGGGACTCGGTTGCTGCGGCACGGCCCGCTCGCGCGGGGCTTCTGGGCGTCCCGGCCCTCTTGAGTCACCCCCTCGCTTGGCAGCACGGCCGCCTCCGGGGGTGTCACTGCAGTTCCACATTCACAATGGTCACGAGGAGGTGGCAACCGCCAAGAGACGGCCACGCCCGTCGAGGGCGGGAAAGCACCTGTCCTGGCCGGACGAGGCGGTGCAGGGAAGGAGTACAGGATGACCCGCTCCGTCGTAGTCGGGATCGACGGATCCCGAGAAAGTCTCGTCGCAGGCGAGTGGGCCGCCGAGGAGGCAGCTCTTCGAGACCTCGAGCTGCGTCTCGTGCACGCCGCGCCTGCCCCCGCCCGTGGCTCCGCCGATGAGCCCGTTGCCTTCTCATGGCAGCAGACGGGCGAGGAACTGCTCCAGCGCGCGAAGACCGACCTCGCCAATCGGTATCCGCGCGTGGCGATGAGCGGCGTACAGGTCGCCGATACACCCGCGACCGCGTTGCTCTCGGCTTCCGAGACGGCCGAACTCCTTGTCGTCGGCGCTCGGGGCGAAGGCGGGTTCGACGGCCTCGCCGTGGGCTCGACGGCGCTGGCGACGGCGAGCACCGCCTCCTGCGCCGTCGCGATCGTGCCCAGAAACCCGGCCGCGGCAGCACATGATGCCGCGGTGTCCGTGGGCGTCGACGTGCGGCACGCAGCCGATCCACCCCTGGACTTCGCGTTCGGCGCCGCTCAGCTGCGCGGCACTCGATTGCATGCCGTGCACGCTTGGGCCCTGTCCGGCCATGCTTCATGGACGGCGATCGGAGTGCCCGAGGAAGACCGAGCGGCGTGGGAGGACGAGGAAGTCCAACGGCTGTCCGAGGCGCTCCAGGGCTGGCAGGACAAGTATCCGCAAGTCCCGGTACTGCCTGATGTCGTACTCCTCCACCCGGCCTACGCCCTGATACACACCTCACAGCGAGCCGACCTGCTCGTCCTGGGCCGGCACTCGAGCCCGCGGGCGGCTGAGCGGCGGCTGGGCCCCGTGGCCCACGCCGTCCTGCATCACTCTCGCTGCCCGGTGGTCATCGTTCCGCATGCGTGACGCCACCATGGGGCAGCCTCAGGTGCCGAAGAACACGTCGAACTCCGTGTACAGCTCTGGGGGGACCCGCTTGGTCGCCTTCGTCGCGTCAGCAAGCGGGATACGTGTGATGTCCGCGCCGCGCAGAGCCATCATCGTGCCGAAGTCGCCGTCCTTGACCGCGTCCACCGCGTGCAGGCCGAAGCGTGTCGCGAGCCACCGGTCATACGCGCTCGGCGTGCCACCACGCTGGACGTGACCGAGAACCGTCGTGCGGGCCTCCTTCTCGGTGCGGTGCTCGACCTGCCGGGCCAGCCAGTCGCCGATCCCGGACAGGCGCACGTGCCCGAACTCATCGCGAGACTCGTCCTTGACCATCATCTGTCCGGCCTTGGGAACGGCTCCCTCCGCCACGACGACGATCGGCGCGTAGTTGATCTCAAAGCGCTTCTCCACCCACGCGCACACCTGATCGAGATCGAACTCCACTTCCGGGATGAGGATGGCATTCGCGCCCCCGGCGACGCCGGCATGCAGTGCGATCCACCCGGAGTGGCGTCCCATCACCTCGACGACGAGTGTGCGTTTGTGGGACTCCGCGGTGGTGTGCAGGCGGTCGATGGCCTCGGTTGCGATGCTGACAGCGGTGTCGAAGCCGAAGGTGTAGTCGGTGCCGGCCACGTCGTTGTCGATGGTCTTGGGCACGCCGACCAGGTTGACCCCCGCGTCGGACAATGCGGTCGCGACGCTGAGGGTGTCCTCGCCGCCGATAACGACCAGGGCATCGACCTTGTGCGCGCTGAGAGTGTTCTTGATGCGGTCGATGCCGTCTTCGAGCCGGAGGGGGTTGGTGCGAGAGGAGCCGAGAATGGTGCCGCCGAGCGGGAGGATTCCGCGCACGGCCGGAACGTCCAGGGGCATGGTCACGTCCTTGACCACCCCGGCCCACCCGTCGACAATGCCCACGAACTTCCAGGCGTACTCCTGCGCGCCTTTGCGTACGACACTGCGGATCACCGCATTGAGACCGGGGCAGTCACCACCCCCGGTCAGCACTCCCACCCGCATGATCGTTCTCCCTTGCCTTCGCGCATCGTGATCACGCATGTCACAGCACGGCGGCGTGTCACGGTTTCCGACACCAGGCACCACCGGCCTGGCCTTGAGCGGCGCCGGTGCCCGTATGGAGATCTGTCTCCAGCTTGAACCCACCCGGGACGGAACGCACGGTGTGCCCCCTCGCGTCGGCTCCCGACGATGCGGAACCTTGCCGACAGCCCTACCTGCAGGTCGGCCAGGGGCCTGGGCAGAGCGGTTGCACACCACGTGGTGGCACCTGATCAGGAACGCCCGCCGGCAGTTCCGCCACCCTCGACGACGAGCAGACGTCCGTGCAGGGTCGCTTGTGCCACGCCGAAAAGGTTCGTGAGCCAGACCCCGGTGCGGACGTGGTCGGTCACTTCGGGCAGCCGCGCACGGCTGCGGCCTCGCGCCAGCGCGGTGAACGTGATGATCTGGTCGGAGGCGAAACGGTCGAGTACGGCACCAGTGCGTACGTCCTCAAGCAGTCGCTCCGCAGTGGCCCGCCCGATCGATTCAGCCGGTCGCCCGCGGGCTCCGGCCCCGTCCGCCCCGAGCCGCCACCCGCCCGTCAGGTCGGCGAACACGGCGAGCCCAGCCCCCGGCTGGAGCGCGCTGGTGTCCTCGCGCTCGTCGATACGGGCTTCGTATCCGGCCCGGGTGAAGACCTCGCAGGCGCTGTCTGCCATGCGCCGGCTGACCCGGCGTTCCTGCAGGTGGGAGGCGAGGGCGATCCCCCACACCGACCGCACCGACCGCACCGACCGCACCGACCCAGACTGCTGCGCCTCCAGAGGCACGAGCGGGCCGTCAGTCCGGACCTCGAGTCGCAGCAGACCACCGCCGGTGGGCACGTAACCGGGCCGCACCAGCGTGACGGCGATCGCGAGTCCCATTCGGGCGATCAGCGGGGCGAGCACGTGCTGCAGATGGAAGGCGGAGGGCGCCCGGTCCTGGAACAGTCCACCGGTCAGTTCGACACGGATCGGCTGCTCGGAAGCGGTGGCGAGAACGGGCAGCAACGCGAGGGACAGCGCAGTGGCCGACCCCGATGTTCCAACATCAAACGCGTACTGTCCTCGCGGCCGCTCACCGCCGGGGCAGAAGGTGAACTCCCGTGAGCCCGGCGACGCCCCCTCGACCGTTCCGCCGACCAGCGTGCGGACCGCTTCGACCGCGCCAAGGTGCTGCCGACGCAGTCCCGGGCGCGGTCGGCTCGCCCGGACATGGTGCAGATGAATCGGCGTGCCCGTCACGGCCGCGTATGCCACGGCCTGGCGAACGATCATGCCTGACCCGGCGCAGGCGGCTCCGTCGATCTCCAGCAGAGAGCTCATCAGGACGTACTCAACACCTCTCACACGTCTCCGCGCAGATCCCCAGGGAGACCTCCCTTTCCGCTACACGGGCGGGTGCGCCGCACGGACAGTATCTGCCGCCGAGGAGTGGTCAGGTGGCCGCATCATCATCTTCGGCAGGGTGCGGCACGATGACGAGTGGGCACAGTCCATGATGCATGAGGCCCTGGCTGACCGAGCCGAGCACCAGCCCGGAGAATCCGCCCGGCCCGCGGCTGCCCGCCACCAGCAATGCCGGCCACTCGGCCGCGTCACTGAGACGCGTACGGGGTGGCCGCGGATCACCGCGTGCCTGAGCTCGACCTGAGGATACTTCTCCTGCCAGCCCGCCGTGGACTCCACCAGCACCCGCCGTACCTCGTCCTCCACATCCTGCGAAGAGAAACCGCGGGGATGAGGCGGCTGCCAGACCGAGACCGCTGCCAGGTGTGCATCACGGAAGGCGGCCTCCTCGAAGGCAAACCGCACGGCCTCCCTGGACACGGCCGAACCATCCACACCAACCACGACATGCAGCTGAGTCTGCGGCCCGAGCTCCGGCTCGCGGACCACGACGATCGGGCACGGTGCGTGCGTGACCAGCGGCATTCCCACCGACTCGCGGCTCAACAGATCCCGCACGATGTCTCGGTGCCGCGAGCCGACAACGACCATGGCGCTGCCCGGTGCCCGGGCCCGCAAGACGGCCGCCGGAGCACCGTCGGCAAGTTCGACGGCCGCGGAGAGCCGCGGATGGCGTCCAGCGACGAAGTCCCGCGCCTCCTCCAGCACCGTCACATGGGCGGAGGAACGCGAAGACCTCGCCCACCCGGACCGAGAACGACACCTCCTGGACCGCCACCACGGGCCCGTAGCGCTTGCCGATTCCCACGGCGTCGACCACCGCAGCCGCTCCAGCGGCTTCCTCACGCGGCGGCGCGTCCACCGGCCTCGCTGTTGGCGGACTGCCCATGATCCACCTCGCCCGTCTCGACCTGCACCCCAGCGTCCCGCCGCACAGACCACCCGGTCCAGGGCCGATCGCCCAGACCTACGGTCCGAAGGACCCACCCGCCGGCCCAGCACAGCCAACCGCCCCGCGCCTGCATCCGGATTACGCCAACATCAGGGCAAGGCCCCCTCTGGGAGCAGCCGTGAGTGCCCACGTTGCTGGACGAATGCACGATCTTGCGCTCAGCGCGTGTTCGGAGTGCCTCTGACGCTTCTCGCCCTCACGTCCCCGATCTTCCCGACGGCCGCACATAAAGGCGCGCTTCGCAGATGTGACAGCGAGACGACGTGCACACCTGTCAGTCGGCTCCTGGCCTCCGGCTGGCGGCCGGCCTCGAGCCTGGGTGGGCTCTGACCGGACGGCCCCCATCAGGGCCATTCGACCCCTGCCACCCAGGAACGACTGGGTTGAGGCTGGTGGATGGGGTTCACGGCGACCGAAGGGCGTGGGATCGGTGATCACACGAGTGCGGATGCCGCACCGGCACCTGACGCCGCCCGCCAAGCCGGGGCCGCCGAAACCGCCCACACCTCCGTCCCGGCAACCGCAGCCGACCGGCGGACGGTGGATGTTCTTGTGGATCCTGATGACGCTCGTCGTCGTCCTGCTGCTCTCGCGCGCCCGCTCCGGGCCGCACCCGACATCACTGTCCTACAGCGACTTCGTCGGCAAGGTCGGCGCCAGCCAGGTACAGATGGTCGACATCAACGACAAAGGCGCCATCAACGGCACCCTGAAGGACGGCACGAAGTTCACCACCCAGATCCCCACCTCGCTGGGCACCGGGGCCCAGCTCCAGCAGCAACTGACATCGCACCACGTGCAGATCAAAGCCAGCCAGAGCAGCAGCGGCGGCTCGGCGTGGTTGTCCGTGCTCTTCACGTTCCTGCCCTTCCTGCTGCTGATCGCGTTCTTCGTGTGGATGGGGCGCCGTGCCGCGGGGTCGGTGACCGGCGGGCTGAGCGCCATCGGACGCTCGCGCGCAAAGATCATCGAGGCGGAGCGGCCCACCACCGGCTTCACCGACATCGCCGGCTACGACGGGGTCAAGCAGGAGATCAGCGAGGTCGTCGACTTCCTGCGCAATCCCGCCCGTTACACCGCCGCAGGTGCCAAGGGACCCCGTGGCGTGATCATGGTGGGGCCACCCGGTACAGGCAAGACGCTCTTCGCGCGGGCGGTCGCCGGCGAGGCGGACGTGCCGTTCCTGTCGGTGACCGGCTCCGCGTTCGTGGAGATGTTCGTCGGCGTCGGCGCCTCCCGAGTGCGCGACCTGTTCGACCAGGCCCGCAAACGCGCCCCCTCGATCATTTTCATCGACGAGATCGACGCGCTCGGGTCGCGTCGCACCGGCGGGGCCCGGTTGGGCGGAAACGACGAACGCGAGCAGACCCTCAATCAGCTGCTGTCCGAGATGGATGGCTTCGACCAGTCCAGCGGCATCGTCGTCCTCGCCGCCACCAACCGGCCCGACGCCCTCGACCCGGCCCTGCTGCGCCCCGGGCGCTTCGACCGCCAGGTCACCGTGCCGCTGCCCAACCAGTCCGAGCGGGCCGCGATCCTCACCGTCCACACCCGGGACAAGAAACTGGCCCGGGACGTCGACCTGGATGCCGTGGCGCGCGCCACGCCCGGATTCTCCGGTGCCGATCTCGCCAACCTGGTCAACGAGGGCGCCATCAACGCCGTACGGAACGACCGCACCCGGATCGAACCGTACGACCTTGATGCCGCCCGTGATCGGGTGCTGCTGGGCCGCCGGGAGTCCTCCAACGCGCTGCTGCCCGAGGAGCGCCGCTCCGTCGCGGTCCACGAGTCGGGCCACGCCCTGGTCGCAGCACTGTGCGAACACGCAGACCCCGTGGCGAAAGTCACCATCCTGCCCGCCGGCGTCACCCTCGGCGTCACCGAACAACTCCCCGAAGCCGAACGCCACTTGTACAGCGAGAGCTACCTGACCGACCTGCTGGCGGTGCGCCTGGGCGGGCGCGCGGCCGAACTCGTGGTCTTCGGCGAGGGATCGACAGGAGCCGCCAACGACCTGGCCGGAGCCACCCAGATCGCCACCCGCATGGTCCGCGAGTTCGGCCTCTCCCCCGAACTCGGCCCGATCGGCTACGCCTCCTCCCACCCGCACTTCCTCGGTGAGACCACCGAGGAACCCAGTCGGCCACCGTACTCGGAGCAGACCCAGCGCATCGTCGACGAGGAGGTCGCCCACCTGCTGCGCCGGGCCGAACAGCGCGCGATCACGCTGCTGCGCGGCCACCGGGCCGCCCTGGAATGCCTGGCCGAACGACTGATCACCCGCGAGACCGTCGACGGCTCCGTCGTCCTCGACGTCCTGCGGCAAGAACGCGCCCAGGCAGACGGAAGAGGCGATGACCACGCCGTCGACGCGTCATCGGCCCCGGAACCTCCGGAGCCGGGAGTTCGCACCCCGCCTCGGTAATCGTCAGCAACACGGCGGCCAAGGGCCTCCCTTCAGTCGGTAACCGTATCCGCTTGCCGCCGCCGAAGCCGGGACTTCGGTGCCATCGGCCCCATGCCCCGTATGGGCCCAGGCCCCGTATTTCCTCTGCCACCGCTGGGCCGATCTCGCCCTCACCACGCAGGGGATTGCCTACGCCGATCGACACGCCCCGGCCGCTCATGTGCGCTGCGAGGGTCAGACCTCCACGACCGTCGTTCGGCGGTTGCGATGGTCCACGGATGTGCGTGGTTGTCCGCCGGTGTACGCAGGCGTTGTCACTCAGTTAGACACTCACACGGAAGGCGTGGCGCGAGTTTCAGTCGCCTGCGAACCACAGATAGCTGCCTCGGGTGACCGCGCACTGTTGCAGCATCGTGGCGAGGTCGTCCAGTGCGGCGAGCTGACGCTCATCACCGCACCGCTGCCTTTAGATCGTGGATGTCCCGGAGGGCGACTGCGGCCTCCTGCTCGTTCATCAACGTATCCCCGTACGGATCGATGGCAGTGAGCCTCCCGGATACCCCAAGGAGTTGGAGCGAGCCGAGTGCATCGGCCAGCGCGTCGCCGTGTCCGTAGGAGCGTTGCGCGGGACTTCCGCCAGTTGTTGCGGGCCGGCCGTGCTGAGCGCAGGGGCGCCGGTCCCCCACCGCTGCAGGTCCAACGCATGACCGGGCGAGCCCGCGCAAGAACGGCAGGGCAAGCTCAGTGCGCGCGTGCCGCACTCCAGCCGTCGCCTGCTGCTGACGGCCCTGCCGGTGCGCGCGGATCAGGGGACGGCCGCTGGCTGAGCATGTGGCCGACCAGGGCCTGTGTCTCAGCCCTTGACCGCCCCGGAGAGCATGCCGCGGATGAACTGCCGCTGGAAGAACACCTACAGGCCCACGACGGGAACCAAGATCAGCACCCCAGCCGCTGCGAGCAGGGTGATGTGCACCATGTAGCGGCCGGAGAAGGCGCCCAGGCCCAGCGTCATCGGTGGTGGCCTCGGTCGGAGACGAGGATCAGGGAGGGGAAGTAGTCGTTCCAGGTCCACACGAAGCTGAGCAGGACGAAGGTGAGGACTACAGGAAGCGCCCTTCGCCGGTCAGCAGCGTGTCGACCAGGCCGGCACCGACGGCGTCAACCCGGCGGGTTCTTCACCGCTCAACGCCAGCTGGATTCCGCGCAGTTGACCGGGGAGAGCAGCCCGTCGCCCCGCACAGGACGCATCCGGCGACCGCCCAGGCCCCTTGCTCGCCGGTCTCGGTCAGGACCTCGATATGGTTGGCGGGCCCACAGTCGTATACCGGCCGGTCGTCGAGCTCCCTGGCCCCCGCACGCGGCGGCTGTGGGGGCCGCAGCACAGGAGTGCGCGGGTGACCGGTGGGCGCAGGATGGCGGGGCCGGGGCGGGACGTCGCCGGTGGTGGTCCGGCGGCCCTTGCCGGTGGGCAGGCCGTCCCAGTGCTGTTCCTCGACGACGCGGACACCGCGGCCGACCGCCCGCTGGTGCATGGCCAGCAGCGTCTCGCTGCTGGCGTCGGGGACGGTGGAGTACAGCATGACCTGGGACTTCGTGGCCCGGATCTCGACCAGCTGGCGGGGGCGGACCCGGCGGGCGGGCACCGAGTAGAGATTGCCGCCGACGGCGACCAGGCAGTCCTTGCCGACCGGCCGCAGATGCCGCTCCGCCACCAGATACGGAGTCGGCGGCAGCGGCTTGAGCGCCGCGTAGTCGCGGGCCGCCCGCTCGCCGATGACCTCCCGGTGCGTCTTGTGGATCTGGGACCTGCGCTGCGGCACCCAGGCGGCGAAGGCGGCGTCCATCTCCTCGACGGACGAAAACGACCGTCCGGATAGGACGTGGTCGCGGACGATCAGCACCTGGCGCCGGGGCCCACGCGGCGCCGTCCTTTGGCTCCGCAGCCTCGACCCCCGGTCGTCAGTGCGCCGCAGTGCGTCCGGGCCACCCGGGCAGCCGTAGCCCTCCTCCTTGGGGAAACCGGTGTCGTCGACCGCATGCACCTATCGACTCTTTGCATATAGACGACCGGTCGCCTAACCTCGCTTCCGAGCATATCCACCCTTCGAAGGAGCCATTATGAGCACCCAAACTCAGAAGGTCGCAGTCATCACTGGTGCCTCGCAGGGCATCGGAGCCGGACTGGTCGTCGCCTACCGCAAGCTCGGCTACGCCGTCGTCGCCACCTCGCGGTCCATTGCAGCGTCGCAGGACCCCGAGATCCTCACCATCCAGGGCGACATCGCCGACCGTGCCACCGCGGAGCGCATCATCGCCGCGGGCCTCGAGCGGTTCGGCCGCATCGACACACTGGTCAACAATGCCGGGATCTTCATCTCCAACGCGTTCACCGACTTCTCCAGAAACGAGTACGACGCCGTGCTCGGCGTGAACCTGACCGGCTTCTTCCGGATCACCCAGCTCGCGATCCAGCAGATGCTGACCCAGGGCGGTGGTCACGTCATACAGATCACCAGCACCCTGGCCGACCGGGCCAATTCCCACGTGAACTCCGCACTCGCAGCGCTGACCAAGGGCGGTTTGCAGTCCGCCACCAGGGCCCTCGCGATCGAGTACGCCACCCGCGGTATCCGCAGCAACGCCATCGCCCTGGGCACCATCAAGACCCCCATGACCGAGGGGTACTGGGACGTGCTCGCCGGCCTGCATCCGGTGGGCCGCCTGGGCGAGGTGAGCGATGTCGTCGACGCGGCGATATACCTCGAGAACGCCCCGTTCGTCACCGGCGAGATCCTGCACGTCGACGGCGGCCAGATCGCCGGCCACTGAGCCGAAGGCGCGCCTGTCAGCCACCCCCCGATCCGCCGGGGCCACGTCCCGTTCGGATGGCCACAAAAACTCCCAGCGCTCGGGGATCGGAAACAATTTCAGTAGACGACCGGTCTACATTTTGAAAGTGAGAACATACCCATGGATCTGAAACTCGAAGTCGTCGTGCTGCCCGTCTCCGACGTCAACCGGGCCAAGGCCTTCTACGAGAAGGCGGGATTCCGTCTGGACCTCGACAAGACCGCCAACGAGGACTGGCGCGGCGTGCAGCTCACGCCGCCCGGCTCCGAGTGCTCCATCATCTTCGGCAAGGGGGTCACCTCCGCCACACCTGGCTCAGCCCAGGGCCTATACCTGGTCGTCTCCGACATCGAGCAGGCACACGCGGAGCTCGTCGATCGCGGCATCGAGGTGAGTGAGATCTTCCACGACGCCGACTTCTTCTACCACGGCCACGAGGCGGGAGAGGTCACCCACCGGCTCCAGGGGCAGCAGCGGCTCGCCGGCCCCCGGCCCGAGCGCGCCTCCTACGGCTCCTTCGCCACCTTCAGCGACCCGGACGGCAACGGCTGGGTACTCCAGGAGATCGCCGAGCGACTCCCCGGCCGCTGACTCCTGCGAGGTTCCCCGTGACGCCACGGCCTCGGCCAAGCGGCCCCCTCCACACCGCGCGAACGGAATGAGGACGTCCGCCCCTGCCCGCACCCGGCATGCCGGGTATTGATCACCGGGCCCCGCGAGGCCCCGGCGCGGGTGCGGCATGGGGCAGGCTGCACCCGACGCCCTTCGCGTCGAGGGTCACCTTCAACAGAGCCTGCGTATCCGCGGGTTCGGGCCGCTGGTCGCGGTGGAGAAGTCGTCCACATCGCCGCACGTTCGACCAGCTCCTCGACCTGCCGCTGACCCGGCACGCTGCCGCATCAACGGGCGATCGCGGCCGCGCGCCGTCAAGGGCCCACGCACCGCCTCCACGGCCGCGCGTCTGCGAGGCCCTGCGGCACGTCCGCGTGCGGCGGGCTCGACGCCGATCCACCACAAAACCCCGGTGCCTGAAAGGGCGTTCCGATGGTGGTGTCGGCGAGGGTCTTGTCGTGTTCGGTGCCGAGGAGGCGGCGGGTGTCGGGGGTGGCTGGCTCAAAGGGTGAGGAAGGTCTGGACGGCGGTGACGAGGGTGACGTGGCGCTCCAGCGGGCCGGCGTCCACCCGGGACTTCAAGCGGCGGTCAGCATGTTCGGGGCGATGCCGAGGCTGCGCTCGAACTCGTCGAAGCGGTTGAAGGCTCCCCTCCCTGAAGGGAGGGGAATGCGTCGCCCTCCAGGGTTGAGCGGGGATCTACGGCTCAGGCCGCCACCGGAGCCGGCGGCTCGGGTGGTCTTACGCCCTCGACACCGTCCGGGTTCCAACCTGCCCGGACCA
>NZ_JBITGJ010000148.1:0-13782 GCF_044456925.1 Streptomyces sp. NPDC050743
CAGCACACCTCGATCGACAACCGAGCGGGCCAGCAACTCGGCACCCAGGTAGCCGACTTCGTGTCAGGGCACCTCTGACCGTCCACGCCGGGCGAGAGTTCGAACCCTCCCTCAGCCACGGCGGGGACATCCCGCAGACCTTCCTGGCCGGCTCCTCGGTGCCGGGCCTGCGACGCAGGGGCGAGAAGGCCATGGCCGACTCGCTGGCCCGGGGCATGCCGCGCGGCTACGAGGTCGGCTACCGCGCCTTCACCGTCAACGGCCGCAAACTCGGCCACAGTCAGCCGATCAAGGTCAGGACCGGAGAGCGCGTGCTGTTCCACGTCCTCAACGCCAGCGCCACCGAGATCCGCAGCCTCGCCCTGCCCGGCCACACCTTTGAAGTCGTCGCGCTCGACGGCAACCCCGTACCCCGCAAGGCCAGTGTTCCCTCGGCACCGCCGAACGCGTCTCGGCCATCGTGGAAATGAACCACCTGGGTATCTGGGTGCTCGGAGACACGTCCGACGACGACCGGAACGCCGGCATGGGCACCGTCGTGGAGTACGCCGGCCGCAGCGGCACTCCGCGATGGATCGCGCCACCCTCATTCACTTGGGACTACCGCACCCTCGCCGACGCCGGCTCCACGAATCAGCGACCCCACCACACGATCGACCTGCTGGTGGAGAAGCGCAAGGCCGCCGGAGAAGGGATTCAACATCTGGCCCCTCAACGGCGTCCCCTTCTCCCTGGACACCAACAAGCCGGTGTTGGACGTCGAGCGCGGCAAGCGATACCGGCTCCGGCTGCGCAACGCCTCCGACGACATCCACCCCCTCCACCTGCACCGCACACCTTCGAGGTCACCCACATCGCCGGCACCGCCACCCACGGCCTGCACAAGGACGTCGTCATGCTCGGCGGCTACCAGACCCTCGACTTCGACTTCACCGCCGACCAGCCAGGACTGTCCCTGTTCCACTGCCACCAGCAACTTCACATGGACTACGGGTTCATGATCCTTCTGCGCTGCTCCTGACCAGGCCAGGCCGCTGGCCACCTGCCAGAGAGTCAAGGTGCGCACCGGCACGCCGAGTGCTCCGGCCACCGGATTGAGGACGGCGTGCACGACCGGCATGAACCGTCGGAGCAGGACCACCTTGGCGTACCCGTAACGGTCCAGCCGTACTTCCGCTTGGCCCGCCCCCGCCCGAAGGCGGTGGTTGCGCGCTCTAGGGAGAGCGACGCGGCGGAGCGCACGACGACCCGGCTGGCACCAGCAAGGTGTCGCCGGGCAGTAAGAAGCCGCCGCTTTGGCCGCCGTTCCAGGCCCGCATCGCACTGCTGTCGGCCGGACCGGGACAGCGGCTTCCCGCTGAATCCGGCGACGATCGGGAACCCTCTACGGCAGACCCCTACCGCTGGTAAGGGCCACTCACCGAGTGACGTCCAGTTCCGCGTACATCCCAGCCGCGTAGTGACCCGGGACATTGCACAGCAGCTCGTAGCGACCCGGTCGCAGTTTGACCGTGGTCCAGGCCGCCGCACCGGAGGCGATGCCGTCTCCAGCGCCACTGCCACAGGTGCGGGACGCCTCGCCGAGACTGCCGGCTTCCGATACCCGGCCGTCGGAGCCGATGGCACGTTGTCCTGTGGCCTGCCCCGCCGGCAGCGGCAACACGATCGCCTCGTGTGTGAGGGTTCCCGCATTGATTACCCGCACTGTGACCTTTCCGGCCGGAACGGTCGTGGGGTGGGCTACCAGGCGCATCATGCTCATGCCGTACCAACCTGGGTGGCCGTTGTTCGGCGCGGGCCAGTTCGGGCCCCGCATCATGCGTCCCGTGTCCCACACGGTCACGTCGACCGCACTGCCTGTCGCAGCCGGCGCGGCGCATCGGGCGCCCTGCGCTCGCCAGGACGCCGGTGCCGCCCTGTGAAAGGCGCCGGACGCAGCCATCAGACCCGTCGTGGCGACACCCAGCACCAGGGCGGCCGCGGCAATGGCGATCGCCGACCAGACCCCTCGACGGCGATGCGGGTTCATCGGTGCTCCCGAAGCAGCGCGAGCCGACGTTTGTACTCGTCCTCGTCGATCTCCCCGCGTGCGAACCGCTCCGCGAGCAGGTTCTCGGCCCGCCGGTCCTGCCACCCGCCCTCGCCAGGCGGCGGAGACAAGCCCGGCTGCTGATGATGACGGGCACCGGCGAGGTAGCGCACGAGTACGACGAGGCCAACGATCAGGACGGCCCAGAACAGCACCATGAACACCGTCATGACGATCCAGCCGCCCCAGCCCCATCCTCCGTCGTACCACATCATGCCGATCACTTCCCTCGGCTGACTGCTCCGCTGATACCAGGATGAATCAGTAAGACCTCAGCCGCGCTGGGCCACAGTTCCCAGATGTAGGGCCGGAGGACCCAACGCCCCATTCGGCTCCGCCGTTCGCAGCTGTGTGGAAAGCCCTTCGCAGAGCACGACGTGCCACCCAGGCCGTTCACCACCCTGGGCTTGGCCGTCGACTTCACCCACTCCGCAGCCGCCGTCGCCAGCGGTCGGCTCTCCTAACCGGTGCTGACGTAGAAGGCCCGACGCACGGGTGGCGGCGGTCACTCCTTGCCTCGGACCACCGCGACGGAGCAGTGCGCGTGGTGGAGCAGGGCCTGGCTGACCGAGCCGAGCAGCAGACCGGTGAAGCCACCGCGTCCGCGCGCACCGGCCACGACCAGCCGCGCCTCGTGACTCGCTTCGATCAGGGCCGGGCGGATCCGGGAGCGCACAAGGCGCCGCTCCACAGCCACCTGGGGGTAGCGCGTCTGCCACGGAGACAGGGTCTCGTCCAGCAGCCGCTGCTCTTCCTCGCGGAGCCGGTCGATGTCGACCACCATGTTCAGCGGGTCGCCCGGCCCCTCGTAGGCCCGTTCGCTCCACGTGTTCCACACGTGCAGGGCCAGCAGGTCCGCACCGCGCAGCGACGCTTCGGCGAAGGCGAATTCGCCGGCGCGTTCGCCCGCCGGGGAGCCGTCCACCGCCAGCAGCACGGGACCGGTCGGGTTCGGCCTGCCGCGTACCACCAGCACCGGGCAGCGGCCATACGCGGCCAGATGCACGGCAGTGGAACCGAGGAGCAGGCTGCCGAACCCGCCCAGCCCGCGGCTGCCCACCACGACGAGCGAGGCGGTGCGCGACTCGATCTCCAGCACCATCAGCGGCTCGCCCACGGTGACCTCTCGTGCGATGTCCACACGCGGCGCAACTTCACGTGCCCGTTGTTCGGCCTCGGCCAACGCGCCGTCCACCAGCTCGCGCACCCCCGCCCTGGTGGGCCTCCAAGGAGGCCCACCAGGGGGTGGATGGATCGACGGCCACCCGAAGGCGTGCACCAGCCGCAGGCCGACTCCGCTCAGCACCGCCTCGTGTGCCGCCGTCTCGACCGCGTCCAGGCTGGACGGTGAGCCGTCGACTCCCACTACGACCGGCTTCGCCATGCCGCGCCTCCTGGCCAGGCCGGCTTTGCGGCTGCCTGCCCGGCTTCGTCCATCCTCCGCCACTGTGCCGCGCAGCGCATCGGACCCGATGGCCTTCCCAGCGCCTTCTAGACAGCGGTGCCGTACGCGTCCGTGGACGTGCGCCCAGGCGCCGCCGTACCACCGCTGCCGCGGTAACTCACCCCGTTCCTGATCACGCTCCACGGTGTGTGGGTCGACGGCAGACGGGATGGGAGCTGGCGTGGGTGGGTGGTGGTGGGGGGAGCGTGGTTGGGGAGTGGGTAGCGGGCTTCTGCGAGCCACCGTACAGAGCGGTTACGGGGTGGATGGGTGAAGACAGTCGTGCCCGAACGGCCTATCCCAAGTTGCAGTTCGGGGACTCGGGGTGCTCGCAGTCCTTGAAGAAGGTGCCCATCCTGTGGGCGAGCGCGCGTGCCGCCATGTGGTGCTGTCTCCTCGGCGTCCGATACTGACCTTTTGCTGACGTGCGAGGGTCTTCGATGCTTCTGACCCGGGAAGAACCGCCCAATCCGTGATATGTGGTGGAACTTCGTCGGCCGGTCTCAGACGGAGATCGAACAGCCCCGCGAGGACTGGATGAAGGGGACCCGTTTCGGCAAGGTGAAGGGCTACGACGGGGGCCCCGCTGGCTGCGCCGGAACTGCCGCCGGTGCCGCTGAAGCCACGCGGAAGGGTGCGCTGAACCGGCGCTTTACACCCAGGGAGCGCCGCCGATCACCACACAGGCGACTGGCGGCCCGAGATGCCGGCGCCGCGCGAGGCACCGTGCCCACGCTTTCCTCAGGGCTCAAAGGTGCCGTTACGCCTGGGCGCCCCTTATAGCCCTCTTGCTCAGGGCACTGCGAAACCGTTCACGGGCCGCTCCGATCCCCCTGCGTGCACCACCAATCCGCCCGCCCGTTCCTTATCCCTGTTTTGTCCGGGGCTGGGTGCGGGGGAAGCGCAGAGGGGGATGCCGGACTGCCGACCATGCGTCGAATGGGGTGGTGACCTGCGCATACATGTCCAGGCCCCGGACGGGGTGCGTCTTGTTGTCGGCGTGGTTGTGGGAGGGGTTGCCGGCCCGATCGGGGGCAGTGTTGTCGGTGGGTTGGTCGCGGTCGGCTGCTGCGCTCGGTTGTACACGCGGCATCGCGCGATCCGGACCCGCGAGAAGCGGGTGGCCCTTCCGGTCCACCCTTGCCATGACCAGCGTGCGGGAGCAGTTGATCCAGCGCATGGGCCGGAGGGCCTCAGCCCGGTCCGGGCGGCCCGTGGCGGGCGTGCACAAGGGCGCGCACGCTGGGATCAGCAGCCCATGAAAGGAGCCGGTGCGATGACCTCCGCCACTACCATGACCACGGCTCTTGAGCCTGTGCACCGCGAACGGCTGATGGGCATCGCCCATGAGGTCTCCTTCCCGGCCGGGACCCGCCTGTTCGAGGAGGGCCACCGGGCCGACCGCTTCTGGATCGTGCGCACCGGCACCGTCGCCCTCGACCTGCACGTGCCCGGCCGGCGCCCGGCCGTCATCGAGACGCTCGGACACGGCGAGCTGGTGGGCTGGTCCTGGCACTTCCCGCCGCACATCTGGCACCTCGGGGCCGAGGCGATGAGCCCGGTACAGGCCTGGGAGTTCGACGCCGAGGCGGTGCGCGCGATGTGCGCCGCCGACGCCGAGCTCGGTCGGGCCGTAGCGGTATGGGTGGGACGCGTGGTCGCTCAGCGGCTGCACGCCTCACGCGTCCGACTGCTCGACCTCTACGCCCCGTACGGCAGCGGAGGCCTCACGTGACCACCCGGGCGCCCGGCCCTGCCGTGGAATTCGAGGAGGAGAGCATGGACAGCAGCCCGCACCGGGTGGGCGACGTGATGACGCGCGCCGCCGTGGCGGTGGGCCGCAAGGCTCTGTTCAAGGACATCGTCGAGCGCATGGAACAGTGGCAGGTCAGCGCCCTTCCGGTGCTGGAGGGCGACGGCCGGGTGATCGGGGTGGTCTCCGAGGCCGATCTGCTGCCCAAGGAGGAGTTCCGGAACAGCGACCCGGACCGGTCGACCCAGCTGCGGCGGCTGCCCGACCTCGCCAAGGCCGGAGCGGTCTGCGCCGAGGAGCTGATGAGCATGCCGGCCGTCACCGTCCACGCGGACGCGACACTCGCCGAGGCGGCCCGCATCATGGCGCTGCGGCACGTCAAGCGGCTGCCCGTGGTGAGCTCCGAGGGCGTCCTCGAAGGCGTGGTCAGCCGCGGCGACCTGCTGAAGGTCTTCCTTCGCCCGGACAACGAACTCGCCGACGAGATCCGCCGTGACATCGTCGACGTGCTCTTCCCGGCGCCGATCGAGCCCATACACGTGATGGTCACCGACGGCGTGGCGACCTTGACCGGGCGCGTCGCGGAATCCGCTCGGGTCGACCTGGCCACGCGCCTGGTCCGGGGCGTGGAAGGCGTTGTGGGGGTGGACTGCCGTCTCACCGCCGCCGACGCGGTATGACCCCTCGGTGGCATGGGGAGTCGGCGGCAGCCGTCAACGTCACCCCTTGCCGCGCTCGGATTCCGCCACTCGGGGCCGATCCGCTTCCATTCCCGATCCGATTTGACCAGGCGGCGCCGCAGGAGCCGGTCACGGATCAGCCGACCTCCGGCCCAGGCCGTCGCACCAGCCGGCGGTGCCACGAGAGCACCGGTCAGAACCACCTGCAGCATAGCCACCGCGCCGCGGGGCGGCGGAGAGACGATCCGGCCGGTGCCGTCCGTCCACACGGTGACCCTGCTGCCCGCAGGGGCGCCCGGAAAGATCTTCGCGAACCCCGGGTCTTCGCCGCCTCGTCGGTGAGCACGGCGGAGACCGAGTGCACCTGATCCCGCCGCGCGGCGAACGCCGAGTCCGTTGCCCGCGCCGCCACGACGCCCGCGAGGACTCCGCCGACGAGGGCGACGGCCCAGATGGGCAGCACGGCCCAGGCCTCGACGACATCGCTGTGGCGCCTGATCGGGTTGCGCCGCCAGCGCCACAGCCGCACCCCGGTCACGGTCGTGGGAGGTGTCCCGGTCATCGGTACGCGCCACCTCTCGTCCCGACTCCTACGGTCGTCGGGCAGGGGCCGACCGCCGTGGATCCGGCAGGTCCGGGTCGAGATCCGGATAGCGGGGCGGCCCGGTCAGCGCGCAATGCACGTCCACCACACCCGCCACAGTCCGGGCGAGGTGGGTGGCGAGCGGTATCAGAGCCGGTTCGTGGATCCGGCCGGTAAGCGTGACCACACCGTCCTGCACCTCGACGCGGACACCTTGCGCGTGCGTGCCGAAGATCCGGATGACGACCTCGCGCCGGACGTCCTCGGCGATGTCCGCGTCGTCCCGCAGAAAGATCCTCAACGGGTCGGACCGGCTCACGATACCCTTCAGCGTTCCGTTGCGGCCGACCACCGGGAGCCTCTTCACCCGGCTGCGCGCCATCACGCGCGCGGCGTGGGCGAGGGTGGAGTCGGGCGCGACGGTGATGGCCGGAGTGGTCATCAGCTCCGCGGCGGTGACCGCGTCCGCCTTGTGGACGTCGGCTGGACGCCGCACCTGCCCGTACCGGCCGAGATCGCGCTCGCTGAACTCCTCCTTGGGCAGCAGGTCGGCCTCGGAGACCACGCCGACGACACGTCCGCCGTCGTCAAGGACCGGTAGGGCACTGACCCGCCACTCCTGCATGGTCCGCACGATGTCCTTGAACGCCGCCCCGGTGCGCAGGGCGACGACCCTGCGGGTCATCACGTCGTTCACGACGGAGGGAGTGCCGGTCATGGCGTCCTCCAGGGCTTGGTGTCGTACCACGAGACCACCAGGCTGCGCCGTCGCGGCGTCCCGGCGCATGGGCCGATCGGCCCGCCTGACGGGACCGAGGGCACCTCCCAGGTGCCCCGCTGCCGTCCCAGGCTGGAAGGGCATCCGAATGATCGCGGAGCCGAGGAGTGGCGTCATGGTCCGCTATGTGTACGACTTCCAGAGCGGCGGCCGCGAGATGGCCGACCTGCTCGGTGGCAAGGGCGCGAACCTGGCCGAGATGAGTCGGCTGGGCCTGCCGGTGCCGCCGGGGTTCATCGTCTCCACCGAGGCCTGCCGTGCTTTCCTGTCCACCGGTGAGGAGCCCGCGGGCCTGTCGGCGGAGATCTCAGGGCACCTGTCGGCGCTGGAGACGACCACCGGGCGGCTGCTCGGACAGCCGGACGACCCCTTGCTGGTGTCCGTCCGCTCCGGCGCCCGCTTCTCGATGCCCGGCATGATGGAGACCGTCCTGGACATCGGCCTGAACGACGAATCCGTCCTCGGTCTCGCCAAGGTGTCCGGCAGTGAGCGCTTCGCCTGGGATTCCTACCGGCGCCTCGTCCAGATGTACGGCACCACTGTGATGGGCGTCGGCCCCGCCCTGTTCGACGAGGCCATGACTTCGCTGAAAGAGGCCCGCGACGCTTCCGACGACCTTCGTCTTGACGCGGGTGACCTTGCCTGGCTCGTGGAAACTTACAAGCGGCTGATACGCGACGAGGCAGGCCGCGACTTCCCGCAGTCCCCGGCCAGGCAACTGCACCAGGCGATCCTCGCGGTTTTCCGGTCCTGGAACGCCGAGCGTGCCCGGCTGTACCGGCGCCGCGAGCACATCCCGGACGACCTCGGGACCGCCGTCACCGTGCAGCGCATGGTGTTCGGCAACCTCGGCCCCGACTCGGGCAGCGGTGTCGCCTTCACCCGCGACCCGGCCACCGGACGTCCCGGGCTGTACGGCGACTACCTGCCCAACGCACAGGGCGAGGACGTGGTCTCCGGCGTGCGGGACGCCGTACCGCTGGCCGAGCTGGAACGCCTCGAACCGGTCTCCTACCGGCGACTGCGCGATCACGCGCAGACGTTGGAGCGGCACTACCGCGACCTGTGCGACATCGAGTTCACCATCGAGCGCGGGACGCTGTGGATGTTGCAGACGCGGGTGGGCAAGCGCACGGCCGAAGCGGCGTTCGCCATCGCCGCCGAGCTGGTGGAGGAGGGACTCATCAGCGCGGACGAGGGTCTGGCGCGGGTGAGCGGCGACGGACTCGCACGCCTCATGTTCCCGCGTTTCGACAGCGCCGCGACCGGTGAGCCGCTCGCCCACGGCGTGCCGGCCTCGCCGGGCGCCGCGGTGGGCGCGGCGGTGTTCGATTCGGCGGAGGCCGTACGGCGTGCCGCCGCCGGTGAGAAGGTGGTCCTCGTCCGCGAGGAGACAACGCCCGACGACCTGCCCGGCATGGTCGCCGCGCAGGCGGTGCTGACCGGCCGGGGCGGAAAGACCAGCCACGCGGCCGTCGTCGCCCGCGGCATGGGCAAGGTGTGCGTGTGCGGAGCTCAGGACATCGCCGTCAACGGCGAGGCACGGCGCTTCACCGGTCGGGACGGCACGGTCATCGAAGAGGGCACCGTCATTTCGGTGGACGGCTCCGCCGGTGTCGTGTACTCGGGGCCGGTCCCCTTGGTCGCTTCCGCGACCATGCGCTACTTGGAGAGCGGCGAGCAGGCCGACAGCGTGGTCTGCGCGGTGGGCCGGGCCCTGGATCACGCCGACTCCGTACGGAGGTTGGAGGTTCGGGCCAACGCCGACACTCCCGAGGACGCGGCGCGCGCCCGGCGCTTCGGGGCCCAGGGCATCGGGCTGTGCCGTACCGAGCACATGTTCCTCGGCGACCGGCGCAAGCTGGTCGAGGACATGATCCTGGCCCGCACGGAGACGGGCCGCGACCGTGCGCTGGCGGCTCTACTGCCGCTGCAGCGGAAGGACTTCACAGGCCTCCTCCAGGCGATGGACGGGCTGCCGGTCACCATCCGGCTTCTCGACCCGCCGCTGCACGAGTTCCTGCCCGACCGCACCGCTCTTGCGGTGCGCATCGCCGCGGCCGAGGCCGCCGGCGAACAACCGGACGCACACGACGTGGAGTTGCTCGAGGCAGTGAACCGGATGCACGAGGAGAACCCGATGCTCGGCCTGCGGGGCGTGCGGCTGGGGCTGGTGATTCCGGGACTGGTCACCATGCAGGTGCGGGCGATCGCCGAGGCGGTCATCGAGCGCACTCGCGCGGGCGGGTCTCCCCGGGCGGAGATCATGGTGCCGCTGGTCGGCGCCGTCGAGGAGCTCCGGCTCGCCCGCGAAGAGGTCATGCGAGTCCTGGCGGAGGTCGGCGAGGAGACTGGCGTCCCTGTCCGGTGTCCGGTCGGCACCATGATCGAGCTGCCCCGGGCTGCACTGACGGCAGGCCGTATCGCCGAGGAGGCGGAGTTCTTCTCCTTCGGCACCAACGACCTCACCCAGACCACCTGGGGCTTCTCCCGCGACGACGTGGAGGCGGCGTTCTTCTCCGCCTATCTCGACCAGGGCGTCTTCGCCGCCTCACCGTTCGAGACGCTCGACCGCGAGGGTGTGGGCCGACTGGTCCGGATCGCGGTAAAGGAAGGACGTGCGGCCCGCCCGGATCTGCAGACGGGTGTGTGCGGTGAGCACGGTGGCGATCCGGACTCGATCCACTTCTTCCACGCCACGGGCCTGGACTACGTATCCTGCTCGCCGTTCCGGGTACCGGTGGCCCGTCTGGAGAGCGGCCGGGCGGCGCTGACCGGCATGGACGCGAGTGACAGCAGGTGAGGACGTCCGGCCCCTTGCTCGACCCGAATGGCACTGGAGAGCAGGTGCATCATGGACGACGGTGAGAGCAGGAGTGGCGGCGGCCCTTCGGGGTGTCGCTCCACCCTTGTCGCACCCGACCGTGTACGGGCCAACTGGATTGGGTGCAGAAACAGTTACTCATCCTGCAGAAGAAGCAGCCCATGACCCGCAACCAGTCCCCCACGAACCGGCGCATCGACCTGGACCCTGCCGAGGCGCTGCGGTTGCTGGGCAGCGTATCGCTGGGGAGGATCGTCTTCACCCGGCAGGCCCTGCCCACGGTCCGCCCGGTCAACCACGCCCTGGACAGCGGGGACATCGTCATCCGCACCCACGAAGGCGCGGCTCTGACGTCCCACGCCGAGGAGGCCGACGGCACAGGCGTGGTCGTCGCCTACGAGGCAGACGCCATCGACCCGGACACCCACCTCGGCTGGAGCGTCGTCGTCACAGGTTACGCCCAACTCGTCACCGACCCGGTCGAACTGGACCGCATCCGGGAGTTGTTGCAGCCCTGGGCACCCATCGAAGGCATGGACCAAGCGGTGCGCATCCGCCCCGAACTGGTTGCGGGTGTCCGCCTGACGGAGTCGAGCGAGACCAGGACGGCACCCGGCTGAGTCGCCGGGCTGTCGCAGCAATCGCTGACCCAGTGATCCGACGTCCTGTCACAGTGCCGGGATCGACGCGCACCCGCGCCGCGCGGTCGCCTCCCGCCCAGGGATTGCTGTGCGCCTCGTCCGCTACCAGCGCTGCCTTCGCGGGTCTCTCACCACCCACACGGCCGCCTTCGGCCTGTGCGGTGCGCGCAACCCTGCGTTTGGGCCGTCCGGCCCTCATCCCCGGCGGGCGGTTCCGAACGGCTCGGCACCGGGGCGGTGGGGCTTCGGCGCCGCGCCGGGCCGCGTCCGCTTCCCCGCGTCCCTCTTGTGGACATCGCCCATGGGGACCAATGGGCCCCTGCGGCTCGGGGACCGGGCCCAGGTGTCCCGGCAGGCGGGCCCCTCGGCCTCTGTGAAAGCCGCACCTGCGGAGTCACCGTCGAAGGAGTCATCGTGGCGTGGAGGTGGCCGTTATGAGCAGCGGCAAGCGGCTGTGGCGATGGCGGAGCAGTCCACTGCGGCGGCGCGAGGACGTCATCGAGGCCTGGATCGTCCTGGCAGTCTGGCTGGTCGTGGTGATCTGTGGCGGCGTTGCCGCACTCGTCACGGACCGCAGCGCCGAGCACGAGTTCGCGGAGCAGCGCACCCACCGGCATCCCGTCAGCGCTGTCCTGCTCGCCGATGCTCGGCACGGCGTCACCGCGGACTGGTCGACCGACGGCCGTATCCAGGGATCGGTGCGCTGGAAGGCCCCCGACGGCTCCGCTCGTACCGGGCGCACGCTGGTGGACGGCGGCTTGAAGACCGGGGCTCGGGTGACGGTGTGGCAGGACGACGGGGGCCGGCTCAGTCCGTCGCAGCCGACGGGCCGGGGCGAGGGGCATGTCGAAGCCGCGCTCTTCGGCGCCGCGGCGGCCCTCGCCGTCGCAGCCCCGGCCTTCGGCGCGGGCGCCCTCGCGCGAGCGCGGCTCGACCGGCGCCGCATGGCCCATTGGGACCAGGAGTGGGATCTGGTGGGACCCCAGTGGGGCCCCAGGACGGGCTGATCCGCGGCGCCAAAAGCCGGCGTCGGGCCTGCTGAGCGGAGACGGCGGGCCCTCGGCACGCAACTCGAGGATGAGGCGAGGTTCATGGACGAGACGCTGCCCCTCGGCCGGATCGCCGGCGTGCGGGTCGGCCTGAACTGGAGTGTCCTGGTCATCGTTGCCCTGGTGACCGTCGCTCTTGCGCACAGTGAGTTCCCGTCCGCCCACCCCGGGCATTCCGCCCTGTCGTACTGGGCTCTGGCACTGCTGGCGGCGATCGCCTTCCTCGCCTCGCTGCTGGCGCACGAGCTGGCGCACGCCGTGGTCGCCCGCCGCAACGGCGTGCAGGTCGACGGCGTCACCCTGTGGATGCTGGGCGGCGCCGCCCGCCTGCACAGCGAGGCCCCCACTCCGGGCGCCGAGCTGCACATCGCCGCCGTGGGTCCGCTCACCAGTCTGCTCGCCGGTGGTGTCTTCGCCGGCATCGCCGCCGGGCTACACATGCTGCACGCGTCCGGGCTCGTCGTCGAGGCGGTCGTATGGCTGTCCGCGATCAACGTCATGCTGGCCGTCTTCAACGCGCTGCCGGCCGCCCCGCTCGACGGGGGACGGCTGCTGCGGGCGTACCTGTGGCACCGCACCGACGACCGGCTGCGGGCCACTCACGGGGCGTCGGCGGCGGGCCGGGCACTGGGCTGGTTCATGGTGCTGACCGGGTTCGCGGCAGTTTGGTTCAGGCACAACCTGTCCGGCCTGTGGCCCGCGCTGATCGGCTGGTTCCTCATCGGTGCGGCGACCGCGGAGGCTCGCCAGGCCGAGCTACGGAGTGTGCTGAGCGGTGTCCCGGTCCGGCGCGTCATGACCCCGAACCCGGTCACCGTGCCGGACACCGCGACCCTCGCCGACTTCCTGGCCGAGGGCCCCTTCGGTCCCTACCGCCACTCGGCCTTTCCGGTGCTGGCAGCCGACGGCTCGGTGGCCGGTCTGCTCACCGTACGACGCGTCGAGGCGACGCCGGCCCAGGCTCGTGCGAGCACGACGGTCCGCGAAGTGATGCGTCCGCTCGCCGACATCATCACGGCCGCGCCCGGAGAGCCGATGCTCGACTTGCTGCCGCGACTGGAGCTCAGCCCCGTACGCCGCGCGGTGGTCCTCGACGACGGGCGCCTCGTCGGCATCGTCACCGTCGCCGACATCACCCGTGCCCTGGCCTGGCCAAGCGGGCCCACCCCGGCGCAGCCGCACACCGCCGCCCCGCATGTCACGAAGGAAGCGTGACCGACACGTGCCGAGCACCGTCCGCGTCTCCACACCGCCCGGAGACCGCATCGAGGCACGTCACCCGCAGGCGCCAGGCGTCCGCCGTCGCGGTATGCGGCGCACACTGGCGGCCCCTCTGATGCCGATCGCACCTGAAGTGCTCATCGGCCCTCTTCCGGCACTGACCGCCGCTCGGCGAGGCGATCCGGGTCACCGGCCCGGGCTCAGATGGGCTCCGGTACGACCACCACCGGGCAGGCCGCGTGGTGCAGCACGCCGTGGGCGACTCGGCCGAGTTGGAGCCCGAAGTGGCCTTGACGTCGTCGGGCACCGACGACGAGCAGGTCGGCCTCGCGGGACACCGCGATCAGGGCGTCGTGTGCGTAACCCTCGACCGTACGCCGCTGTACCTCCAACTCGGCCGGGGCGTCCCGCAGCGCCCCTTCCACCAGTTCCGCTGCCTGCGTCTCCTCCAGGTGGGCGGGGCCGCCGACGATCAGGGGATGTGCGGGAGGCTCGTGCAGTGGTCGGCGCCAAGCGCGTACGGCTTCCAGCGGGACCCGGCGCAGCAGGGCTTCCTCGACCGCGAATCGTGCCGCGGCCGAACCCGCAGGCTCACCAACTTCATTGGTAATCCCTAGTGTTGTGTATGTATTGTTGCGTGGGTGGAGTTGCTGCGTATGTCCAAGGCTGCGAAGCGTCTCGGGATACACCCGATGACGCTTCGGCAGTGGGCGTTGGACG
>NZ_JBITGJ010000149.1:0-13294 GCF_044456925.1 Streptomyces sp. NPDC050743
CCGATCATGGCAGGCCTGCACACTCACCATCACCGTTTCACGGATTTCCCAACGGAGTCCTGAAGGCCGGGGCATCCTCGGAGGAACCCGGTGAACAGGTTGAGCGTAGACGACGGCTCGCTATCAGTGGCCGGTGCGAGGATCTCGAGGTCGAGGAGATCCGCGCCGAGATCGAGAAGGCGCAGGCCCCCCGGAATCCGCATGACAGCACCCGAGCGAGGGCCTGGCCTGACGCCCAGGGGTTCCGTCAGAACCGGCTGTGGCGCGGCCGCGTGTCACGCGGTTTGGAAATCGCTCCTCAAGGCAGCCGGGTCGCCGGGTCAGCCGCAGGCTCACCACTCCCCGGTGCCCCGGCGCGGCCGGGGCACCGGGGAGGCGTCACCGGGACAGGGTGACGGGAACGTCCGGGCAGCTGCTGAGGACATCCCTGAGCGCGGATGGGAGGCGGTTCCCCTGGCGGCCCCGGGGTCAGCCCTCTTGGTCCGGACGAACGCGTTCGCGAGATCGTGGACAGGCGAACGCTGCCGGATGCGGCGGTAGCTCCTTGATATCGTTCAGAAGTCCAACCCGCGTGACAGCAGCGGCAGATGACGCTCGTACAACGCCGCCAGGTTCTCCTTCCCGTCGCCCTCCACCCAGTGCCGTACGAGGGCCGTGAACACGGCGATGATGGCGGCGGCTGCGCACTTGATCTCCAAGTCGGCCGCGTTTCGGCCGGTGCGTTCCGCGATGACCTCGGCCATGGCCCGCTCGCTGCGTTCCTGCTCGGCCATGTTCCGGGCCCGGATCGCCGGGTCGTTGAAAGTGATCCGGGTGCGCAGGAGGAGGTCCTCGCGGTCCTGCTGGAGCATCGCACCGAGCGAGCCCTTCAGGGAGCTGAGGATCGCGTCCACGATCGGTTCGCCGGCGGGGCGCGAGCGGATGGCGTCGGCGAGGGCGGGGTCGTACTCGTCCTGGATGACCACGTCCTCCTTGGTCGGGAAGTACCGGAAGAACGTGCTCGACGAGATCTCCGCCGCGTCCGCGATCTGGTCGACCGTGGTCGCCTCGTACCCGTGCTCGGCGAAGAGCCGGTAGGCCTCGCGCCGGATGCGCTCACGGGTCTTCTGCTTCTTGCGCTCCCGCAGGCCCAGGGGTGCGGCGGAGGTCTCGTGCGTCGTCATGCGACCGATTCTGCGTGCTCGGCGGCGGATCGGGCCACTGTCCGGGAGCAGGTCGCGCGGCCCGGCATGAACAATGCGGCCAGGACGGTGGCGAGCAGCGCGATGGAGCCGCAGGCCGTCAGGACCAGGTTCATGCCGTGCACGAAGGCCTCATGGGCGTGCGCCGCAAGGGCGGTGTCGTGCAGCCGGTCGGCCACCGCGTTCGCGCCGGCGACCGAGTCGCGGGCCGCGTGCGCCGCCTCGCCGGGCAGGCCGTCGGTATGCAGGCGGGCCAGGTAGCCGTAGCCGAGCAGACTGCCCAGGCCGGCAACGCCGAGGACCGAGCCGAGCTGCTGCACGGTCTCCAGCAGGCTGGTGCCGGAGCCGGTGTTGCCCTCGGGGAGCGCGCCCATCACCAGGCTGGTGGCGGGGACGACCGCGAGGCCGAAGCCGAGGCCGGTGAGGGCGAGCCACAGGGCGGTGAAGGCGTAGCCGTCTGAGGTGTGTGTGGTAGCGCCGAGCACGAGGCCCGTGGCCATCACCAGCATGCCGAGCGGGACGACCGTGCGGGCGCCCAGTCGCGGCACGACCGCCTCGCTCGCTGTGGCCGCCGCCATCAGGCCGCCGATCAGGGGCAGGACGCGCAGGCCTGTACCGAAGGAGTCGTTGCCGAGGACGGCCTGCAGGTACTGCGGGACCACGAACAGGATGCCCGTCACCGCGAAGTTGACGAACACGGCGATCAACGTGCCCCAGAGGAAGCGACGGTCGGTGAAGAGCGCGAGGTCGACGATCGGGTGCGCGGTACGGCGCTCGCGCAGGACGAAGCCCGTCAGGAGGGCGGCGGCGGACAGCAGCGAGGCGAGGACGGGCGCGGACGTCCAGCCGTCGGCCGGGATGAGGATCGTGCCGTAGACGAGCGCGACGATGCCGAGGCCGCCGAGGACGGTACCGAGGGTGTCGAACCGCGCGGTGGCGGTGCGGAGTTCGTCGCGCGGGAGCAGCCAGAGCCCGGCGAGCAGGGCGAGAACGGCGATCGGCAGGTTGAACAGGAACACCGAGCCCCACCAGAAGTGGTCGAGCAGCCAGCCGCCGACCACCGGGCCGACCGGCATGCCGAGCGCGGTCGCCGCGGTCCACACGGCGATCGCCTTCGGCAGTTCGGCCTTGGCGAAGACGCGGGGCAGGATCGCCATCGACAGCGGCATGATCGCGGCGGCGCCGAGACCGAGGACGGCCCGGGCGGCGATGACCTGCCCGGAGGTCGTGGCGAGCGCGCCGCCGAGCGAGGCGAGTCCGAAGAGGCCGATGCCGGAGAGCAGCAGCCGCTTGTGGCCGAAGCGGTCGCCGAGCAGGCCGACCGGGAGCATCGCGACGGACAGGGCGAGCAGATAGCCGCCGCCGATCCACTGCAACTGGGCGCTGCTGGCGTGGAGTTGGGTGGCCATGGTGGGCAGGGCGACGTTGATGACGGTCCCGTCGAGGCCGACGATCAGCACGCTCAGGGTCAGTGCGGCGAGGGTTAGCCAGCGGCGAGGGGATGTGGACATGCGTACCTCCCAATGAGGAGCAACCTATTGAGAGGCTACCCCCAAATGGGAGTTGACTGTCAATATTGAGTTGAACCTCTTTTGGTGTGGACTGGCACATTCAGGATGTGGAGTCAGCCATGCACGCGAAGCCAGGTCCCGGGCACGTCGACGTGCCCGGACCGGGGCCGGCTCGTTCTGGCACCTGCTGGCGCCGGTTGGGGTCAGAACGCCCGGAAGTCCTCGAAAGAGGGCTCGAACGAAGGGTCAGGCAACCGATACGCCTTGCACCGGGCCTCTTGTTTGCCCTGAGGTCCGACGCCGACCGCCTCACCAGGGAAGGCATCCGAGATCACCGCCCATCCCAGATTCCGCTCGTAGTACTGCACGGCCGTGTGCACGGACGGCCACCAGTCGTCGTCGACAACAATCAGGCCACCGGGGCGGACGATCTTGCGCAAGAAGTAGAGATCGACGAAAACCTCGTGGAACCGGTGACTGCCGTCCACGAAGGCCGCGTCGGCGACGAAGCCTTCGGTCAGCAGCTGCGGGAGCGCGATCGACGAAGGAGCGAGCAGGAGCGTGGCGATCGAGTCCAGCCCCGCAGAGCACAGTAGATCCCAGCCGGCGTTGGAGTACTCGCGTTCTTGAAACGGGTCAATGATGACGTGCTGGGGAAGCGGACGGTTGACGGTTGCCAGCGCCTCTCCGATGGCGAGCGCTGAGCTGGCGTAGGCGAGACCGACCTCCACCACCTTCTCGACTCCCTCGGAGACCATCAGATCGCGCAGTTGATCGCAGTGCTGCTCGGGCACCGTAACGGCTTCGAAGTCTCCCTTGTGGCCTCGCGTCCGAGGCGGACCCTCCTGCGACAGACGGCGGCGCACCTCACGGACCCGAGCCGCACCTTCATCCGTGTTCGCCATGACCGACCGCTCCTCCTGGGCAAGACAGCACAGCACCCCGCTCACCATAGGAGCGAAGGCAAACCTGTGGGCAAGTTCGTTCAAGGGGACTGCGGTTACCGCCAGGCACCATGGCCCGGTCGACGGCCCCGGCGGGGCCCCGCCCTCGCTCACCGCCAGTGCCGTGGCAGACACGCAGTTGGATGGCGATGGGCGGCGTGTGCCGGGTACCAGAGCTGGATCATGAGTTCCCGAGTCGGGCGGGAATCCTGCCAGGGATCGACGCGCGCCCGGTCGACCAGGTGCAACGAGATCGTGCCCAGGGGATGCGGACCGGTTGGTGCGGGCAGGGTAAGCCGCACCGGAGTCGGCTTGGGGTTGGCGGCGACCGGCGAATCCGCGGCGGGTCGCGACCGGGCGGATGCCGTGGTGGCCATCGGGACGGAAGCGATGGCTGACGCCACGGCGGTAACCGAGCAGTGCTCGGCGGGTCAGGAGCCGTCTCTCGTTCAACATCGTCTGAATGTAAGGGGTCCTTTCCATCGAGTCAGGGTTGCTTGACTCGATGGAAAGGACCCCTTACATTCAGCGCATGACAAAGCAGGTACAGCATGGCCATGTGACGCGCGCGGCCCGCCGCGCTGTACTCATCGACGGCATACCCGTGTCCGCTTTGGGCGTGATAGCCCTGGCGCTGGGCAGCAACCCCCACCAGAGCACCGCCCAGAAGGCCTGGTGGATCGCGACCACCGCAGTCTTCACCCTCGCGATCGCCTGGGTGCTGCTGCGGGCATTCCGGCGCGCGGACGAGTACCTGCGCCGGATTCAGTTGGAGAGTATGGCCATCGCCTTCGCAGCAGTCCTCGTGGGGCTGCAAGTGGCCACCCTGCTCGATGCCGCAGGCGTCATCCAGCTCCATCAGCTCGCGCAATTGATCCTCCTCGGCGGCGTGGCACTCTGGATGACGATCGCGGACTTGCGTACCCGCCTGAACCGGTGACGGCGCGTTGTGAAGAACCGACTACGCGAACTGCGTGCAGCTCGCCGGTGGAGCCAGGCCGACCTGGCCGACCGGTGCCAAGTCTCCCGGCAGGCCATCAACGCCATCGAAACCGAGCGGTACGATCCCAGCCTGCCTCTGGCGTTCACCATCGCCGACGTCTTCGGCCTGACCATCGAGGAAATCTTCCGTCCTGACCGGACGGAAACGACGGACAACCCCGCCTGACATTGAGTCTTCTCAGCCGGTACAGCGGTTCGATTCGATGTCGTGCAGGTCGAGCATGGCCTGCACGATTGTGGTGGCGCGACACGGGCAGCAGCGCAGCTTGACCAAGATCTTCCAGGTCTTGAGAGTGGCGATCGCTTGTTCGCCGCGGACGCGGATCTCGCCGGCTCGTACCTGGGCCTCACCGACCCTGCCGGTCGCCGTGCACGACCTGACCGCGGCTCGAACCCACGGGTGCTTGAGAGGCTTTGAGTCGGCTGGCGACGTAGCTGGCGCGGTCTCCCCCGTTGAGCTTGTGCCAGTTGTGGGCTGTGCCGTCGGCGAGGCGAGGAGATCGGCGAGCATCTTCCAGTGGACGGCGCCGACCATGGCGAGCCAGCCCCGTGGCGGGCCTTGCTGGTGCTGGGCATACCCAGGCGGGTCAGTCGCCTTGCAAGGCGACTCACGGGTCCTGAGGGGGGCGGCCAGTGGGCGTCGTTCGTTGATCAGCAGTTGGAGCAATGCCGACAGCCGCGGCCGGAGCCATAGCGGGTCACGGCCCGAGTTGAAAACCGACGACTTCCTCGGCGAGGATTTCCGCCGCGAGCGAGGCGAGAACCGGGAGGTCGTCATCCACCCGGCCACCATGTCGCCGCTGCTGGTCTGGGCGCTGCGGGTGGTCCACGGCCTCGCGCCGGACATCATCAACGCGCACTCAGCCTGGCGCCGGCTCAAGACGAACATCCGCCCCGCGCACGCCGCGCCCAAGCACGGGCTCAAGCTCGTGCGCGCCCACCTGGAGCAGCTGAAGACGAGCGGCGGTGCCCTCCCTGAGTACATAGATAGTCACGAAGGCACTTCACGCAGCGCCAGCGCCCCGGTGCCGCCGACGATCGCCCGTTGATCAACATCTCCTTCCTCGCCGGGCAGTCGGGCGTCACAACTCCAGCGGGATCAACACCCTTCTCGCCGCTCACCGCGACCTGGTCGAAGCAGGCGGCTGGCTGCGCCTGGTCGGCCTTACGGCCTCAGTCATGCGCACGGTGCAGATCGTGGGCGTCGACACCGTCATCCCCTGCTACGGGAGCCTGCGCGACGCCCTCGCGCCCTGGCCCGCAACCGTGCCAGGGCCGCTGCGCGGCCAGGCCCACCGCGCAGCGGCGCCGCCGACGCCAGGCCGCCTGTCCCGGCTGTGCTCACAGCCGAGTCACTCGGGCGGGTCGGTGCGTGCTTGCAACTGCTGCCAGCAGCGGTAGACGTGCTGTTCGGCCTCTCGCACCGCGCGCAGAGTACTGTCGTCCGGCGGTGCGGCGGCACGTGACGCAGCCGTATCGGCGTGGAGTGCAGTCTCGCCCTGCGGCGGGCGCGCCGTTCAGGCGGCGCGCTCTCGGCCGATGAGGTGCAGGACTGCTGCCCGGGCGATCAGGATCATGGCGATGACTGCCGCGGCTGTCAGCATGGTCGCCGCGTTCTGATCAGACATCTGTGCAGGACCTTCGTGGGATACCGGGGCGGACGCGCGGGCGCGGGGCCAGCATCTAGTCGCACCGGCCCCGCATCCTTATGGCGGATCAGCCGGGCCAGGTGCCGGTCAGGCGGCGGCTGGCGGCTGCGCCGGCACGGTCCATGACCGCCTTCGTCCCGGCGAAGATCGCGCCCTGCAGGACCGCCGCCGTCACCACTTCCCCCCAGCCGCGCTCTTCATCAGTGGCATCGGGTGCGTCGTCATCGTGCCCCACCATCTTCCATGCCTGCTTGAACAGGGCACCGGCGAGCATGCCGCTGACCGCGCCGAGGACGAGACCAACCGGCCTGTAGGCGATCTTCGACGCTTTCATCGCTCATCCATTCCCCCGACGGCACACCAGCCAGAGCAGGACGGCCGCACCGGCGGCCGCCAGCAGCAGGCGGTTGTCCCGAGCCGCCTGGGTGGCCTGGGACGTCTTGGCCCGTACCGGCTCGGGCGCCTTGTCCTGCCACAGCTGACCGGCCCGGGCTGCCTTCGCGCGGGCCTGCCCGGCGGCCTGGGCGGCCTTGTCCCTGACCGGCCCGGGCACCCTGTCCGCCGCCAGGGACGCGGCCTCGGCAGCCTTCTCCTTCAACTGGCCGGCCTTGGCGGCGGCCTGGTCCTTGACGTCGGCGGCCTTCTGCTGGGCGCGGGCTTTCAGGTCAGTCTCGGCCGCGAGCGCCTCCACCGTTTCCCCGAGCTCGTGACGGGTCTGCTCGACCTGCTCGCGCAGCTCCTTAGGGGTCTGGGCGGTCGGCTCGTCGTGAGGCGGCTGGGTCATCGGTGCGCACGCTCCTTGATCTCGGCCACGTCGGCCTTCACGTTGTCCATCGACTCCTTCAGGGCGGGCGGCCCTGCCTGGGCGACCTCCTTCTTCCCCGTCAACGCCATCAACGCGGCGATCGCTCCGAGGATGGCGGTCATGATCAGGGCTGCGGCCCACACCGGTAGCACCACCGCGAGTGCGGCGATCACAGTGGCGACCAGGGCCTCAAGCGTCAGGAACCCGACCAGGCCGGCGCCGCCGAACAGGCCGCCTCCCTTGCCGTAACGCCTGCCCATCTCCTTCATCTCCGCCTGCGCCAGGCGCATTTCCCCGCGCACCAGTTCTGTCAGCTGCTGCGAAGCACGCTGCACCAGCTCACCCACCGGTTCCGTCCCCGGCAGTTGTTGCTGGCCCGGGCCGTGAAGCTGCTGCGGACCCGACGACATGAAGATCACCTCCCGTCACGTGGCTTGCGACGGCGCGAGTACCCCGAGCAGACCGGTTCAGCACCCCTGCCTGGACTTGCCGCTGCGTGCGGTATCACTGTGCGCGTCCCGCCAGCCGAGCCGGCAGGACGGCCAGCACGCTCATGCAGACGCCGGGCAAAGCGCTCCCATTGGGGCAGGCGAAGGCCCTCGGGCGGGAGAGGTCAACCGCCCGAGGGCCTTACCCAGCCACTCCAACTGGGAGCGCTTGGAGTTAACGCACCTACTGTGCCATGAGCAACATCCTGGCACCCGTAGGCGGTGCCCACCGCCACGGTGACCGCCGGCGCGGAGCGCGCCCTGTCCTGCTCTCCCTTACTTCGGACAGGGCGTACCGCCTGGCCCATGCGGCCGGCGTGGCGAGCCGGCGAGCAAAGCGCGACTACGGCAGCCGCCACCGCAGCGCCCAGCGGGGGCTGTGGCGGACGAGCCAGGCGGTGGCCAGGCCGATCCCGGCCCCGGCAGCGACATCGCTGGGAAAGTGAGCACCGCTTTGCACGCGCTCGATCGCCACCGCGGCGGCCGGCACCGCGCACACCATGCCCGCCAGCGGCCAGGCGGGCCAGACGGCGGCAGTGAAGGCTGCGGCGGCTGCGGTGTGCCCGGAGGGAAACGAGGAGGAGGCGGGGCGGTCCTCGACCTCGTCGTGCGGGAACCATCCCTTCGGCGGCCGGGCCCGGTCGGCCAGATGCTTGCACAACCCATTCGAGACCAGCTGCGCCACCGCCAGCGTCGCCAGGCCGGCCGCCGCGGCGCGTCGCCCGCGCCAGCCCCCCGCCCACGCCATCACCACGGCCGCGCCGCACCACAGCTTGCTGCTCTCCGCGCACTCCTCCACCGCCGATAGCGTCCGGTGTGCATCCGCAGGGGTGCAGGCGGCGAACCGCCGAGTCAGACGCCGATCAGTCTCACGTAACCCCGCCAACAGCCTCATGAAGTGCAAGTATCCCCGTCACCACCGCACCATGCCCCTCGCCATCACGGTGCGGAGACGGGCGCGTGGCGGACGTAGGACTCCAAGCGCACCAGGACGGCAAGACAGCCGCTTCCCCAAGCGCGCCCCGAAGGCCAAGGCTGCTCAGACATCGTCCAGGCGCCGTAGGTCGTCCTTGTCCCACTTCCTGGTGTCACGAGGCTGGGTGTACGGCTCGGCCTGGGCGGGATGGCCGCCGACGATGGCTCGCTGCCGCACGGTCTCGGCATCGAATTCCAGGCCCAGCAGAATGGCGAGGTTGGTGATCCACAGCCACACAAGGAAGACGATGACGCCAGCCATGGTGCCGTAGATCTTGTTGCAGGAAGCGAAGTTGGCGACGTAGAACGCAAAGCCCGCGGAGGCGGCCATCCAGATCACCAGCCCCAGGAAACTGCCCGTGCCCGGGGTCACCCAGCGGAACCCCTGCCCCTTCTCCGCGCCGAACCCCCCTCTATCGTCTTCCCGGCAGCCTTCCACCGCCCGGGCATCGCCGGACGGAGACCGGACCTTGCCTGCCGGTCACTCGGGGGGCTGTGCGGGAGAGGCGAGTGCGCCGTGCCCGCGCGGGCAGACGAGGGCCTGCGGGGCGATCCACGCGTGGCAGTACGGACAGGAGCGGACCCGGCTCATGCCAAGGAGCAGACGGGAAGCCCAGGACCGTGTGGCGCGCCGGCGCTTCATGAGCGATGCGCCGAGTTTCCTGACCAGCAGAGCGGGGATGGCGGGCACGTGTCCTTCTTCTGTGTGGCAGGCGGACCCCGCATGAGCGCACGGGTTGCTGTTGCTAGTCCCCGGTTCCGTCGGGGTGGGCGGCGAGGGCCTCGGCGAGGCTGCCGTGCACGGCGATCACGGGGTCGGCGCCGGCGAGTGCGATCAGGCGCAGGGTCTGGGCGGGCGGGGCGGCCACGGCCAGGCCGCCGCCGTCCTCGCTGAGCCGGCGTCGCAGCCGCAGCAGCATGTTCAGCCCGGAGGAGTCGCAGTAGGTGACCTGGGACAGATCCAGCACAAGCTGCTGATGGGATGCGGCCAGCTGGGCTGCCTCGGGGTACAGCTGGCCGGTGGTGTGCCAGTCGAGGTCGCCGGCCAGGGCGGCCACGGCGAGAGGTCCTCTCCTGTCCAGGATGGTCAGCTGGCCGTCGGCGTTCATGACGGGGTGCTCCTGCGAAGTTCTGCCTCCGGGCCGTGCGGGTCGAATCCGGTCCGCTCGGGCAGGCCGGCAAGCCGCACGGCTTCCTCATAGCGGTGGCCGGCGGTGGGCGGGCCGAGCCATTCGCACAGCAGGACCGTCGCGTCGTCCTGGAGCCGGCCGCCGTGGTGCTGCAGGACGGCGTAGATCAACCGGCGCAGGGTCTCGGCGACCGGCAGGTCGTCGGCGTGATGGCGGATGAGGAAATCGGTGAAACGCTCCAGGCCGAACTCGGTGCCGTCGCTGCCTCGTGCCTCGGTGATGCCGTCGGTGTAGAGCACCACCCGGTCGCCCGGCTCCAGCTGCTCACGGCACTCTGTGGTCTTCAGATCCAGGCCGGTTCCCATCGGAGCGGCCGGCGGGCAGTGCAGGTGGGTGTGCCACCGGCCGCCACGGATCAGCACTGGCGGCGGATGGCCGCGGTTGACCCAGCGCATCGCCCCGTCCCGGGTGTCCAGACTGGCGAGGATGCCGGTGGCGTACCGGGAGTGGTCGTACTGCTCGATCAAGGCTGCTTCCACTGCCTCGGTGTTGGCCGTCAGGTCGGCGCCCTGACGGCGGGCGTTGCGGCAGGCCCCCATCGCCAGGTGCGCGGTCAGACCGGCGGCGAGGTCGTGCCCCATCGCATCGAAGATCGACAGATGAACCTGGGGGCCGTCCGTGGCGTAGTCGTAGGCATCCCCGCTGATCTGATAGGCGGGCTCCATCGACGCCGCGATCATCACGCGCCGGTCGGTATAAATACTCGGCGGCATCAGGTGCCACTGCATCTCTGCGGCGATGTTCAGCGGCTCACTGCGCGTCAGCCGAGCCATGGCATCACTGACGTCCCGCTTGGTGACGATCAGCAGCGCCACCAAGTCGGACAGCCACACCGCGTCCTGACACGCCCGCTCATCGGCGTACGTGGAGGTGATGCGCAGCACGCCCAGACGCTCGGTCCCGTTCATCAACGGCACCCACCACTCTGCCCCGTCCGGTGCGGCCGCGAGGATCTTCCCGTATTGATAGCACCGGCCGGGCACGGTGCCCTCCACCTGCAACTCGCCCTCATAGCCCTCGCCGGAGAAGCCGTAGCCCGTCACCAGGCGCAGCACCCGCCGCTGCAGGTCGCCGAGATAGATAAGCACCTCCGGGAACCCCGCGGCGGCGGCACGCTCGATCACCACCCCGGACATCTCTTCCATCGACATCAGGTGGCTGTCTGCGATCAGGTCCCCGAGCAGGCGCCGCCCGGCGGCGTCCCGGCCCTGCTCATCCACATCCTCACCCCGGCTCATCGGCTCGCCCGTACGGGTACCCGGCGCCGCAGGACACATGTAGTCAGGCGCCCCTCGCACAGGCCGGCGGGAAGGTGCTGAGCCCAGCCTCGCGGCGAAGGATGACGCCGGATGTATGCGGTGGTGCGGGTGACGCCCCCTCCGCGCACGCAGACGGTCGCGGTGATGCATCTGGCCCCCAACTGCTACCCGATCACCGCGCGATCGGGTAGCAGCAGCCAGGTCGTGGAACCCGCCCATAGAGCACATCGCCGTCTCCGTGCGCGCCGGCCGCTGACCGGCTTGACGGGCGTGACGCCGATGGCGTCGCCATCGGCATCGCGCCCTGGTCAGCCACGTCCCGGAACGGAGCACCGGCATTGAGCTCCAAGGCGTGGCGGCCTCAGAGCGCGGCTGGGGTGGCACGCGCGGCCGTGCGGCGGCGGTGATGTTGGGCGCGCCGTTGGAGGAACCGTGCGGGCCTTACTGACGCGGCGCTTCCACTCTGCTGCCGTGATGCGGTGGATTACCCAGCTTGGCGGACAGCTCATCGACGGACGAGGTGGGCCAGGCTTGTCACAGCAGCCCTCCGAGCGGCCGGAGTCGCTCGGCGAGCCGTCCACCAAGCTCCCTCCGCGCTGTCGGCTTCGGCGAGCCAGTCGGCGGCGACCAGCAGTTCGGCGTGTTCGGCGACTTGGTCGGGCGGCAGAGTGCAGAACGCGGCGACCTGGTCCAGGCGCAGGCCCCCGTCCTCGGGGTGACCCAGCCGTCCGTCGGGACGGGTGTGGGCAGCGGTGTAGAGGGCCAGGAGCCGGGCGGCGGCAGGCAGTTTCTTCTTGCGGATCTTCCGGTCGCCCACGACCTTCTGGGCCCAGCCGGAAATCCTCGCGCGAGTAGTCTTGCCGAACTCGAACGGGCGTGGCTGCGCGGGCAGCAGCGCAGGGACGGTGATGGCGGTGGGGTCTTCGAGCCGGGAGGCCATCACCTCGGCAACCGTGCCGGGCAGACGCAGCCAGTCGGCGTCGACCATCCGCTGAAACACCTGCTCAGCATCGCCTTGGAGCCAGCCGGTGAGGTCCTGGCCGGTGATGTTCCCAGTGCCGGCTTTCGCAGCCCGCAGGGTGAGCATGAGGACGGCGAGGCGTACCTCGGCCGTCGGGGGGCGGGGCGTGGGCAGCGGCCTAGTCCAGCACGGTGCGGGCATGCGCTGCCTGTTGCCGGTTCAGCAGCCGTTCCACCACCGGCCCACCCGCGCTCGCCGTGTCGCCGGCGGGCTGGCCGGTGCGGTTGGCGTGCATCTCGCGGGTGGTAGCTCGGCATGCGCATCTGGGTTCTCTTCCTATAGGCGGACGCCGGTGTGAACCCCTGAGGTCAGGCCTTGGCCCCGACCAGCCGCTTCATGCCGGGTTGGTCGGTCACGCAGCCCGCCAGGCCGAGGGCCCGGGCCAACGCCAGGTCGCGCTCGTCGTTGACGGTCCAGGCCATCACATCGATGCCGGCGGCCCCGCACTTCTCCACGATGGCCCGGTTCAGCTGGCACAGCTCGACGCTGACCAGGGTGGAACCGACCTTCTGAGCGCGGCCGACGAAGGTGTCGCGGTGCGCACTCGGGCCTGCCACCAGCACGGTGCGCGCCTGTGGCAGCAGGTTGTGGATCTCGATCAGCGCCGCGTCGTGGAACGACAGCACCGAGACCCGGTCCAGCAGGCCGCGGTCGGTGAGCACCTTTGCCAGCAACCGGGCGGCGGCCACATCCTTGATCTCCGCCTGGATCGGCAGCGTCGGCCCGACGGCGTCCAGCACCTCCCCGAACGTGGGGATGCGCTCACCGAGGCCGGCGTCGAGCTTCTTGAGCTCCCCCAGCTTCTGGTCGGCGATCGGACCGGAGCCGTCCGTCGTGCGGTCCAGGGTCTCGTCGTGCATGACGACCAGCTCGCCGTCCCTGCTCAGATGCAGGTCCAGTTCGATGCCGTCCAGCCCCTCGCGTTCGGCCCGCAGGAAGGAGCGCAGGGTGTTCTCCGGCTCGGCGGCCATGACACCGCGGTGGCCGATGGTGAAGAAAGACACTCAGTTGCCGTCCTTGGGTGTGGTGGTCCGGGGCAGGCACACGGACGGCGGGCGACCGTCCGTCGGCGTGCCCAAGCGTCTCTGGTCAGCTAAGCGATCCCGTGCGGACCGTGAGGTCTGCCACGGGTTCTGCCCACCTGGGCGGGGACGCATGAGCGTGGAGATGGAATCCTGCGCCCAGTGTTGCTCCGCGTGGCCGGTGTCGGCGGGTGGTGGGTGTGCTGATCGTGGTCACGCCCTGGTGCCGGTGGGCTGCGCGGGGCAG
>NZ_JBITGJ010000150.1:0-13087 GCF_044456925.1 Streptomyces sp. NPDC050743
TGACGGCGATCCGGCTATCCCTGCCCTGCTCCGCAGGAGTCCGATTCCTCCCCGGCCTGAAGGCCGGGGCATCCTCGGAGGAACCCGGTGAACGACGCCTTCCGGGCCCGGACGGTGGAGATCACCTTTCTCGGCTACACCGGGGAGACGATCTTCGGCGCGCTTCACGGCCGCTTGGAGGAGCTTCTCGATGATCCCGGACGGACCAGGCGTGTCTGCATCAGAGTGCTTGTTCCGGATTTCGGGCAGCCCATGACTGTCCCGTCCAGGGTGGGCCCGAACGGTGAGCCGCTCGACGACCCCGCAGTCCGGCGAGTCCAGGAACTGAGGTGCCAGGCGTACGACCGGTCGATGTCCGGGCTCGCGGAGCGGCTCAACGGGTTGGGACGGGTGACGGTGGAGAGCGAGTTCCGCCTCTATCCCGGGATACCGAGGGACAAGGTCTGTATTTTCAACCGGGAGTTGATGCTGCACGGTCTGTACGATGTGGCCGCCCGCTCGATCCAGCACAGCTCGGGCCCTGAGTACTACGACCCCAGGGGCTACCGAACCGACCTGATTGTCTGGTCCGCGAGGGAGGCAGACGGCACCAGGGCCGCTGTCGCCACCTGGAACAGACACCTCGACGGTTTGTGGAGCCTGGCGACGGTGCCACCCTGGCGGCGAGCGACGACGACGTGAGCAGGGGCGACGTTCTTGGCACTCGCGCCCGTAGGTGGTCGGCGGTGCGGTGCTCACCGGCCGGGCGCTCCCGTGCGCAGGCCGTCCATGACGAGGTCGAGGAGCCTGGTGGCGCGGGGCCGCCAGTCGTCGCGAGGGTCGAGCTGCCACAGGCCCGCGATAGCGAGGAGGAAATCGTCCCCGGTGACGCCGGAACGGACGGTGCCGGCTTGCTCGTTGGCGCGGAGCAGCAGGTTCGCCGCGTCGATCACCGGCGTGGGGGCCGGCTTCGCCGGACTGCCTGGCGCGCTGGTGACCTGCCGGATCGCGTCGGCCAGGCCGGCCTTGGTCATCGCGAACTCCGAAAGCCGGTCCATCCAGGCGCGCAGGGCCTGCGCGGGCGGCCGGGTCCGGAGCAGGTGGGCGGCACTGTCGGCGACCTGCTGCATCTCGTGCCGGTAGATCTCCAGGACGAGTGCCTCGCGGTTGGGGAAGTTGCGGTAGAAGGTGCCCTGGCCGACGCCGGCCTTCTTGGCGATCGCGCTCAGCGGCGTGTCCGCGCAGTGGGACAACTCGGCGAGTGCCACCTCCAGGATGCGTTCGCGGTTGCGCTGGGCGTCCGAGCGCCGGGGTGCGTCGTTCATCTGCGGCACTCGTCCTCCCTGAGGGTTCGTGGCCGAACCTCGCCCTTGCTAAGCGGACAGCTGTCCGTTACGTTTTCCAGTTAGCGGACAGCTGTCCGGTTGTCGTCCACGATAGCTGCGGACGCGTCCCTGTGGCAGTCCGCGGTCCCCTTCGGTTCCAGCACCACGCATCGCCGCTTCCACCTCTGCGGCACAGTGCCGCATCACACACCCTGCGCACCCGCCCGGTACCCCGGTTGCTGAAACGCCCCATCTGCCCTGGAAATGCGAAAGAAGCTGCTCATGGCCTCATCGACGTCCAGTGTCATCACCCTGAACATCAACGGCGAGAAGTACACACTGCCCGTCGACCACCGCACCACCCTGCTCGACGCACTGCGCGAGCGCCTCGCGCTGACCGGCTCAAAAAAGGGCTGTGACCAGGGACAGTGCGGCGCCTGCACGGTCCTGCTGGACGGCCGCCGGGCCGTGTCCTGCCTGCAACTGGCCGTGGCGGCCGAGGGCCGGGAGATCACCACCATCGAAGGCGTCGCCGAGGGCGATCAGCTGCATCCCGTGCAGCAGGCGTTCCTCGACCTGGACGGTTTCCAGTGCGGCTACTGCACTCCGGGACAGATCTGCTCGGCGATCGGGATGATCCAGGAGCACGCGGCGGGCTGGCCCAGCGCCGTCACCGACGACATCCGGCCCGAGGCCGGACCACCGCCGCTGACCGCCGAAGAGATCCGCGAGCGCATGAGCGGCAATCTGTGCCGGTGCAGCGCCTACGTCTCGATCGTCGAGGCCGTGGCCCAGGCGGCCGAGGCGCAGCCGGACGCGGGGCGCGCGGGCCTCGGGACGGAGCCGAAGGAGGCCGTGGCATGAGGGAGTTCGACTATCGGCGGGCGTCCGACGTCGTCGGCGCCGTCGCGCTGCTCGGCGCCGATCCGGACACCCGCTTCCTTGGCGGCGGCACCAACCTCGTCGACCTCATGAAGGCCGGCGTCGAACGCCCTGCCCGGCTCGTCGACATCCGCGAACTCCCGCTGGATCAGATCGAGACGACGCCGGAGGGCGGCCTGCGCATCGGCGCCACTGCCACCAACGGCGACCTGGCCGCGCACCCTGAGGTCCGCCGCCGCTACCCGGCGCTGGCCCAGGCGGTGCTGGCCGGCGCCTCCGGACAGCTGCGCAACATGGCCACGGTCGGCGGGAACCTGCTCCAGCGCACCCGCTGCGGCTACTTCACCGACGTCACCAGGCCCTGCAACAAGCGTGTCCCGGGCAGCGGTTGCCCCGCCGTCGAGGGCGAGCACCGCAACCACGCGATCCTGGGCGCGTCGGAGAACTGCGTCGCCGTACACCCCTCCGACATGGCCGTCGCGCTCGTCGCCTTCGACGCGGTCGTCCACTTCGAGACCGCCGACGGGTCGGGCGAGGCGCCCCTGGCGGACTTCTACCTGCCCGTCGGCGACACCCCGCACCGCGAGACCGCCCTGCCGCCGGGCGCCCTGATCACCGGCGTCGTCCTGCCGCCCGTCCCGGTCGCTGCCAACTCCCGCTACCGCAAGGTGCGCGAGCGCGCCTCGTACGCGTTCGCCATCGGCTCGCTCGCGGCCGCGCTCGACGTGCGGGACGGCGTCGTACGCGACGCGCGCCTGGCCTTCGGCGCCGTCGCCTCCCGGCCCTGGCGGGCCCTCGCCGCCGAACGCGTCCTGATCGGCGCACCGGCCGACGCCGAGACCTACGCCGCCGCGGCGGACGCCGAACTGGCGGCGGCACGGCCACTGCCCCACAACGGATACAAGGTGACCCTCATGCGCAACCTCGTCGTGGCCGAGCTCACCCGACTCGCACAGGAGGCCGCCCGATGACCACCGTCACCACCGCGACACACGCGCAGGCGCCGTCCGTCGGCACCGCCCACACCCGCGTGGAGGGCAGGGACAAGGTCACCGGCGCGGCCCGCTACGCCGGAGAGATCCCCTTCGCCGACCTCGCTCACGGCTGGCTGGTGCTCTCCACGGTCGCCCGTGGCCGCATCCGCGCCATCGACAGCGACCCCGTCCTAGCCATGCCGGGCATCCTCGCCGTCCTGGACCACCGCAACGCCCTGCGCGTGAACACCGACTACACCGGTCTGCTGGGCATGAAGCCGGACCCGACCTGTGCCGTCTTCCAGCATGACGGGGTGCCGCATCTGGGCTGGCCGGTGGCGCTGGTCGTGGCCGAGACGTCCGAGCAGGCCAGGGAGGCCGCCGAGAAGCTCGTGGTGACGTACGAACAGGAGCCCCACGACATCGGCTTCACCGCGGGCCACCCGGGCGCCTACCCGGTGGACGGGCACATGCCGGCGGTGACGCAGAAGGGCGACCTGGACGCCGAACTGGCCGCGTCGGCCGTCGTCGTGGCCGCCGAGTACCGCACCCCCGAAGAGCACCACAACCCGATGGAGCCGCATGCGGCGACCGCCCACTGGGACGGCGGCCGGCTCGAGGTGGTCGACTCCAACCAGGGTGCCACCTGGGTCATCGGCGAACTCGCGAACCTCTTCTCGCTCGACCCGGCGTCGGTGCGGGTGCGCTCCGAGCACGTCGGCGGCGGGTTCGGCAGCAAGGGCGTACGGGCCCACCAGGTGGCCGCCGTCATGGCCGCGACCGTCCTGCAGCGCCCCGTGCGAGTCGTCCTGACCCGCCGTCAGATGTTCTCGCTGGCCGGCTACCGCAGTCCCACCATCCAGCGGGTCAGGCTCGGCGCCGACGCCGAGGGTCGGCTGTGCGCGCTGGAGCACAGCTCCCTCAGCCTCACCTCCACCGTGCACGAGTTCGTCGAGCCGAGCGCCGGGGTGGCACGGGTGATGTACGACGCCGACGCCCACCACACCGCCAACCGTGTGGTCCGGCTCGACGTGCCCACCCCGACGTTCATGCGGGCCCCGGGTGAGGCGCCGGGCTCCTTCGCGCTGGAGGCGGCGCTCGACGAACTCGCGGAGAAGGGCGGCATCGACCCGGTCGAGCTGCGGCTGCGCAACGACCCGGAGCGGGGGCCGGTGTCCGGCCTGCCGTTCGCCGGCCGCAACGTGGCCGCCTGCTTCCGGGAGGGCGCCCGCAGGTTCGGCTGGGCGGACCGGGACCCGCGCCCCGGCCTGCGCCGGGACGGCCGCTGGCTGCTCGGCACCGGCACCGCAGCGGCGTCCTTCCCCGCGGGCGCGGCGCCCTCCACGGCGACCGTGACCGCGCACCCGGACGGCGGCTTCACCGTGCGGATCGCCGCGGCCGACATCGGCACCGGCGCCCGTACCGCGCTCACCCTGGTCGCCGCCGACGCCCTGGGCGTGCCCCCGGAGAGGGTCTGCGTCCGCATCGGTGACAGCGACTTCGGACCGGCGATGATCGCCGGCGGTTCCATGGGCACCCGCTCCTGGTCCTGGGCGGTCGCGGCCGCGGCCGAGGAACTGCGCGACAGGCTGGGCCTGGGCGTCGACATCCCCCCGGAGGGCATCACGGTGCGGTCGGACACCACCGAGGCCATCGGCTCGCTCGCGCCCGCCGAGCGCCACTCCTTCGGAGCCCAGTTCGCCGAGGTCGCCGTGGACGTCACCACCGGCGAGGTGCGCGTGCGGCGCATGCTCGGGATCTTCGCGGCGGGCCGGATCGTCAACCCGCTCACCGCGCGCAGCCAGCTCGTGGGCGGCATGATCTGGGGCATCTCCATGGCGCTGCACGAGGAGGCCGTACGGGACCGTGCCTCGGGCGGTCACGTCGGCGCCGATCTCGCCGGCTACCACGTGGCCACCCACGCCGACGTCCCGCACGTCGAGGCCGACTGGATCGACGACACCGACCCGAACGACCCGGTCGGCATCAAGGGCATCGGCGAGGTCGGCATCGTGGGCGCCGCGGCCGCCATCGCCAACGCGGTCTGGCACGCCACCGGCGTGCGCCACCGCGCCCTGCCCATCCGACCGGACCGGGTCCTGACCGCGGCAGCAGGAGCGCTTGATGCTTGACCTGGCCGAGGAACTGGACCGGTGGATCGAGGAGGGCCGGGAGTTCGCCGTCGCCACCGTAGTGGCCGTCGGCGGCAGCGCACCGCGCGGTCCCGGCGCCGCCCTCGCCGTGGACGGGGCGGGCACCGTCATCGGCTCGGTCTCCGGCGGCTGCGTCGAGGGCGCGGTGTACGACCTGTGCTCGCAGGCGCTGCGCACCGGGGAGAGCGTGCTCGAGCGGTTCGGCTACAGCGACGAGGACGCCTTCGCCGTCGGACTGACCTGCGGCGGCACGATCGAGGTGCTGGTCACGCCGGTGTCCGGCCACGCGCCCGCCCGGGCGGTCATCGCGGCTGCCGTGGCGGCCGCCGCCCAGGGCCGGCCGGCGGCCCTGGCCCGGGTCGCCCGCGGCCCGGCCGAACTCCTGGGCCGGGCCCTGCTGGTGCAGCACGACGGCACACGCGAGGGCGTGCTCGGTAGCCACCCGGAGCTGGACCGTACGGCGGCGGCCGAGGCCCGCGCCCTGCTGGAGGCGGGCCGCACCGGCACGGTGGAGATCTCGGCGGACGGCTCGCACTGCCCCGGTGGCCTCACCCTGCTGGTCGAGTCGAACGTGCCGCCACCGCGCATGATCATCTTCGGTGCGGTGGACTTCGCCTCGGCGCTGGCGTGGGTCGGCAAGTTCCTCGGCTACCACGTGAGCGTGTGCGACGCCCGACCGGTCTTCGCCACCCGGGCCCGCTTCCCCGACGCCGACGAGGTCGTCGTGGACTGGCCGCACCGCTACCTGCGGCGCACCGGGACCGACGCCCGCACGGTCCTGTGCGTCCTCACCCACGACGCGAAGTTCGACGTGCCCCTGCTCAAGCTGGCCCTCGGCATGCCGGTGGCGTTCGTCGGCGCGATGGGCTCGCGCCGCACCCACGAGGACCGCAACCGGCGTCTGCGGGCCGAAGGCGTGAGCGCGCGGGAGCTGGCCAAACTGCGCTCTCCGATCGGCCTCGACCTCGGCGCCCGTACGCCCGAGGAGACCGCCCTGTCGATCGCGGCGGAGATCGTCGCCGCCAGACGGGGCGGCACCGGCGTACCGCTGACCGGCTCCCGGACACCGATCCACCACGACCTTCAGACCGCCGGAGCGACTGGGGGATAAGCTCTATCGACCGATGAATTACTAGGCTCACTGTCCCTGGAGTAGCCCGAGGGCACGGTGCAGGCAGTCGTTCCACTCGAAGCCATGCCGCCCATGTGGCAGCGTGTCAGCTGGCGCAGCTCTGCCCGGCGTAGGACTGTGGGATGGAACCGCCGACGGGCGGGGTTTGAGCAACCAGCTTGGCGACAGGCTCCCCAGCCGTGCGGCAGGGCACTTGCCGCGTCATCCCGCGACGCGTCCGAGATTGGCGTCGGGTTCGCAGTGCGGGCAGGCCCGGACGCCTTCGGTGACCGCGTGCCGCGCGGCGGCCTGGTCGATGTTCCTGTTCCCGGGTCACAGCCCGGCACCGCCCGCTCTGCGTCGCTGCCCAGCAGTCACCGATGTGCACGGCGTCCACGTTGGTCTTGTTGAGGCCGTACTGGATCAGCCAGTCCGCCGCCCGGGCCTTCCGCGCCGCGGCGGCTTGATGCCCTGCCTCCCGCTGCTCCTCGTCCGCAATCCACCGGTCGATGAGGGCCAGCTCCCGGGTGGCCTGCTACTCAACGACGCGGCGGACGAAATGCAGCATGTCGAGATGAGTCAGTGGATATACCTCGTTCACGTGTTCGACTCTAGTGGCTAGTGTGTCCTAGCAGCGCGACGGGCAAAGGGGCCGGGTGGACATCGAACGCATGACGGTCGACGACCTGCTGGCCTGCCACGCTGTGAATCCGGCCCGCTTGGATCCCGCGCCGGCCGACCCATCCCGCGCGCAGACGAGGGCCCGATACGCCCTGCACCTGGAGAGGCCGTGTTCGGCCTGCGGCAAGGAGGAGGACTGCCGAACCTCCCGCGTGATCATCTTCCCCGATGCCGGCCCGCGCTGGGTGGACCTGTGCCGGGATGATTCGCTGGCGACGATGCCGCGGTGGACGGGGCCGACCACGATCGAAGGGATCCTCGCCGACCTGCACTGGGCGGCTGGCACGATGAGCTTCATGGATGAGCCCGGCCGCTACCACCTGCTCCTCACCTCCGCGGGCCAGCCCGCACAGCTGGTGGGGTCGCGAGGAGACCGCGCGCAGCAAGTTCAGCCGCTGGATCGGCGAGTACAGCGGCACGCCGGCGCCGCGGGTCACCCTCACCGACGAGGAGACCGGCACCGTGTTGACGACCTGGCCGACCGAGCCGTTTCAAGCCAACGTCGACCCGAACCCACCATGCCCTCTTGACGCTCCACGTGTCCTTGGGGAGCGTCGCACGCAAGAACGCGCAACCGACTTGATCCGGGAGGGCATCGTGGACTTACAGTTCATCGGGATCGACCCGAACACCGGGGGCGAGGGGTCGCCGACGGTGTGGGTGGAAGAGGAGACGGCTGACCTGGTCCTCCAGGGCGTCAAGGCTGAGGAAGCGCTGGAGGCGCTGGTCGGCGGTACGGAGTGGGTCGCGGGTCACGTGGTGGGGATCCCTGCGCACGAGACGGTGATCCGCCTTCCGGCTCGCATGGTGCCGATTCTGAGGGAGGCGTGCGATGTCGCAGAGCGGCGTGCCGAGCTTCGCTGAGCTGCTGGCCGGTACGCGGCGCAGCGCGGTGCATTTGGAGATGCGCGACGCGTACGGCGTCGGTGACGAGGCGGAGGAGTTCGAGGAGTTCAAGCGCACCGGTCACGTCGATCTCGATCCGACGGCGCGGTGGTGGCCCGAATGGCTGGGCATGGTGCGGGAGGCCGTTGGCCGTGGAGTGGTGATGCGTCGGGCCAGGATCGTTTCCGAGCCCGTGACGGAGTACATCCGTTGGGAGCACGCCGCCACCTCGCTGAACGTCGAGGCGGGTGAACTGGTGCGCTGGCTGCCCCGTCGGCGGGCCGTAGACATCGCCCTGCCTGGAGCCGACTTCTGGCTGTTCGACGACCGCCTGGTGCAGTTCAACATCTTTACCGGCGAAGGTGATTGGGCGGCACCACCCAAGGAATTCAGCGATGACCCTGCCGTGATCAAGCTGTGCTCGGATGCGTTCGAGGCCGTGTGGGAGCGTGCCGTCGACCACGAGAAGTACACCGTCTGACCCCGCTCTGCCCACATGCCCGCGTCCCCTTCGTCCAGCGCTCAGGCAGCCCGTGAAGCGCTCGCTCTGCGCCTGACGCACCTGCGCAGGGACGCCGGCCTCACCGGGAAGGAACTCTCCGCCCGGTGCGGCTGGCACCCTGCGAAAACCACCCGCATCCAAAAGGCCGAGGTTCAGCCCACCGACGTGGACATCCGCGCCTGGTGCACTGCTTGCGACGCCGCCGACCAGGCCGACGACCTGATCGCCACGGCCCGCGCCGTCGACTCGATGTACGTGGAGTGGCGCAGGAGCCACCGGATGGGCATGCGCAAGACCCAGGAGGACTTCTACGACCTCTACGCGCAGACCGCCGTCACGCGCGCCTACGTCTCCAATGTGGTGCCCGGCTTCTTCCAGACCCCCGCGTACGCCACGGCTCTGATGGAGGCCATCACCGGCTTCCAGGGCACCCCCAACGACGTCTCGGAGGCGGTCGCCGCCCGCGTCGCCCGGAGCCGGTTCCTGTACGAAGGCGGACACCGGTTCATCGTGCTCATGGAGGAGTGCGTCCTGCGCTACCGCGTGGGCGACGCCGAGACGATGGCCGGACAGCTCAGGCATCTGCTGACCGTGATGCCGCTGCCTGCCGTCTCCCTGGGCGTCATCCCCTTCACCGCGCAGCGGACCATGTGGCCGCTGGAGGCGTTTTACCTCCATGACGGCACCCGCAGCGTCGTGGAAACCCTCACAGCCGAGGTCAACGTGGTGCAACCGCGTGAGCTTGCGGACTACCGCAAGGCGTTCGCGGAACTGACGAAGATGGCCGTCCACGGCAACGCCGCCCGCGCTTTGATCAGCGCGGCGATCGACTCCCTCGGATGACGTTGCGCAATTCCCCGCAATTTCGTTGAGGCAAAACTCCGGCTCTCCGTACGGTCGTTGGCGTCGCCGGGCAGACCAGGCTCCCCTCGGCGGCAGTGAGGAGAGTCCCGCCCGTATCCCCCGTTGCGGGCGGGACGTCCCAGCCCCGAGGAGACGACCCTGTGAGCGTCATGACCAGACCCACCACAGTCGGACCGGCCGGTTACAGCGAGACCCTTCCCTGCGAGCCTGAGACGGCCCGACGTGCCCGGCGACTCGTGTCGGCCGCACTGAACACCTGGGGCATAGGCGAGATGGCCGAGGTTGGCACGCTGATCGTCTCCGAGCTGGTGGGCAACGCAGTGCGCCACACCCCGTGCCGTCTGATCCGGGTGTCCGTCCGGCGCGTCACGGGTGATCTCGTACGGATCGGCGTCACCGACAAATCCCACGCCCTGCCGACGATGGGTCCGATCGCCGGCGGCGATGAGACTGGGCGCGGCCTCGTACTGATCGACGCGCTGTCACACCGCTGGGGCTACGACCAAATGCGCTGGGGCAAAACCGTTTGGGCAGAGCTGACGGTCCCGGCATGCTGACCTTGCGTCTGCTACCCGAAGTCGAACTGGCGGGCGCCGCCGATCCGAAGCGATGCGTGGAACTAGCCGAACCCCGCCGCACCGAGGGCACGATCACCATCCGCACCCTGCGCCTGACACTCGCCGACCTCGTCCGGCTCCGCACGGAAACCGATCTGGCGCTAGCGGATATACGCACCGAAGTCATGCGGGCCAGGCAGCGTGGCGCGAACCACTGATGGATTGGCACGCCGAGCAGCGGCCGCCGCCGAGGCCAACGCGCTGGACATGACGCTGCTTCCGCGTGTCCTGGAGGGACTGCGGGCCTCCATGTAGCACCCACAGACCCCGCCCGGCGTGCCGAAGGACAGTCCCGGGCGGTAGGGCGCCCGCCCCTCTCTCCCCAAGTTGGGCGGGCGCCGCTCCAGCCCGCGCTGTCCCCGGGGCAGCGGCTCGCGACAACGCACCACACAGCAAGGACAGGCAGGAAGAAGCAGCAGTGGAACACAGCGGTTCCCCCCACGGTGCTGCCCCAGGTCGCCCGGCTGGTGGCACGCAGCGGGGACCTCAAGAGCGAGCTGGTGGCCTTCGCGCACAGTCCGTGCTGCGCCCGGCGATTGGAGGCCCGGCTCGAGGAGGCAGCAGACCGGCTCGGCTTCCTGGACGAGGCGATGGTCATCGAAACCATCGACCACTTCGTGCTGCAGCACCGGCTGGCGGACGGCTCGAGCGTTCTGGGGCGGTTTACGGCCCAGCGGCGGCCGCCGCTGAGCGAGGACGAGCGGGCGATGCTGCTCGGCTGGTGCGACGTGGTGGAGGCAGTCTTCGAAGTACAGAGCTTTCAAGGGGATGCCGTCGTCCTGCACAACCTGCTCGATGACCTCCTCTACCCGGTCTACTCCGACCCGGGATGGCGTGCCCTTGGCAAACTGAGCGCAGGGATGTTCGTGGCCGGCCGCATCGTGCCCGTCCATCCCGACACGGATGCCTGGCTGGTCAGCGGCAACCGCACCACCTACCCGCCCGGCGACGGACCGCAGCTGGCCCAGCTCGCCGTCCAGACGCTCACCACCCATCCGCAGTTGCTGCGCCACGAACTGGGCAGCGACGTCGGGATACAGGGACACACGGTTGGTGACTCGCGCCTGTCGGCCAGCGCAGAAGGGACAGCCGTTACCTGTGGCCGTGCGGTGCACCACAGGTGAAGCCCAGACATGATCGGGAGGGTCTGCTGCAGGTGTGGGCGACAGGTTCGGTCACCTGGCCGTCCTCGCCCAGCGGCTGCGCGACATCGTGTGAGGGAGATCACGTGGCGGTCGTCGCATCCCTTTGCTTTGCCCTCTAGTCCGATCATCGAACGGTCTTGTTAAAGGGGAAATAAAATGGGCAATCGCACTCTCCTGGCTACGGCAGTCCTGTGCGTGACGGCGGCACTGACACTCACCGCATGCGGAGACGGCAAGAAGGCGGACGCCAAGGGGGCAGGGGACTCTGTCTCCGCCACGCCGTCGCCCCCGAAGCCGGTGGACCCGTTCAAGGGACTGACTCCGGCTCAGATCTCCGAGAAGGCCCGGGTGGCCATGACGAAGCTGGACTCGTTCAAGGTCAAGGGCGGTATGACCATCGACGGCGAGCACATGACCTTCGATTTCGCCGTGGCCGCGAAGGGCAACTGCCACGGAACCTTCACCACCGGGGGTGCGTCCGCCGAAATCCGTCAGGTCGGCGGCGACACCTTCATGAAGGGCGATGAGAAGTTCTGGCAGCAGACGGGCAGCGAGGAGCACTCGTCGTCCAAGGAGACGGACGCCCTCACCGAGATGCTCAAGGGACGCTGGGTCAAGATGCCGGCGGGGGATGCGAAGGCGGACGACAAGTTCCCCTTCTGCGACATCGGCACGATGTTCGAGAAGGACGAGAAGGAAAGCCACCTCACCCGGGGAGCGGACACCGAGGTCAACGGCACGCCCGCCGTGACGCTCACGGGGAAGGACGGCGCTGCGACGCAGACGCTCCTCGTATCCGCCAAGGGGCAGCCCTACGCGCTCAGGTTGGCAGCCGTGGGCGGCAAGGAACCCGGTTCCTTTGATTTCACGGCGTTCAACGAGCCTGTGACGGTCACGCCCCCGCCGCCCGGCGAGGTCATCGACCCGGAGAAGCTCAAGGGCTGATACCTCGGCCCGGAAGTCGGACAACTGCCGGCCGGGCGGGAGCAACCCCCCGGCCAGGTGTCACCCAACCCTGCAGCAGTCCCGTCCTGGCGTATGCCGGTAACAGTGCCAGCCACCCTGATCAGCGCCGCCCCAGAAGGACGTGGAGCAGGGTGACAACGGCAACCTCGACCAGGAGGGCAGTCCCGAAGGCGGGGTGCAGGAAGGCGGCGTATGTCGCACCTGAGCCGGCGAGCAGCAAAACGGCCGTGCGGAGGTCGATGGGCCCGTTCATGCGGCCGCCCCCGTCCCCGAGAGCGGACGGCCTGCTGGGCTCGGAGCGCTGTCTCAGGTCGATGGCACAGCCGCTCAGTCTCACGAACGTGGCATTTCCTCGCGTTCTCAGCCGACCGGATGGGGCAGGCAAGCGTGGGATATCACCATGTGGGCCGCGCCAGCGACCGAGGTAGGTCGCGTCGCCTGTGGCGCCTCTGTGTGAGCCACCGCCGAGGCGCTGGCCAACCGCGAGCAGTGGAGTGGCTTCACCGGCTACATCGAGACGGTCTACGCGATGCAGGCCGCCGGCCGAGGCTTCGCCGATGTCCCCACGATGAGCCTGCCCGGAGCCGAGGCCCTGGAGGCGTGCCGCGCCGAGGCGTACCAGGGCTCCCTGGAGCCTGGCGCCGTCTGGTTGCGTGGATGATCCAGTCATTCGAGACGCCCGCCCGTGGCCCGCTGCCAGATCCTCCGGAGGATGCCGCGCTGTATCAGGCCATGCACAGCGCCGGCCTGGGCATCACCTCACCCGGAAAGGGGCGCTGACTCCCGGTCGGCGGTCAGTTGAGCCGAACCCCCGTGCGCTCCTTAAGGGCGTGCAGGAGCCGGTTCTGGAACTCGGGGTCGCGTGCGGCGGGGTGCGGGTCCTGGGTGCGCTGGTGGTACCAGTAGCCTGTGCCGCTCGAAAAGTCGTCGTCGCAGGTGGCAGCGGTGACGGTTCGTCGGCTGGGAGCATGCCCGGATGATCGTGTCCCTGTTGTACAAGGCG
>NZ_JBITGJ010000151.1:0-12949 GCF_044456925.1 Streptomyces sp. NPDC050743
TGATCCACAGGGGCCGTGTTCGCCTGCTTCCGGGGCTCCCCACCGACGTCAACCGACCCAAGGTCGGACGAGCCGGGCAAACGCCGGGGCCCTGGCGCAGGCCCGACCGGTCCCGACCTACGACGACCTCGCCGCCGCCGAGTCCCGCCGCGCCCACGCGCACACCACGGGCTACCGCGGCGCCGCCGACCGGGCAGACGCCGCCACCCTCGACGACACCGTGCCGACCGCCTCCGGGCGGGTCAGCATCGCCGGCCGCGCGCTGGGCACGCCGCTCTCCCCGCTGCACCGGAAGAAGATCGAGCAGGGCGAACCGGCCGACATCAGCGGCCTGTTCGTCGTGGTCTCCGAGTGCGCCCCGGTACTGACGACGGCCGAGTGCATCCCGAATGCACCTGTGCTGAAGGACCACGCACCCAGGAACCCCACGACCGCGAGAGCCACCTGTTCGACACGGTCGTGCCGGCGGCCCAGGGCCCGGCCCACACGACCGGGATCCCGGCGAGGTTCTCCTCCGCACCCGGATCGATCCGCAGCCTCACACCCCGTTCCAGGCCAAGTCACCACGGAAGCCCTCGCCGAGACGGCTGCCGTCAGCTGAGCCGCAGAAATCGATGACAAAGCCGATAGGAGAAGTACAGCCATGAGCATCGAAGAAGTGGGCGTCCAGCGGGTCGGTTCGACCCTGCTGATCACGATCGACCGTCCACAGGCACGCAACGCGGTGAACGCCGCGGTGGCCACCGGACTGACCGACGCACTGGACGAGTTGGAGGTCGACACCACGCTGCGAGCCGGTGTCCTGACCGGAACGAAGTGCACCTTCAGCGCCGGCATGGACCTCAAGGCCGCCCTGAAGGGCGAGACGCCGGTGATTCCGGGCCGCGGCTTCGGCGGCCTGACCGAGGCCGAACGGACGAAACCGCTGATCGCCGCCGTGGAGGGCTACGCCCTGGGCGGCGGATTCGAACTCGCCCTGGCGTGCGACCTCATCGTCGCCGCCGCGGACGCCAAGTTCGGCCTGCCCGAAGTCACGCGTGGTCTGGTCGCCGCCGGCGGCGGCGCGATCCGGCTTCCCAAGCGCATCCCGTACCACCTGGCGATGCAGTTCCTCCTGACCGGCGAGACGGTGAGCGGTGGCCGCGCCAAAGAGCTGGGCCTGGTCAACCGGCTCACCGAGCCCGGCGGGGCAGTGGCCGTGGCGCTCGAGCTCGCCGAGAAGCTCTCGCACAACGCCCCGCTCTCGCTGGCCGCGGTCAAGAGCCTCGTCCGGGCCGCCGACGGCGTGCCGGAGACCGACGTGTTCCCCGTGCAGCAGAAAGCGCTGGAAAGCCTGCTGGCCTCGGCCGACGCACACGAGGGCATGACCGCCTTCACCGAGCACCGCGCCCCGCACTGGACGGGGAAGTGACATGAGGATCGAAGACGTACGACGCCACGCGACCACCCCGCTGACCCGCCCGGCGTTCGCCCCCGTGACCCCGTGGTTCACCGACCGCGAATACCTCAACATCGTCTACCGCACCGATCCGGACGCGCTGCGCGCCGTCGTCCCCGAGCCCCTGCAGATCGAGGAACCGCTGGTCCGGTTCGAGATCATGAAGATGAACGATGTCACCGGGTACGGCCCCTACACCGAGGGCGGCCAGGCGATCCAGGTCGGCTTCGACGGGGAGCGGGGCGAGTACCTGCACGCGATGTACCTCGACAACTTCCCCGCGACAGCGGCCGGACGCGAGGTCAGCGCCTACCCGAAGGTGCTCGGCTCACCGAAGCTCTACGTCGATGAGGACGTACTGGTCGGCACCCTCGGGTACGGCACGCAGCGGGTGGCCACCGCGACCATGGGCTACAAGCACGAGACGCTCGGCCTGTGCGAAGCCCGCGACCAGATCACCGTGCCCACCTTCATGCTCAAGGCCGTCCCCGACTACGACGGCACCCCGCGCGTCCTGGAACTGGTGCGCACCGAGATCACCGACGTGGTCGTCAAGTCGGCCTTCACAGGCCCGGCCCGGCTGCAGCTGTTCCAGCACGTCCTCGCCCCGCTGGCCGACCTGCCCGTGCTGGAGATCGTCTCCGCCAGCCACATCCTCACCGACCTGACCCTCGCCCCGGTCAAGCCGGTCTTCGACTACCTCCAGGCAGGTACGCGATGACACTCCAGTTCCGCACCGCCGCCGTGATCGGAGCGGGCACCATCGGCCTCTCCTGGACGGCACTTTTCGCCGCCCACGGCCTGACCGTCCGGGTGAGCGACCCGCGCGCCGATCTCGCCGAAGCCGTCGACAGCGCGCTCGCGGAGTTCACCCCGCACCTGGCCGCCCAGGGCCTGGACACCGACGGACTCGCCGACCGCGTCCACCTCGCGGCCGACGTCACCGAAGCCGTCCTGGACGCGGACGTCGTCCAGGAGAACGGCCCCGAACGGGTCGAATTCAAGAAGGAGTTGTTCGCCCAGCTGGTCCGAGAGACCCCCGGACACGCACTGCTCCTGAGCTCGTCGTCGGCGATCCCGGCAACGGCTTTCACCACGGGACTCGAGGACGCCGATCGTGTCCTCATCGGACACCCCTTCAACCCGCCCCACCTGATGCCGCTCGTCGAGGTCGTACCCGGCGAACGCACCTCCGGGGAAACCGTGCGGGCGGCGGTCGACTTCTACACCGCCGTCGGCCGCACCCCCGTCGTCGAACACCGGGAGATCCCCGGCTTCGTCGGCAACCGGCTCCAGATCGCACTCCTCCGCGAGGCCGTCTACCTCGTCCAGCAGGGCGTGGTGGCACCGGAGGACCTGGACACCGTCGTGACCCACTCGCTCGGCATCCGCTGGGCGACGGTCGGACCGTTCCTCGGCTCGCACCTGGGCGGCGGTCCCGGCGGCATCCGCCACATGAGCCAGGGCATCGGCCGCTCCGTGCAGCAACTGGCCCTCGGACAACCCTCATACGACCCCGAGGAACAGGAACGAGTCGTCCAGGCGGTGGAGAAGGCATACGCCTCCACGCCGTACACCGACCTCGCCGAGGCCCGCGACCACAAGCAACTCGCCGTCCTGTCCGCCCTGAACGGCATCCGGCACGGCCAGCACCAGCACCAGCAGGAGAACTGAGATGACCACGACCACCGACACCGCCCCCGTCGCACAGCTGGAAGACCAGCTCACCGCCGACTTCTACCAGTACGAGGCGCACCTTTCGGACGAGGAGCGCGAGATCCTGCTGGGCGCCCGCACCTTCCTGCGCAAGGAGATCAAGCCGCTGGTCAACGAGTACTGGTACAAGGGCACATTCCCCCCCGAGTTCGTCGAGAAGTTCCGCGGCAGCGGGCTGAACGCCCTGGCCTACGAGGGCTACGGCGCCCACAAGCCGGCGGTCAGCAACCTGCTCAGCGGCATGCTGGCGATGGAACTGAGCCGCGTCGACGCCTCTACCGCCACCTTCTTCGAAGTCCACAACGGACTCGGCTTCTACTCCGTCTACTACGGTGGCAACCAGGAACAGCACGACCGGTTCCTGCCCGCCATGGCTTCCATGGACAAGATCGGCGCGTTCGGCCTGACCGAGCCGCACGGCGGCTCCGACGTCTCCGGCGGCATGCGCACCACCGCCAAACGCGAGGGCGACACCTGGGTCCTCAACGGCTCCAAGACGTGGATCGGCAACGCCACCTTCGCCGACTACGTCATGATCTACGCGCGGGACGTCGACGACAACCAGGTCAAGGGCTTCGTCGTCGAGAAGGGCACCCCCGGCTTCGAGCCGGAGAAGATCGAGGGCAAGATCGCACTGCGGATCGTGCAGAACGCCAGGATCACCCTGACCGACGTACGCGTGCCGGAAGCGAACCGGTTGCAGAACATCAACAACTTCCACGACGTCGCCGAGGTCCTGCGCGTCACCCGCAGCATCGTCGCCTGGGAGTCCGTGGGCGTGATGATCGGCGCCTACGAGCTCGCACTCGACTTCGCCAAGCAGCGCATAGCCTTCGGCCGTCCGATCGCCAAGTTCCAGATGATCCAGGACCTGCTGGTCAAGAGCCTGGGCAACATCACCGCCTGCTGGGGCCTGGTGGTGCAGCTCGCCCGGCTGCAGGACCAGGGCATCTACCGCGACGAGCACTCCTCCCTGGCCAAGACGTTCGTCTGTGCCCGTATGCGCGAGGTCGTCTCCTGGTGCCGCGAGATCTTCGGCGGCAACGGCATCGTCCTCGACTACGACATCGCCCGGTTCTTCGCCGACGCCGAGGCCCTCTACTCCTACGAGGGCACCCACCAGATGCAGACGTTCATCGTCGGCAAGTCCATCACCGGCCAGAGCGCCTTCGTGGGGTGACTGCGATGACCACCGAATCCGTCTTCACCGGCCTGAAGGTCCTCGACGCGTCGAGCTTCATCGCGGGACCGGCCGCGGCCACGATCCTCTCCGACTTCGGAGCGGACGTCATCAAGATCGAACCGCCGGGCGCGGGCGACCCCTGGCGGACCCTCAGCTCCATGCCGCCCAGCCCGCAGGCCGAGACCAACTACGCCTGGCACCTCACCAACCGCAACAAGCGCGGCATGGCGATCGACCTGAAGTCCCCGCAGGCCCCCGAAGTCCTCAAACGGCTCGTCGCATGGGCCGACGTGGTGATCACCAACTTCCCGCACGGCACACGCGAGAAGCTGCACCTCGGCTACGACGAGGTCGCCGGCTGGAACCCGAGAGTCATCTACGCCGACCTCACCGGCTTCGGCGACGCCGGGGCCGACGCCGGGCAGCCGGGCTTCGACCTGACCGCCTTCTGGTCGCGCAGCGGACTGCTGGCCTCCACCCGCGACGCGGGAGCCCCGCCCACGGTGCCGGTCTTCGGCAGCGGCGACAACACGACAGCGATCGCCATCTACGCGGCGATCGCGACCGCCCTCTACCACCGCGAACGGACCGGCCAAGGAGCCAACGTCGGGACGTCACTGCTCGGCACCGGCGTCTGGGCCACAGGAACGCTCGTGGCCGGCGCGCTCGCCGACGGCACACCGTTCCAACCGCACGACCGGACGGCACCGGCGAACGCGCTGACCAACCCCTACCGGACATCGGACGGCCAGTGGTTCATGCTGGCCACCTCGCCCCTCCGCTGGCCCGAACTGACTCGGGCCGTCGAGCGCCCCACGCTGCTCAAGGATCCCCGCTTCACCGACGCCGAGGGCTTCGTCAAACACGCCGCCGCGCTCGCCGAGCTGCTCGACGAGGCGTTCCGCTCGCGGCCCTTCGCCCACTGGCAAAACGCCCTGAGCAGGGAACGCGTGACCTTCAGCCTGATTCAGACGCCGGAGAAGGCGGCTCAGGACCCGCAGCTTCGTGCCAACGACATCGTCGTGCCGCTGGAGGGGGTCAGCGGGCTGGACTACACCGTCAACAGCCCCGTCAACCTCCGAGGAGTGCCGAAGGTCCCGGCCAAGCGGGCACCGGACCTGGGAGAGCACAACGCCGAGATCCTCGCCGAGCTGGAATTCAGCCCCGCCGAGATCGCCCGGATGCGCGCCCTTGGAGCGATCCCCGGTACGACGGAAGCGCAAGCCGCCTGACGGGCACGACGCCCGAGCCGCCGACCGCCGACAGCGCTCGGCGGCTCGGGCTTTCGTTTCGCCTCGCAGCGGCTGCTACGTCACCGAGGCCCGCGACATCAAACACAGCCACGGCCGCGCCTTCGCCGTCCTGAGCGACGGTGACAAGCTCGCCTTCGCCCTGGCCTGGGCGTACGCCCGGAACACCTTCCACTGCGCACTCCCGATGCACCCCGCACCGCGGTTCCACCCCTTCGGCCACGCCCCGGTGAAGCCGCCGGCGAATCGCCGCACGCCTTGGTCCAGTGTTCACCGCAAACGGAAGTGGATCCACGTACATCGGTGTGACCACTGAGCTCACGCCGACATGAGCAACTCGAACATTCCGTTCTTCGCCACAGGCACACACGCTTGAATCATCGAATTCCAACCAAGACATGAAGGTCGGCACAGCCCCGAGGAGCGCATATGCCCACCCTTGACCGCCAGGACAACGTATTCGTACTCGATCTCGGAGACGGTGAGAACCGCTTCCACCCCGACTGGATCGCTTCTGTCAACGACGCCCTGACCGAGGTGGAGAAGGCAGAAGGGCCGCGTGCCCTGGTGACCGCCGCGACGGGCAAGTTCTACTCCAACGGCTTGGACCTGGACTGGCTGTCCGGCCACGCCGACCAGTACCAGGACTACGTCGCCTCCGTCCACGAGCTCTTCGCCCGCGTACTGTCCCTACCGGTGATCACTGTGGCCGCCCTACAGGGACACACTTTCGCCGCCGGCGCGATGTTCTCCCAAGCGCACGACTTCCGTGTCATGCGCGCCGACCGCGGCTGGTGGTGCCTGCCCGAGACCGACATCAACATGCCCTTCACACCCGGCATGGCCACCCTGATCCAGTCCCGGCTGGCGCCGCAGACCGCGCACGAGGCCATGGTCACCGCCCGCCGCTACGGTGGAACGGACGCCGCCGCCGTCGGCATCGTCGACCGGGCGGTGGACGAGGACGCCGTGCGTTCCACGGCACTGGAGATCGCCGAGGCACAGGCCAGTAAGGCCGGCGACACCCTCGGCACCATCAAGGCACGCATGTACACCTCGGTCCTGGCCACCCTGCGCAGTACGGCCGACCCGCTCGGCTGAGGCCGCGCACGCAGGAACGGCACGACCCTGGGGTCGTGCCGTTCCTGCGTGCGCGGCCAGTTGCTGGCCGCTCGACGGTCTCCGGCTCTCGTCGGCTGCCACGTCTCGCGTCCTCACCCCGCTAGCGGTCAGCGCGACATCGGCTTGCGTCACGAGCTCCATCAGGCGCCGGGTCATCAGCGCGAAAGCAATGAAACTGCCGAACTCGTCGAATCCGGCAGGTGCGACCTTGCATTCCAAGCCGCCAGGCCGCAAGAACCTGACTTCTTGCGTCAGATTCACTCAGCGATGGAAAGCAACTCGTGGAGCCCATCAACGGCTAAGGCGTGGTCTCGTATTCCAGGATCTGATGTTCACCCGTCCCTTGTGACGGGCCGGGCCGGGTGGCCCGTAGTACGGTGAACGAAGGTGTTGAGAAGCAGTGGGGCGAGTGATATGCGGTCTCCGGCATCCTCTTCTCAGTCGTGGCCCAGCATCGGCGACGCGACCGATGCAGAGGGCCGCGACAACCTCTGCGCCTCGGCGGCTCGTCGTTGCATGCACGACCTGCGCGCGTCAGCCGTCACGATATACCTGGTCGTCCCCGGGGAACCGATGTTGGCGGCTGCGGCCGTCGCTACCTCGTTCTTGGGCTCGATCACACCGGAGCGTCTGCCCACCGAGGACCTGTTCTTTCCCTCCGTCCGCGCCTATCGAACGCGGCGGATCTGCACAGCCCACTCATACGACATAGCAGCGCGATATCTCGATTTCGGGGTTTATGCGGCTGCTCCGCACATCGTGGCCGCCGCACCGCTGGCAGCAGGAGAGCAGAATTTCGGCGCTTTGATGGCATTCTTGCCGCACGACGTCCAAGAAGTGTCCACGAAGGAGACGGATTATCTGCGCGAAACCGCCGAGTATCTCTCGTTCGAGTTGGACCGACTTTCCCGCCGCGGTGTCTCTCTGTCCCCTCCGAAGCTTCCGCTGGTGGTCTCCCCTGAAAGCGGTGCCGTTGCGGAAACCGACAGGACCTCCTCCCAGGACGGGCACGGCTCGCAGGGCTACTCGAGCGCACCCTTCATTTTTCACCTGCACAAACTGACCGTGTCCCTGATGTCGGCCGTGCATACGAGGGACGCGATCGCACTGACGGTCGAGCGACTGGTTTCCGGATTCGGGGCCCGAGCGGTGGCCATCAGCCTGATCGAAGGTGACCGGCTGCATGTGGTCGGCGCATCGGGCTGCTCGAAGGAGTACCTGAAATCCCTCAACGGCGTCTCCGTCAACGCAAAGTTCCCTGAGACCGAAGCCATCACGCATAAGAAGCAGCTCATCCACGAGGCAGGAGAGCAAGGCCAGTCGTCCGGGCAAGGCCGCATGACAGCGGACGGCCGTGACGAGCACGTGTGGGTTGTTCTCCCGCTGCTTGCCGGAGACCACGCACTGGGCACATGCTCGATCGCACTCGCACCGGAGCACCGCCTGATCGCCACGCGACTGGCGCCACTGTCCACTTTGTCGACGCTGCTCGGCCAGACGCTTGAACGCACCCAGCTCTACGACGCCAGCCACGCGTTGGCGCAGAAGCTGCAACATGCCCTGCTGCCCCGGATGCTTCCCCAGCCCGCGGGTGTGCTGACCACGAGCCGGTACGAGCCACCCACTGGCGCGATCGAGCTCGGAGGCGACTGGTACGACATGATCACGCTCCCCAACGGCGGCGTGGCCGCGGTGATCGGTGACGTCGAGGGGCACAACACGGCGGCAGCCGTGGTGATGGGGCAGCTCAGCAGTGCGGTACGCAGCTATGCAGTGGAAGGCCATGACCCGAGCACGGTCCTGCATCGCGCGAATCGCCTGATGATCGACTTGGAGACAGATCTCTTCGCGACTTGTTGCTGCGTCTGGCTCGACCCGGACACCGGCACTGCCCAGGTCGTCAGCGCCGGTCATCCGCGCCCCCTGATCCGAACCGCTGACGGCCGCTACCTCGCGGCAGCGGCCGACGTAGGTGTCCCCCTGGGAGTCGAGCCGAGTCCGTCGTATCAGGCCGACATCCTCAACATTGACCCGGGCACGCTGCTGGTTCTCTACACGGACGGGCTGTCCGGCGAGGGTGGCGAACTGGCCCGGGAGACGCTGGAAGCCGCTGTCGCGCTCTCCGGCGATGAACTGGAACGTCTCGGCGACGGGCTGATGGGCTCCCCTGTCGGGCATGGCCGGCGGGTGGACGACGCCGCTCTACTGCTGGTGCGGTACGAAGGCCCTGCGAGGGAAGTCAAGGAGAGCATCAGACAGCTCCACCTGCAGCGCCACGACTACCAAGGCGCACGGCGCGCCCGGCGCTTCCTCACCGCGTCCTTGGACAACTGGCATCTGGATTCGCTGTGCGACTCTGCCGAGGTGCTGGCATCGGAGGTCGTCACCAACGCGCTTGTCCACGGGGACAGCGACGTCGACGTGTGTCTACGCAAGTACCCCGACCATCTCCGGGTTGAGGTACGGGACAGTGACGCCCACCCTGCGATGCTCGTGGATCTCGGTCCGGACGAGGACAAGGCCGAAGGAGGGCGGGGGCTGGTGATCGTGTCTGCTCTGGCTTCCTCCTGGGGGAACTCACCGAGCGGCAGGGGGAAGACGGTGTGGTTCGAGATGGATACCCAAGAGGAGTTGTAGCCGGAGACGTCAGATGGCCGCCGGCGACAACCAGCGTGGCCCGAAGGCCGCTTCGGTGTTCCTTTTCCCAGGAGACGGACAGTCCTGCCACCGCTGATGTCGTGCCGGTGACCCTGGCGACCCCGGCGCAGGCACCTTCTTGGCCACCTCGGCCGTCCCTTGGAAGGCTGTTGTGCCACGCCCACAGCTCGTCGGGCTCCGGTTGCGCTCTGGCAGTGCGGACCGCAGGCTGCCGCTGTGGGCCGCGTCCCGGAAGTCAGTGTGCTGCCCATACTGGTGACGGGCGCGGCGGGCAGCATCGGTGCTGTCGGACGATCCGTGGTCGAAGGTCTTCGGCAACGGGGCCTGCCCGTCCGGGCCTTGGTGCGTCGCGAGGACGAGCGAGCGGAGGCGCCGCACGACGGGCTGCGGGGTCGTCGTCGGAGACCTGACGCGCACGGGCGACGTCGCCAACGCCCTGGCCGGTCGTCAAGCCGTCCGAGCAGTGGACCTGACAGCCCTCCTGCCGATCCGGTGGACTACGCGGCGTCCGGGGGCAGTTGTCCCCCGACGCCGCCCAGCAGCCGGTGCAGCAGCTCCAGCACCTCGGCCGGATCCGCCTCGGCGAGCCGCTCGAGGGCCCCGGCGGAGCGGGCGAGGAGCACCCCGCCGAACGCCGCGACCGCGATCTCCGCGCGCAGCCTGGGGCGGTCCAGACCCTCGCGCTCGAAGCGCTCGCGCAGCGGATCGACCACCCGCCGGTACAGGTGCGCCTGGCCGGCCTCGTGGACGGACGGGTCGTCGGAGGGCAGCATGACGCTCTGCAGAAGCGGGCTGGGACGGCGCTGCAGGCGCTCGAACAGTTCGCCGAGCCGCTCTTGGTCCAGCAGGTCGGTGGGGGGCTCGTCACCGTGCTCGGACTGGACCAGGGCCAGGTAGAGCTGGGTCTTGCCGCCGAAGTAGCGGGCGATCAGCGCCGGGTCGACCCCGGCGCGTTCGCCGATCTCCCGGATGGTGGTGCGCTCGAAGCCGCGCTCGGCGAACAGTTCGCCGGCCGCCTTCAGCAGTTCCTGACGGCTGCGGGCCGCGTCCCGCCGGCGCGGTGTCTCGCTCACCTGGGCGCTCCACCCTCGTGCACCGGCGCTCCGCCCTCGGCCGCCACCGCGTCGGCCATGCTCTCCTCCACCAGCAGTTCCTCGTCCACCGACCCCACCGACCTCGCTGGCGGCTTCCCGCCCGCCGGGACCGTCACGCCGAGAGCCGCCGCGACACCGTGCCGCGGCAGCACGATGGTAACCACCGCGACCAGCACCCACACCGCGCAGCCGATCAGCGCGGCGGTGCGGTAGCCGTCGCCGGCGGGCAGCGCGTGCCCGGGCGCGGTGTGGGCCTGCAGCACGGCTGCGCTCAGCGCGCTGCCGGTGGAGTAACCGACGTACCGCAGCACCTGGTTGAAGCTGACGGCGCTGCCGGTCTCCTGCGCCGGCACCGCGCCGACGATGAGTCCGGGCAGGACCGCGAACATGCAGCCGACGCCCAGCCCGGCGATCGCCATCACCACGAACGACTCCCACAGCCGGTCCCGGGCGAACAGGAACACCAGGATCGACAGGAGCGACAGCCCGCAGCCGATCGGCAGCACCAGCACCGGGGCGGTGCGCCGGGCCAACACCGGTACGACCTTGCTGGACAGCACGCTGGCCACCGAGAACGGCAGCAGCACCAGGCCCACCACGGTGATCGAGGCACCGAAACCGTAGCCGGCGGAGCTCGGGGTCTGCACAAAACGCGTCATCAGCGACATCAGCAGGTACATCCCGACTCCGGCGACCAGCCCGGTCACGTCGGCGGTCAGCACCACGCGGTTGCGCAGCGAGCGCAGGTCGACCAGCGGCTGCGCGGTGCGCAGCTCGTGCCACACCCACCAGGCCAGCAGCAGCACGGCGCCGGCGGCGAGGGCGAGCAGGCCCGGTGCGCTCCAGCCCCAGCTCTCCCCCTCGCTGAGCACGAGCAGCACACTGCCCAAGCCCAGGCCGAGCAGGACGGCGCCGAGCGCATCGAGCGGCGCGGGCTGACGGGGCGCGGCCGCCGGCAGCACCAGCGCCCCGGCGGCCAGGGCGGCGGCGCTGACGATCGCACCGAACCAGAAGCCGGCGTGCACGCCGAAGGACTGGGAGATCAGCCCGGTGAGCGGATAGCCGAGGCCCACGCCGGCCACTGTGGTGATGGAGAGCATCGCGACGGCGGACCGGGCGTGTTCGCCGGTCAGGTGGTCGCGGGCGGTGGCGATGGCGAGCGGGGTGAGTCCGAGGCCGACGCCCTGCAGGGCGCGGCCCACCACCAGGACGGGGAAGCCCAGCGGGAGCGCGCCGAGCACGCAGCCCACCAGGACGGTGGCGACGGCGGCGAGCATCGCCGGCCGCCGCCGGGGCCCGTCGCCGAGGCGGCCCATCACGGGGGTGGCCACCGCGCCGACCAGCATGGTGACGGTCAGAGACCACTGGGCGTCGGAGAGCGAGACGTGGTCCACGGCGGCGATGGTCGGCACCAGCGGCGCGCCGAGGCTGCTGATGACCGCTACGACCGTGCCGAGGAACACCAGGACAGGCACCAGGGCCCGTTGCCGCAGACCTCCCGCATGCATGATCCGCCACTCTCCTTCCACCACAGTCATCAGTTGATGTCTTCACATGATGACATGGTTCCGTGCGCTGCTGTCCCACGGATCGTGGGTGGCGGCATCCCGACCGAGCAGCACGCTGCCCACCGCCACCACTGCGGCGCCGGCCAGCGCATCCACAAACTCGAGCCCGACCCCGCCGCCGCACCCGTCGTGCAGCGGATCTTCCGTCTGTACGTGGACGGCATGAGCTCCAGCGCCATCGCCGCCCAGCTCACCCGGGAAGGCATCCCCTGCCCCTCCGCCCACGACACCACCCGCAATCCGCACCGCAAGAAGACCGCACGGCAGCAGGGCGCCGTGCGCGCCATCCTCCTCAACCCCCGCTACACCGGCCACGAGGTCTGGAACAAACAGCGCAAGGAGGAACGCCTCCTCGACGTCGACGACGTCACTCTCGGCCACCGCACCCACATGACCCACAACCCGCCCCACGAGTGGATCCACGGCGTTGACGTTGCGCAGGTGGAGGCTGTCGTCTGGATCCGGGCCCTGGCCGACCATCCGATCCTCATCCAGCGTCCTCTCATCACGGCGGACGAAACGACGGTGGTGGGCCGATCGGCCGACGCCATCCGGTCCGTTCTTGCCTGAATCGCCCGGTCGCCGGGCACACCCAGCGTTCCGACGACGACCGCTGCCGTTCGGCCCGCCGGCGCGCTGGCTTGTCCGCAGCAGCTCGCCACACTTCAGCGGTGGTCATGCGGGCCCGCGGCGGCGCCAGGAACAGCGGTAGCGGGTTGCTGTCGGATACAGAGCCGACCGGGCCGGTCCGCGGCGGGACCTTGCAACTGCCCTCGGCCGCCGCGTCACCCGTCACCCTGCTCGATGTACAGATGGACGGGACCTCGAAGAACGGGGCTGGGCCGGTACGGCGGCGGGTCGGCGACCAGCCTGGGTCGGTCGAGGCGGCGTACCAGCTCGGTCAGCGCGATCTGGGTTTC
>NZ_JBITGJ010000152.1:0-12394 GCF_044456925.1 Streptomyces sp. NPDC050743
CGAGACGCTTCGCGGCCGTCGATATACGCAGCAACTCCATGCACGCAACCATACATGCGCAACACCAGGGATGATTAAGGAAGTTGGTGAGCCTGTGCCTCGGCGAGTGCCCACGGCAGGCCCAGCTGCGGCACGTCCGGGATCACGGGCGGATGCGCGGCGGGAAACGACTGCAGGTGCACCTCGGTCATCTGGCGCCGCAGCTCGCGCAGCTCAGCGATCGCGGCATCGCGCTGCGCTTCCTGCTGCGCCCGTTCCGCCTGCCGACGCGCCCGCTCCAGCTGCGCGGCCGACGGCGCAACCGTGCGCGACCGCGGGCTGCGCCGCGTACTGGTGCGTCCCCGGCCGCCCCGGAGAGAACTCGAGGCGTAGAACGGCCCCAGCCCGGAGGAGACCCGGGTACCACCGCTGCCGACACTGATCCTTGCTGCACGCGGCCCGACCGAGGTACGTACCCCGCGTCGAGACGCGCACACTCATCCCCGGAACGCCCACACGGAAACCGAACCCCATGAAGCCCACCCCTTCTCCCAGGGCAGACGGTGTGGCACTGGTACCCATTCATCCCGGAAAGCCGCCCCCGGATCACGGCGACCCGCGCACGGCGGCGGCGTCGACACGGGGGAGGTGGAAGGTGCGCTGAGTCGCTGACCTGCGGAACCTCAGGCCGTGGTCACGGGCGGGTTCTGCCCGCCCGCCCCTGGAGGGAGTGCCCCCGACGGTGGTAGTGGCAGACCTGGTGGGCGAGGCGCCCCTGTCACTGTGCGAAGTCGTAGGTCTGGACGTCGAAGGTCCTGCCCAGGGAGTCGGTTGGCGTCACTGTCACCGTGGTGCCGTCCACCGTCACCTCCAGGAAGTGGTACACCTGCGTGTCGCTGGTCGGGACCGGGGCCGCGCCGCACGCGGAGCCCTTGGCCTTGCTGTATGACCAGCCGACAGCGTACGCGTCGGTGGCGGAACAGCCGGTGCCGCCCCTGACCGGGGTGGCCTTGGCGCCTCCGCCTCCGGTGACATAGCTGATCACGCCGCCCGGGGGAGCGGTGTTGCGCTGGTAGTCGTGCGCGTGGCCGTTGAACACCAGCCCCACGCCGTTGTCGTGCAGCAGCGTCTCCAGGCTGGACGGCCCGGCGGAGATATTGAGGTAGCTGTCGTCCGGCTCCGTCGCGTCGTCGGAGCGCAGCGGGAAGTGGAAGACGGCCATCTTCACACCGCCCGGGTGCGCGGCCAGATCGAGGGCCAGCCACTGGTACTCGGCGGAGGAGACCGTCCAGTGGGCATCGTGGTCGACCTCGTAGATCGCGCAGTGCGAACCGCACGTGCCACCCGTCGCGGTGCCAGTGTTGCTGTTGCCCCAGGCCGCGTCCAGCATGTAGATCCGCACCGCGCCGGTGGCGAGGGCGTAGTACGCCGTCGGGTAGGTGCCCGGGGTCGTGCCGTCGATCGACGGGTAGCTGACCATGGCGTAGGTGCCGCTGGAGGCGTTGGTGGTGGCGGCCGTTGGCCAGTTGAGCAGGTAGGTGGAGTTCTGGCCGTGGTTGCCGCTCACCGCGAACATCGGGGTGTTCATGCCGGGTTGGGCCCAGTACTGGGGGCCGAAGACGGCGCTGATGTCGATGCCCGACTGGTTCAGGTCGCCGTAGTTGGTCTGCGATCCGCCCTGGTAGGCGATGTCCCCCGCCGACAGCGCGAAGCGGGCCCCGCTGCGGCCGATCTGGGACAGCACATTGGCCTGGTTGACGTTGACCGAGCCGTCGTCGACCCCGCTGTTGGTGGTGTCGCCCCAGTCGCCCAGCACGGCGAAGCTGAACGGCGTGGTCGAACCGACCGGTTCCAAGGTGGTGAACTGGGGAGTGGTCAGGGTGCCGAGGAGGTCCACCGGGGCCGTGCCGCCGGTGTAGACCCGGTAGCAGTACGTGGTGCCGGCCGACAGCCCGCCGACGGTCACTGAATTGCGGTACTTGGTCACGCCGTTGATGGTCATCGGGTAGCCGGAATTGCCGGAGGTCACCGTGAACGCCGAGCAGTCGCCGAGCGGCCCGTAATGGACGCTGCCCTTGCTCTGCGTGGTGGTGGCCCAGTTGACCTGCACCGATGTGGTGGTGAGGTCGGTGAGGTACGGAGCCCGGGTGAGATGGGCGTCGGCTCCGGGCAGTGCGGCGTGGGCCGAGGTGGTGACGGCGAGGACCGTGCCCAGCCCCGTGGCGAGGACAAGTACGGCTTGGGTCAGGTGTCTTCGCCGCGCTCGCGCCCCTCGGCGTGGACCGAACGGTTTGGTCATGGCGTTCTTCTTTCTGTGTGACTTCCTGGGCGGCCGATGCCGCTTCCTGCGCGACGCCGGGCCAGCAGCGTCACCGCCGCTACCAGGACGGCGGCGAACCCGGCCAGCCGGAGCATGTTCGGCCAGGCCCTTTCGGCAGCCGATCGCGCGAGGGTGTGCCGGTGCGGCCCCGGCGCCGGGCTCACGTGGGTGGCCGTCCGTCCGGCGGCCGCTCCGCCGCGCAGCTCGCGCAGCAGGTCCAGATAGCGCCGACCGGTGGCGACCGATGGTTCGACGTAGGAGTTCTCGCTGAACTCGTTCCAGCTGATCAGGCCCAGTACGTCGGGCTGCGAGCCGACCGCGGCGGTGTACTCGGCGCGCAGTGTCGCGCCGTTCTTGCGCGGCACCTCCTTGGTGCCGCCGACCAGCCGGGCGTCGAAGCCGGGTGCGAAGGGGGCGACCCAGTAACCACGGTGGGTGTGCACTGCTTGTCCCATGGCGTCGAGCTTGGCGGCATGGTTGGGGTTGGTGTCGGGGTTCACCGACGACCAGTAGTAGGCGTCGCCGTCGGTGACGTCGGCCAGGCGCTCGTAACCGCGCTCGTTCTTCTCGGTGTTGAGCACGAGCAGCTTGCTGCGCACGGGGCGGGTGATATGCGCGACCTCGTCGTGCGTGTACGCCCATGTCCCGCTGAACACGGTGAGCGGTTTGCCGTCGAGACGGAAGAGCACCGGGCTGTCGGCGAACCACTTGGCGAAGGCGGCGAAGTCCGCCGTCACTTCGGCCGTCGGCAGCGGGCGACGCTGGAAGTCCAGGCCCTGGTAGATCACGGTGATCTTGAAGTTCTCGGTCGCCGCGACGGACATCAGCAGCCGCAGCCGCCGGTTGTTCACCGGAGTGCTCTTCCAGCTGACGATGAATCCGTCGATGCCCGCCGATTTCGCCCAGGCGATGTGCGCGCGCATGACCCCGGTGTCGTCGCTGGAGTAGCGGCCGAGTTGCGGGTAGTCGATCTTTGCCCGCTGCCAGGAGGACGGCTGGAACCATTGGTAGTAGTAGGCGAGCAACGGGATGTGCCCGCCGCCCGCACCGGAGTGGACGGCCGCCGCGGCTTGGGCGGGCTGTGAGCCCAGCAGACCCAGCATGAGGGGGAGGGCGGCCAGTGCCGCCCTGGTGCGTCTCATGTCACCACGGCCTTCTCGCCGGACGGCTCGCCGGCATTGTCGCTGTCCGAGTCGCCAGACGACGTGCCGGCCTTCTCGCTGGACACGTTGGGGGACGGGTCGTCTGACGACTCGCCGGGCGGCTCCTCGGCCATGTCGCCGGCCTCCGGGAGGCGCGCGTGGTGCAGCGCGTCCTCCTTCGCTGACGGTGCGGGCTCAGTGCCCGCCTTCCCAGGGGTCCCCGCGCGGGTCGCCTCACCGGCTTGTGCCAATGGCGAGCCGTCCGCTTCGACGACGGCTGCCCACCGCGGGAGGAGTCTGCGGGACTTCTGGTCGGTCTTTGCCACGAGCTGCTCCTGCGCGGTGTCGTCCGTCGTCTCGACGGCCTTCCGGCCGCTCGTGTTCCAGGGCTTCTTCCAGACCCTTTTCGAGGCCTTTCCGGCGGTCTTCCCGCCGGGTTTCGTCCCGCCCGCGGCCCTGCGCGCGGCGGTCCGGCCGGCGAACAGGAGCCCGACCGCTATGGCCAGCAGCAATCCGGCGGCCCCCACCAGGTCCTCGTCGCCGATCACCTGGACGTCTACCGCGCGGTCCTTCGACAGCAGCACTTCCTGACGGGCCGTCAGGCCGCCCGCCTTGACGTCGACCGCGTAATGGCCCCGAGGCAGTCCACGCAACGTCGCGCTTGCGTCCCTGCCGAACGGGATCGTACGCACCTTGCCGTCCGGCATGGTCACCTTGGCTGCCGAACCGATGGCGCCCGCGAGCACCGCGTCGTGCGCGCTGATCGTCAGGTCGTGGAACTGGGTGACGAAGACCGCCTGGTCCGAGCCCGCCGGGGTGAAGCGCTGTTTGCCCGCGTCGACGGTGTTCGTGCCGTCCACCATCACGCTCTGCAGCGAGTAGGAGATGGTACGCGTCGTCAGCACGCTCTTGCGGAAGACCGGCAGCAGTCCGTCCAGCCAGACGGTCCGGCCTGGTGGAACGTCAACTCTGCTCCCCGTGTCGCTCCTCACGGAAACCGAGCTGATCCGCCCGGCCGCTACCGGCGTGCCGTGCTGGTCGGTGAACGAGGTGGTGACCGGATAGCGGGCGGAGAAGGCGGCGGTGACCGTGTAGTCCGCGCGCAGCGGCAGGCCCTCGACGGACGTGCGGAACGCCTGGTCCGGGTCCCGCTGGCCGGACCAGCGGGCGAAGCGGTAGCGACGGTGCTTGGTGTTGATCACGGCGTCGTGCAGCGTCAGGGAGTGCTCCTCGAAGTCGTGCGATCCGGTGTACGTGGCCCGGCCACGCGAATCGGTGACGATCTGCGCCCCGTCGAAGGTGAACCGCACATGCGCCAGCACCGGAACGGTCTGCACCGTCACGGTCACCATCCACGGTGCACGGCGCGGATGCGGCCGTTTGACCGCGTCGGATGCATCAGCGGCTCCTGTCGCCGCGCACGCCACCACCAGCACGCCCAGCACCGCCACGGCGCGCTGTGCGCCCCGGCGCCCGAAACCGGCCCGCTTCACCGAACTCAGCGCCGCCATGAGCGCACCCCCTTCATGAGCCGCTGCCCCACCGCGGCCGTCAGTACCAGCAGCGCGGCGATGCCCGCCGCCCCGCCGTACACCCCGTAGACCATCGCCGACCGCACCGGTCGCAGGGCGATGGGCGTCGCCGTCGCACCGGGAATGATGTCGGCCGGGCGTGGCTGGCCGCCGAAGTCGAAGGCGCGGGCTAGGCTGGTGGCCTTGGCGTCCCGCCCGCCGAGCGACTTCAGCCCCCAGTTCTCCTCGACGAACCGCAGCGCGCTCGTTGCGTCGAAGACGGTGTGGTCCACCCGGCCCCGCGGCACATACGCGCTGACCAGCAGTGCCGGCACCCGGAAGCCGTAGCCTGGGGGCGGGGCGACATGGTCGTACCAGCCGCCGGAACCGTCGTAGGACCACAGCAACGCCGAGGACTTCCAATAGCCGCTGAGCATCAGCTGCGTGGCCAGGTTGCGCACCAACCGCTGTCCGGCCGGGATGGAACGGGCCGAGCGTTCGCCCGCTCCTGAACTCGCGACGTAGGCGACGGCGGGCAGGGTGCCGTGTTCCAAGTCCACGTAGTACTGGTCGAGGTTGACGATGTGGCCCCGGAGCTTCAGGTCGTCCACGAACCGTGGCGAGTTGAGCAGCGGGACGCGCACCGTCTGGGTGGCCGGATTGGTCTTGGAGCGCTGCCGGAACGTCTGCTTGGGGTCGTAGTCCTCGACGTAGAATTTCCAGCTCACCCCGGCCGCCTGCAGCCGGTCGAAGATTGTCGGCCGGCCGGAGTCGAGAGCGCCGCCCGCGACCCAGTACGAGCGGTTGAGCCGGGTGCCGTGCCGGGCTGAGGCGAAGAAGTGGTCGAAGAGCTGGTAGCGGTCGGCGGCGTTCCAGTAGAAGGGCAGATCGCGTCGGTCGTAGTGGCCCATGGCGGCGGCGCCGTCCCGGCCCTGGCGTTCGTACGCCGCCACGAAGCCGTCCATCTTCCCCTCGTCGTACTGGCGCTCGATCACGGTCTTGCCCGCGGAGAGGGCCGCGGCTGGTGCCGCCTTGCCGTGCAGGGCGTACGGCTTGACGCAGCCTTGGTGCGGATGGGCCAGGTCACGGGCCTGGCACGCGTCGGCGGGAATGCCGTCGGCGCCGGGGTACGTGCCGAAGTACTGATCGAAGGTGCGGTCGCCCTGCATCAGGTAGACGAAGTGCCGTATGGGTGTCCTGGACTGATGCGTGCCCGCCGCACCGGCGGGAGCGCCGGCCGCGAGAACCAGCATCACCGCCGTCTGCGTGGCGAGTAGCAGCAGCCTCCCCGACCGCCGCCTCACGTCGCACGCACCTGATAGATGACGACCAGGGCCTTGCCGCCCAGTCCCCTGGCGGTGAACACGGCCCTGCCGTGGTAGCGGTTGATCAACCTCTGCGCCTTTCCCGTGAAGAAGGGGGTGCGTTTCGCGCTGTAGGAGTCCCACACGACGTACTGGAACTCCCCGTCGCGCAGCGCCCGGTCGGCGTTGGCCACCGGCTCGTACGAGGGGTTGCGGGCCCGCGGATCCGGGCTCACCGACAGCGCTCGCACCCTGCGATGGCCGTAGAACTGGAGCACGTTGCCCATCGACGGCCCGATCACCAGCAGTTGAACGCCGTCCGGCGCATGCCCGCGCAGCCACGTCCCGGCCTCCCGCCCGCCGGGCAGCCCGCCCGAACCGGCGAGGAAGGTCCCGTCATGTGACGGAGCCGCACGTTGCCACGCGGACACGCCGAGGCTCGCCGTCACGGCGAGGGTCAGCGCCGCCGCCACAGCACGCGGCAGCCAGACGCGCCGCGGTACCGGCCAGGGCAACGACGGCAGACGGCCCAGAGTGCGGCCGGCCAGCACCGCCAGCGGCGGCGCGATCGGCAGCAGGTACTGGAAGCCCTTCACCGGCCAGATGGTGAAGAACAGCACGGGGACACCGATCCAGGACAGCAGCAGCCGCTCCCGCCAGGTGTTCTCCCGGCGCAGCCAGATCAGCCCGGCGCCCACCGCGACCAGCAGCAGTGGGCCGACTGCGGACGGAACGGCCGTGAAATAGAAGGTCCATGGGTGGTTCGGCCGGCGGAAGAGCTGCCACAGCAGATAGGCACCACCGGTGCGGGACCGGTCGGCCAGCGCCAGCGCCAGCGGTGACGCCGCCGCCACCCCCGTCATCGCGCCCAGCGCCGGCAGCAGTTGCCGCCACCGCATCCGCACGGCCGGGGTCAGGGCGAAGAACGCGTACAGCCCGCCCAGCAAAATGACGCTGGTCTCCTTCGCCAGCACCGTCACGCCCATCATCCCGCCGGCTGCGAGCAGCCACCCTGGGCCGGGCCGCTCGACGAAACGTACGACGCAGTACAGCGCCGCTGTCGCGCACAGCGTCATCGTCCCGTCCAGTAGCACCTGCCGGCTGACCACCACGTGATAGGGCATCACCGCGAGCAGCAGTGCCGCGGCAAGTCCGGCCTTACGGTCGTACAGCCGGGCACCGAGCCCGTACGTCATGGCGACCGCCGCCACGCCGATGGCCGCCGGCACCGCGCGGGCCGTCCAGTCGCTGAGGTGGACGCGCAGCACCAGCGACAACAGCGCCTGGAACAGCACCGGATGAGCGCGGAACACCGGGAAGATGGATCCCAGGGAACTGTTGCCGGCGAGGGAGGCGGCTGTGCCGGTGTAGACGGCCTCGTCACTGTTGAGCCCCACCGCCGTAAGGCGCCAGAAGCGCAGCACGGCGGCGACGGCGAGGACGGCGGTCAGCGGCACCGCTGTGGCGAGCCGCAGTAGTGCCACCGACCCACGGCCCGGCCGGCCCGCATCGCCCTGGGGATGGACGGTGCGGGCCGGTTCCCTGGTGGCGGAGTCCCGCGCATCGGACTCCGCCACCGCACCGGGCCGGCCGGGGGGATCGGCCGGCCCAGCAGCCTCGGTGGTGCCCATCGCCTCGATCATCTCGATCCCGGCCTCGATCGCCTCGGAGGGACTGAGCGACTCGGTGGGCTCTCTCACGACGCGATCGACCTGGGGGCCATGCGGACGCCCCAGCGCGGCCAGGCCTCGGCTTGCGCCCCCTCCTCATCCGCCCGCTGTAGTGCGGCCGCCGTCGGCATGCTGCCGTTCAGGTCGGTACGCGTCTCTCCCCGCTCTTCGGCGAGCAGTCGGGGAATCTCGTCGGCCCAGCCGAAGCGGTCCGAGGCCAGCACCCGGGTGCGCACCCCGGACAGGAAGCCCCCCAAGATCTCCCGTTCCCGCGCCTTGAGCTGCGGATACGTCAGGCCGCCTATGGTGATCGCCGGGGCGAAGTAGCGGTAGGGCGGGAAGCCATAAGCGTCCTCGGTGTTGACGAGCATCCGCTCCAGTGCCTCGCCTTGGTCCAGGTCGCGCAGTCCGGGTGTGCCGCGCTCGATGACGAACAGCTCCTCGACCCTGGTGCTGCTGCCCATGCGGCACGGAACCAGTCGGTCGACGCTGTACTTCGGTGGCGGCACCAGGAGTTGGGTGACCGCGTTGATGCCCATGATCGGCACATTGAAGCGGGCCAGGGCGAGCGCCAGCGAGCGGCCGCCCTTGGAGTGCAGACGGCTTTGCAGGTTGAGCCTGCGCCACTCGGCCCGGGTCAGGTCGTTGGCGTTCACCGCACGCAGCGTGTGTGAGCTGATCGTCAGCGGCTTGGGGAAGCACACCGCATTACCCTCGGCATCCACCACGGTCATGTCATCCGACAGGAACCGTCCGCCGTGCTCGCGCAGCAGCCGCAGGATGGTCGCCGTCTTACCGGTATCGGTCAGAGCGGACAGCATCACCCCGACGCCGTCCAGTTCGACGCACGCGGAGTGCAGCAGCATCCGGTCGCGGGAGATCAGGACGAAGCGAAGCAGCGCCTCGAGCACGTTGGTGTAGACGACGTGCGGCGAGCGGGCCAGCAGTGGTCCGATCTCCACCCCGATCTGCTCCCCGAGACGCACGCTGAAGTTCGCGCCCAAGCGTCCGAGGTGTTCCTCGTAGCGAATCGCGGCGGGCCCGGCGGACTGCGCGTGCTGGGTCAGCGAGGCCCGGCGGTGCGGGGTGCGACGGCCGACATCCCCGACCCGCACGGCGATGTCCACCTCGTTGTCCGGGATCCACTGGGCGCGGAAGAACTCCAGTTCAGGCAGGCGGATCTGGGAGCCGATCGTGACGGTGCCGACCACGTCGTAGCGGTATGGCAGGTACGTCGAACGCTTGCGGCCGACGGCGGGATCCGGTGCCGCGGTGGCGGCGACGGGGCCGGGATCGACGAGCAGCCGTACCGGGCCGCGGCTGCCTTCCTTGGCCGCTCCTGTTCCGTAGATCACGCGGTCGCTGATGAGGAAGCGCAGCAGGAAGAGCAGAACGAGCGTGGCCGCGTTGGCCGTGAGTACGCCCAACCCGGCCACCACCAGCGCTTGCAGTACCGGAAGCCGTCCGAGCAGCAGCAGGTTGTTGAGGGCGAAGAAGCGCAGTGCGCGGCCTTTGAAGCTGCCGGAGCCGCGACCGCGGTAGACCAGACCTTCCACTAGGAGGAAGTTCCACGTGGTGGACGCCTGTGTGGCCAGCGCGGCGGCGACCAGATGGTGCACCCCGAACCGGTCGAACAGCAGCCACAGCGCAGCGGTGTTGACCGCGACCCCGGAGAGCCCGACCAACCCGAACCCCAGGAACCGCATCAGTTGCCGAAGCCGGGCGCTCCGGTCGGCGGGCTTCTCGCGCAGCTGACCGACGAGCCGGTCGCGGCGCAGCCGCGTCACGTGCCGGAGGAAGGCCAGACCTTCACGGAAGGACGCTTTGGAGTCGCCGGCCTCGCGAGGTGCGAAGTGGTACGCCACCTCCGCGACGCGCAGAGACGGGTGACGGACCAGCATCTCCAGCAGGATCTTGAAGCCGAGCGGGTGCAGTCGGTTCAGGTCCACCGCGTCGGTACGGAACGCGAACAGGCCGCTCAGCGGATCGCTGACGGTCGCCAGCCGTCTCGGGAAAACCGCCTTGACCATACGGGTTGAGGTGGTCGAGGTCAGCACCCTGGACGCGCCGGACAGTCCGGCAGTCGACCCGGTTCCCGCGTAACGGGTGCCGACGACGATGTCCATGCCGCCGCGCATCGCCGTGCGCGCCAGCAGGGCCGCGGCCTCCGGCGGATGCTGCAGGTCGGCGTCCATCACAAGGACCCAGTCGCCCTTCGCACGCCGGGCACCGTCGATGACGGCGCCTCCGAGGCCGCCGCCGCGTGCCCCGGGGGGCCGGTGAAGCAACCGTACGGGGACGGGATAGCCCGGGGCGAGGTTGGCGAGGACGCCCGGGGTCTCGTCATCGCTGTCGTCGACGAACAGCAGTTCCGCGTCGAGCCCGGTCACTGCCGGAACCAGCCGAGCCAGCAGCAGCGGGACGCTGTCCTTCTCGTTTCGGGTGGGTATCACCACGGTCAACCGGGCCGGGGCGGCGCCTAGTCCGCCCCCGAGTTCGACTGCCTCGGTATCGGCGGGTGCACAGGTCAGTTGCGCCATCTGAAGATCCCCCCTGGGGAACGCGGGACCCGGTACGGCCGCGCAGCACAGCAGCGGCCGACGTCTCCGGTGTCCCGTGAGCGGGCGTAATGGAGTACGGCGACCCCTGCCGGCGTACGGTCTCGACGCGGCGAGGGGGACGTGCTGAGAAGCTTTGGCGGTTCTCGCCTGGTCCATGGTCAGGAGCAGTGGACGGCAAGCACGTGGGGGGCGGGTGCGACGCCGGTATGAGGCTAGCGCCGGCGGTAAGTATTTGTGCAGCGTTCGCGGTGAATCAGTGAACAGTTTCCAGATTGTTCACACGCAATGGCCTCTTTGTCTCTCTTGTGTCTCACCAGTCACAGCTGCCACGGCGGAATGCATGATTCCGGATGCGTTGACCCGGAACCTGGCTTTCGTCCGTTACATCTAAGTAAACCGTTTTGGAAGACTGGTCCGCCGGTGCGATTTACGGTCAACATGTGCGGCATGAAGTCAGAGTCGTTTGAAGCCGGTCAGGCATCGGACACAGGCGAGCGCATGGTCGCCGTTCTCGCCACTCTCGGTGTCCTGGTGTCATCGCTTGCCAGCCTCGGCGAGCAGCTGCGGCGCGACTTCCCTGAGATCCTTCCGCCCCCGGCGTCCTCCGCACTTGAGGCCCTGCGCGCCGAGAACCAGCAGCTCAAGGAAGCCCTGGAAGGGCGCTCCATCATAGAACGCGCCAAGGGCGCCCTCATGGCGATGCACGGCTGCACCGAGATTGACGCCTTCGAGATTCTTGTCGCCAGATCCCGGCGGGAACGCCGTAAGGTCCGCGCGGTGGCGGCCGACGTCCTCGAACACATCGCCGGCCTTCCGCCCGTACGCCCCCGGCCTGCCGCACACGAACCACGTGCTCACGTCCGTGCCGGTCCCAGCGGCTGACCTTGCTCGTGTTCATCTGCGGCACGACGCCCGCAGGGAGAACCTGCCGCTCGCGCAGCAAGGAGCCTGCGGCAACGGGAATCAACAGGCGCAACCGGACGGCGAGTTGACGACTGGCCCGGCGTGTCCGGTCGGCCACGCGTCGGCCTCGCGCCCCCAACGCCGGGGTGTGGGGCGGCTGCTCGGCCGCTGCCGCACCACCGGATGTTCATTGATTTCGGCGGCAGGGGTCAGCGCCGCGCCCTGGTGAGCGCGTTGATCAGGGCCTGGAGTTCGGAGGACGGGTCTTTTGTCGGCTCTCCTGCTTGATGTGTGGGTCATGCTGAGGCGGGTTGGCGTCCGGGGAGTTGGGGTCGGGGGCCGGCGAGGGCGAGCATGACCAGGGCGATGATGGCGTCGGCGGAGTGGAAGCCGAAGCCTCTGCGGATGATCAGGCGGGTCTTGGTGTTGGTGGACTCGATCAGTCCGTTGCTCATACCGGTGGTCAGCGCGGCGCCAATCGCCTGGTAATGGCGGCGAATACGGCGCTGGAGGTCGACGAAGACGTCGATGCGGCATCGGCGGGCCCAGCCGATCCACCGGTCCAGTGCCCGCAGGGCCGCGCTGGGGCGGGACTTGGCCAGGGAGAACACGGCCCGCAGGGCCTCCTTCAGGCGCCAGGCGCGGTGCAGGCGTGGATCGGTGGCAGCGATCCAGGCGAGTTTCGCGGCCTGCCGGTCGGTGAGGTCGGCTTCGTTCTTCCACAGGGCGAAGCGGGAGTCCTTCAGCGCCCGGGCCCGCTCGGGGTCCTGGGCCTGGCGGCGGGCGCGGTTCCCACTCGAGCGGCGTTCGGTATCGAGGGCGTCGGTGGCCCAGGCGATGACGTGGAAGGGGTCCATGACGCGCAATGCATGCGTGGCCCGGTGTTCCAGGACGTCGGCGATCCAGGCGGCGCCGTCGGCGCTGATGTGCGTCAAGCGGGCGATGCGGTCGGCGCCGAGTTGGTCGAAGAACCGGTGCAGGACGTCCTTGCCGTGTCCGTCGGC
>NZ_JBITGJ010000153.1:0-11774 GCF_044456925.1 Streptomyces sp. NPDC050743
ACCAGCCGGGTGACCACCTCGCGCAGCTGGGTCGCGGTCACCGCGGTGGCGTCGTCGGCCGGCCCCAGCCGGATCGCGTCCAGCACGGCCGTCCAGGACGTGCGTCCTGTCTCCAGGGCAGCGACGAAGGAGTAGGGCCAGCCGGGGGGCGAACTGATCCGCGCTGCGGCCCCGCCCGTAGACGTGGCAGAACAGCAACTCCGGGCTGGTGGGGGCGTCGGGACGCAGCCAGTTGCTCACGTCCACGGCGAGCACGATCCGCCCGTCGGCGGCACGCGGCAGCGGCGTGGTGGCCAGCAGCCTGCGCAGGCGGCGCGGCTCCAGCCAGCCGTGATTGACCGCGTCGTACATCGCTCCGTGCCCGCGCCGGTGCTCGGCTGTGAGCGTCAACTCGACCAGCGACGTCACTGGGCCATCCGAGCACAGCACCGCGTCGGTCAGCTCGAAGAGCGCATCCGCCCGGGTGTAGAGGCAGTCGTAGAACGCGACACGAAAGTGGGACAGGACGCCCAACGCGGCGTCAGTGGATCGTTCAGGGGCGAGACTCTTCACCAGCGGCCGTTCCTTCACGCGACGTTGCTCGACACCTCGAAGCGTGAAGAACGGCCGCCCTGCTGTCCCGGGAACGAACCAAGATCAGCAGGTCGGGTGAACGGCCCAGGTTAAACACTAAGCTTAGAGCGTCCGCCAGTAGGTCAGCGGATGCGGGGGCTGCGCGGGCGGGTGTCCCAGCGGTAGGTGAACCAGGCTCGTCGGATCAGACTGCGGATGGTGACGACCGCTGTGGCCAGGGCGATGTAGAACTCGACGCACACCCGGCGGCGCTCGGTGCAGCGGCGGAGCTTGCCGAAGTTGTTCAGCCACGAGTTCGTTCTCTCTACCACCCAGCGGCCGTCCGCCTGGATCGGTGTCTGCTGGCCACGTTTGGCGATCTGCGGAGTGATCTGGCGCTCTGTCAGGTCCTCGTAGACGATGCGGTAGTCGTATCCGGCGTCCAGGCTGAGGGCGGGCTGTTCGGGCAGCGGGCCGAGCACCTTGCCCAGGTCGCGGTACTGGTCGAGGGTCGCCGGAAGGAGCGTGTGGTCGCGGATGTTGGCCGGGGCCGGGTCGGTGACCAGCGGGATACCATAGGCCTCGGTCAACTGCGAGCGTTTGACGCCCTATTTGGCACGGTCAACCGGGCTCTTGCCCGCACATTCGCCTCCGGAGGGCGCCTTGGTCTGGCAGCCGTCGGCAGCCAGGTGTTCCAGCTCCAGGCCGACCATGCGGTCGTAGGCGGCCAGAGCCGCCAGGCGCAGTGCCTCGCCCATCCCCAGGGTGATCCAGTGGTCCCGGCGGCGTCGGATCGTGGTGGCCGAGCAGGCCTGGTCCACCACGCGCTCGTAGCCCATGCCGGACACCAGGACCAGGATGAGCCGGTCGAAGACCAGCGCATCGGGGATGCGCGGGTTGTGGCAACCCAGCGGGTGGTCGTCTCGGTGCTCCGGCAGTAGCGCGAGGAACTCCTCACGCAGCGGCTCCATGATGCAGGCCGGAACGACAGGCACGAACCCTCCCCGAACACGCGGATGTCGCAGCGCCGCGCCCGGGCGGTTCAGCGCAGCGCGCCGGCCCTGGTGTGCAGTTCGGCCCGGTCGGCGGCGGCCGTGCCGTGGGCCCACCCCTCGCGGTCGTTGGCGTATGCCGAACCGTGACTGTAGGACAGCTCGCCGAACAGCTCGTCCACCTGGTCGTCCACCGCTTCGGCCCGCGAGGCCAGCACGGGAAGCAGTGCTGCCGTACGGCCGGCCTTTTCGGCCGCCTTCACCGTCTGCTCGGCGACCCGCCCGAGGCGCTCCTCGATCCTGGTGGCGTAGGCCACCAGGAACGACTGCCGAAAGGACCGCGTGCGGGAGCTCCCGTCCCCGCGCTTGCGTGCGCCCGCCGCCTGCAGCGCAGCCTGGGCCTGGACCAGCAGCGAGGTGAACAGCAACTCGACCGCCTCCACGTCGGAGGCGAAGCCGACCACTGTGGAAAAGCCCAGGTTCTTCGACCACACCGTGCGGCAGCGGTTCGCCTCGGCCACCGCCTGCAGCAGCACCGCCTTCGGCTCCTCGTACGGGGCATCCACCGCCACCCGCACCCCGCCGGGCACCTGCCGCTCGCCCCGCTCCGCTGCCAGCAGCGCCGTATCGATGCTGTGCTGGGACATCAACTGCTGCGCCTTGGCCGTCAGCGCTTCCGCCTCCTCGGGGAACGAGGTCGACTCGGCCTTCGTCAGCAGCGCCCGGATCTTGCCCAGCAGCGAAGACTCCACCCCGCCGGCCTCGGCCGTCCCGGTGCTGCCGGTCTCGCAAGGCACCGGCATCAGCCGCGGCACCTCGGGAAGCTGGCTCAGCAGTTCCAACAGCTCCACGACCGCCCGTCCCAGCACCGCAGGCTCGCACTTCTCCCGCGCGGCCACACCCTCGACGTAGGCGTCGTCGTCGCCCCACCACACCGTGGCCGACGCCTCCGCGAGCTGCTCGGCCCAGCGCCTGGGCAACCGCGCCGCCGGATACTCGCGGTGCTCGGCGGCGACCAGATCGGCCGCGATCCGCGCGTGCCGCACAGACAGCTCCCGGCGCGCGACGCGCACCACATCCACCGGCTGCCAGCCACGGTGCCACAGATCGTGCACCACCACCCCACCCACCTGGAGCACCGCCCGGCTAACGCCGCGCCGGGTGAACAGCGCAGCGGCCCGCTCAAGCGCCGCCTCGCGACGCCCGGCGTCCCCGGCAGGCACCGCACACAACCGTGCCATCGCCTCATCCAGGAGATCCACGATGGTCCGCGGACCACGCGGCGGAGGAACGGACCCACCACTACCCGGGCAGAACGGATCACCACACTCGCAGGAAGCGAACCCGAAAACCGCCCCCTGCCCCGCCCCGCTCCGCCGCTTCGCGTCCCGCTGCTTCTTCTTGACTCGCCGACGCTCCTGGTTGCGCTTGCCCAACCCAGTTCCCCAAGCCCTCTATCACCGACCATCCGCCGACACTGAGCGTAGCGGCAAACCGGAACACGCCGCCCCGGCACCGACGGAACAGAACGCCAGCACGAGCGATCAGCAGCAGACCTACTGGCGGACGCTCTTAGTGCTCGCCGCACCAGGTGCGGTACGCCGCCACCGCGGTCGGCAGCGTCGGGAAGATGAGGTCCCTTCCGACGGAGTCTGCCAGACCGTATGCCTTGAGGTCGTTCAGCAATTCCTGCTTTACCCGGGCCAGAGCGAACACGATGCCGCGGCCGGTGAGCTCCCGGCGCAGCTCGTCGACCGCGTCGAGGGCCGTGATGTCGACCTCGACGTTGGCCTCGGTGTTCAGGACGAACCAGCGCACCGGGCCGGTCTGTTCGTCGACGGCGGCCAGGGCCCGGCGCCGGAAGTCCTCGGCGTTGGCGAAGAACAGAGGCGAGTCGTAGCGGTAGACCAGCAGACCGGGGATCGTGCGCGCCTGCGGATAGTCGTCCACGTCATGCATGCCCGCCACTCCCGGCACCAGCCCCTCGACCGCGTCGTGAGGGCGCGCGACCCGGGTGAGCAGTTCGGCCACCGACAGGCCGACCGCCACGATCACCCCGTAGAGGATGTCCAGGGCCAGCACGCCGACCAGGCAGCCGAGCGCCAGCAGGAGTTCGCGGCGGCGGAAGGAGGCCAGGCGGCGGAAGCCGTCCAGGTCGATCATGCGGACGGCCGCGTAGACGACCAGCGCGCCGAGCACGGCGGAGGGCATGCGGGTCAGCAGCGGGCTGAGAAAGAGCAGGACTGCCAGCACCACAGCGCCGGAGACGAGGGAGTAGACCTGGCTGCGCGCGCCGGTTGAGGAGGCGAGGGCGGTGCGGCTGGCGCTGCTGCTGACGGGGAAGCCGTGCAGGACGCCGGCACCGAGGTTGGACGCCCCCAGTGCCAGGAACTCCTGGTTGGCGTCGAGCCCCGGGCCCTCCTCTTCATGGCGTGTGAAGGCGCGCGCGGTGAGGATGAAGTCCGTATACGCCACCAGGAGCACTCCCAGAGCGGGCAGCACCAGGCGCGGCAGCTCGCCCAGGTCCGGCAGTGCGAGGGAGGGCAGCCCCGACGGGACCTCGCCGATCACCTTGACGCCGTGCCGGTGGTCGAGGCCGAAGACGGTGACGGCTGCCGTGCCGAGGATCACCGTGAGCAGCGGTCCGGGCAGCGCAGGCACGTACCGCTTCACCGCGAACAGGAACGCGAGTGCGACCGCGGAGAAGGCGAGCGTTGGCGGATCGCTGTCGCCCAAGTGCACAACGAAAGACCACAGTTGCGGGAAGAACTCCGAACCGGTCGTCCGCACGCCGGTGAGCCTGGGCACCTGGTCCACCATCATGATCAGGGCCACTCCCGCCAGATAGCCGGTCAGGACCGGACGGGAGAGCAGATCCGCCAGGAAACCCAGCCGCACCACCCGCGCGACCAGGCACAGCAAGCCGACGGTGACCGCGAGAGCCGCGGCCAGCGACGTGTAGCGTCCGGCATCCCCGGCAGCGAGTGGACCAACCACAGTGGCGGTCATCAGCGCGGTGGTGGATTCCGGCCCGACCGACAGCAGCCGGGTGGACCCGAACAGCGCGTACATCGCGAGGGCGGGCAGGATCGCCCACAGTCCGGCGACCGGTGGCAGCCCGGCCACGCCCGCGTAGGCCATCACCTGCGGCACGAGGTACGCCGCCACCGTGACGCCGGCCAGCAGGTCACCCCTCAGCCACGAGCGCCGGTAACTGAGCAGGGCGTCGAGGCCGGGTATCAGCCGACGCCACCACGCAAACCGTCTGCCCGCACCCTCAGCCATGTGCCGCCCCTCTCTGCCTGGGCCCAGCATCCATGGCCGCGCGATCATCCGCGATACCCGCCCGGTCTTCCACCTGCCCAGTTCGCCACCTCCAGCCCAACGGGCCTCGCGTGCAGGGACGTTCAGCCCAACGGATGGAGACCTTCGGCATCCGGCGCCAGGCCAGGCATCGGACGAGAGTGAGACACGTCAAGGAGACAACGATTCATACATCCCCGAAGGGATCACCATCATGGCCGTGCACGAGCACCCTCACCGGAGCCCGGGCTTCCACCTGTCGGCCGCCTTCCGCTGGAACCGGACCGGCTCCGGCTCCCAGTCCGCCGTGTCGGCACGTCTCGGCACGCACACCGCGCAGGCCTACGCCCTCGCCTCCCTGCGCATCCTGACCGGGTTCGTCTTCCTTTGGGCGTTCCTGGACAAGACCTTCGGTCTGGGTTACGCGACCGCCTCCGGCAAGGGCTGGATCGACGGTGGGTCGCCGACGAAGGGCTTCCTCAGCTCCGTCGCCGCCGGGCCGATGGAGTCGACGTTCCACTCCTGGGCCGGTGACACCTGGGCCAACTGGCTGTTCATGCTGGGCCTGCTCGGCATCGGCCTGGCCGTCATGTCCGGTGTGGCGCTGTGGCCGGCCGCGGTGGCGGGCACGGCGATGATGGCGCTGATGTGGATCGCCGAGTGGCCGCCGGCCAAGCACCTGTCGAACGGCGCGCCGAGCATGTCGACGAACCCGTTCACCGACTACCACGTGATCTACGCTCTCGCGCTGATCGCCGTGGCGGCAGCGGGCGCCACCTGGGGCCTGGGCCGGCCATGGGCGCGGCTGCCGATCGTCCGCGACCACACCTGGCTGCACTGAACCGAACCCGCACGCGGCGGGACGGACCTCGCCCCGGGCCCGTCCCGCCGGGCCGTGTCAGGGGCCCATTGTCCCCGCTGAAGGACCAGCGGCCGCTGCCCTGAACAACCCCCGAACACGACGCTGGAATCGGGTCCCCTCGGGGGCCCCGATTCAGGAGGTGGAGAACATGCCCCGCACCATCACCGTCGGCCTCGACGGCTCACCCGAGAGCCGCGCCGCCGCGGAATGGGCGGCCCGCGAGGCGAAACTGCGCGGCCTGCCGGTGAAACTCGTCCAGGTATGGGAGCCCGTCCCGGAGCCCATGGCCCAGGCCCCGCTCCTCGGCGCCGAGACGCACCAGCACTGGACCGAGAGGATCCCCCGCGAGTCCGCCGACGGCCTGCGACTGCGCCACCCCGGAATCGAGGTGACCACCGAGCAGCTCACCGGACGACCCGCCGAAGCCCTGGTCAACGCGGCCAAGGACGCCGACATGCTCGTCCTCGGCGCACGCGGCCTGGGCGGGATCGGCGGATTCCTGGTCGGCTCGGTCGGCCTCGCGGTCGTGGCGCATACCGAGCGGCCCGTGGTCCTGGTCCGTGCCGGTGAACAGGCCGCGGACGAGCACCAGATGGACCCGGCAGGCATCCCGTCCGCAGCCACGGCGTTCCGTCCCGTTGTCCTCGGGCTCGACGTCGCCCGCCCCGACGAGGCGCTGATCGGGTTCGCCTTCGAGGCCGCCGCGCGCCGGTCGGTGCCGCTGCGGGTCGTGCACGCCTGGAACCCGCCGCCCTACTACGCCTACGGCATGGCTCTTGAGCCCGCGGTCGAGCGGGAGATGGCGAACGGCGACGCCGTGATGCTGAGCGAGGTGCTGCGCCCGTGGCGGCAGAAGTACCCGGACGTCGACGTCGTGGAGCAGTCGGGCTACGGCAGCCCCTCGCTCCTCCTGATCGACGCCTCGCACGAAGCCTCCCTGGTCGTCGTCGGCCGCCGCATCCGCAACTCTGCCGTCGGCGCCCACATCGGCACCGTCACCCACGCCGTCCTGCACCACTCCACCGCCCCCGTCGCCGTCGTCGCCCACGACTGACGCACCCCCAGAGGAGAGAACAGATCATGAAGGCAGCGGTCGTACGAGCCTTCGGCGAGCCCCTCGTCATCGAGGAACGCCCCGACCCCGAACCCGGCCCCGGCCAGGTCCGCATCCGCGTCGAGGCCTCCGGGCTGTGCCACACCGACATCCACGCCGCACACGGCGACTGGCCCGTCAAGCCCACTCCGCCCTTCGTCCCCGGTCATGAAGGTGTGGGCCTCGTCGAGAAGCTCGGCGACGGCGTCACCCATCTGAGTGTGGGGGACCGGGTCGCCGTGCCGTGGCTCGGGAAGGCCTGCGGGCGGTGCGAGCACTGCCTGTCCGGCTGGGAGACGCTGTGCGAGCAGCAGGTCAACACCGGGTACGGCTGCGACGGCGGATACGCCGAGAAGATGCTGGCCTGGGCCGACTTCGCTCAGTCGGTGCCCGAGGGCGTCACCCCGTTCGACGCCGCCCCGCTGACCTGCGCGGGCGTCACCACGTACAAGGCACTCAAGGTCGCCGACGTCCGGCCCACCCAGCTCGTCGCGATCTCCGGCGTCGGCGGCCTCGGACACCTCGCCCTGCAGTACGCCAAGATTGCCGGAGCCACCGTCGCGGCCATCGACGTCACCGACGACAAGCTCGAACTTGCCCGCGAGCTCGGAGCCGACCTCGTCATCGACGCCCGCAAGCAGGACGTCGGCAAGGAGCTGAAGAAGCACGGCGGCGCCCACGCCGCGATCGCCCTCGCGGTGAACCCGGCCGCGTTCGAGGCCGTCAACTCCGGCCTGCGGCGCGGCGGCAAGCTCGTCATGGTGGCCCTGCCCGCCCACGGCACGATCCAGGTCCCGATCTTCGACACCGTCCTCAACGGCACGTCCGTCATCGGCTCGATCGTGGGCACGCGGCAGGACCTCACCGAGGTCTTCCAACTCCACGCTGCCGGCCGGACCAAGGTCATCTACGAGACCCGTCCGCTCGCCTCCGTGAACGAGTCCATCGACGCCGTGCTGCGCGGCGACATCAAGGCCCGGATCGTCTTCGACCTGGACGCGGGAAGGTGAGCGAGATGGAACTGCCCCTGGTCGTCGGCGTCGACGGTTCGGAGCCGAGCCTGCGCGCCGTTGACTGGGCGGCCGACGAGGCCGCCCTGCGGGGACTGCCGCTGCGGCTGGTGTACGCCTCGCTGTGGGAGCGGTACGAAGGGACCGCCCTCTCGGACGATCTCGGCAAGCCCTCGGACCAGGTGATGGCTGAGGACATCGTCGAGACCGCCGCGCGCCGGGTCCGCACGCGTCAACCCGATGTGAAGGTCACCATCGACGTGCTGCCCGAGGAACCCGAGTACGCGCTGGTACGGGAAAGCCGCACCGCCGCCGCCATGGTCCTCGGCTCACGCGGCCGGAGCAGCCTGACCGAGGCGCTCCTCGGCTCCGTCAGCGTCACGGTGGCCGGCCACGCGCACTGCCCCGTGATCGTGTTGCGCGGCAGCCACGACAACCGGGCCGTACCCGGCAGGCACGGCCGCATCGTCGTGGGCGTCGGCGAGGAGCCGACGGACGCAGCGGCGATGCGCTTCGCCGCTGAGGAGGCACAGCTCCGCGGCGTGCCGCTGGAAGCCGTCCGGGCCTGGCGCTGCCCCGCACACGAGACGACCGACCACCCCCTGCTGGCCGGCGAACCGGCCCGGCTGCACGAGGAGAAGGCAGCGGAGGCGCTGGAAGCAGCTCTGCGGGACGTCCCGGCCGACGTCGAGGTGCACCGCCGCACCGTCGAGGGCCACACCCGCCAGGTCCTGCTCGGCGCCTCGGCCGACGCCGACCTGCTCGTCGTCGGGGCCCGGCGCCGCGAGGGCCACTACGGCCTCCAGTTCGGCCGCGTCGCCCACGCGGTGCTGCACCACGCCAACTGCCCCGTCGCCGTCGTACCGCACCGGACGTGAGCCCGATGACCGGCTTACAGGCTCGCCGCGTGATCCGGGACGTACGTCTGCAGATCACGCGGCGGCCGCTCGTAGCCGGTCGACGGCGGCCGACGCGGCAGCTCCAGAACCGGTGGGGGCACGTCGTGATAGGGGAGCGAGCCGAGCAGATGGGCGATCATGTTCAGCCGCGCCCGGCGCTTGTCGTCGCTCTCCACGACGTACCAGGGCGCCTCGGAGATGTCCGTGTGGATCAGCATCTCGTCCTTGGCCCGCGAGTACGCCTCCCAGCGAGTGATCGACTCCAGGTCCATCGGCGACAGCTTCCAGCGCCGCAACGGATCCTCCAGACGGCGCCGGAACCGCTCCTGCTGCGCGGTGTCGCTCACTGAGAACCAGTACTTGCGCAGCAGGATCCCGTCCTCCACCAGCATCCGCTCGAAGATCGGGCACTGCCGCAGGAACAGCTGGTACTCCTCCTTCGTACAGAAGCCCATCACATGCTCGACCCCGGCCGGGTGTACCAGGACCGGTCGAACAGCACGATCTCCCCGGCGGCCGGCAGATGCTCGACGTACCGCTGGAAGTACCACTGGGTCCGCTTGCGCTCGGTCGGCTTCGGCAGGGCCGCGATCCGCGCCACCCGCGGATTGAGATGCAAGGCGACCCGCTTGATGGTCCCGCCCTTGCCCGCCGCATCCCGCCCCTCGAAGATCACGACCAGCCGAGCACCCTCCGCCCGCACCCACTCCTGCAGCTTCACCAACTCGGTCTGCAGGCACAGCAGTTCCTTCTCGTACACCTCGCGGGGCAGCTTCGCCGCCTTCTTACCAGCCATGCCGCCTCCACCACCGACGACTCACTGAGCCACTCCCGACCACGGTAGGCCCCCGACTGTAAAGGAGTTCCTCACCATGACCGTACGTGTCGGCATCAACGGCTTCGGCCGGATCGGCCGCACCTATCTCCGCGCGGCCCTCGACCGCGCGGAGGCGGGCACCCAGGACGTCCACGTCGTTGCGATCAACGACATCGCCCCGCCCGCCACCCTCGCCCACCTCCTGGAGTACGACTCGACCTTCGGGCACATCGGACGCGAGGTTGCACACGACGACAGCTCGATCACCGTCGACGGCCGGCGGATCAACGTCACCGCTGAGCGGGACCCCGCCGCCCTGCACTGGTCCGACTACGGAGCCGACATCGTCATCGAGTCCACCGGCCGCTTCCGCGACCGCGACTCTGCGGCCCTGCACCTGAAGGCCGGCGCCCACACCGTGCTCCTGTCGGCGCCCGGCAAGGGCGTCGACGCCACCATCGTGATGGGCGTCAACGACAACACGTACGACCGTGATCGCGACCGGATCATCTCGGCCGCCTCCTGCACCACCAACTGCCTCGCACCGATGGTCAAGGTGCTCGACGACGCCTTCGGCATCGACCGCGGCCTGCTGACCACCATCCACGGCTACACCAACGACCAGTCCCTGCTCGACGGCCCGCACAAGGATCTGCGCCGCGCGCGTTCGGCGGCGCTGAGCATCATCCCGACCAGCACGGGCGCCGCTCGCGCTGTCGGCCTCGTACTGCCGGAACTGGCCGGTGCACTGGACGGGATCGCCGTCCGGGTGCCCGTGGAGGACGGCTCGCTCACCGACCTGACGGTCGTGCTCAATCGCGAGGTCACGGCCGACGAGATCAACACGGCCTTCGCCGAGGTTGCCGAGGGACCGCTGAACGGCATCCTGCGGGTCTCGACAGCGCCCATCGTCTCCCGCGACGTCATCGGCGACCCGGCCTCCTGCGTCTTCGACGCCGCGCTCACCCAGGCCAACGGCACCCTGGTCAAGGTCTTCGGCTGGTACGACAACGAGTGGGGCTACACCAACCGGCTCTTGGACCTCACCGCCCTGGTCGCGGGTGATTGACGGCTAACGGGAGCGAGCGATTCCCCTGTGCCCGAGCAAGGGCACAGGGGTGCGGACCTGCTGCACTCGCGCACTGCGATGAGGCACTCGGCACCGCGGGGCAACCAGCGACCGTCGGCTGCCGTTGCAACCCGATCAACGAGAGCGGCGTAGCTCCCGTGCCACGCGGGCCAGGTTCACTCCGTATCCGACGCCGAAGGCGTGCGGCGTGAAGAAGGCGTCGCTGTCGGGATCCCAGAACTCGCGGGCGATCTTCTCCGGTGTGGGTCGCCGGAAGTCGTACGGGAGCCCGAAGACGCGCCCTGTCCAGGTGCGCGCCTTTGAGGGTTTACGCAGTTCCTTCGCCAGGGCTGCGGCGACGACCGCGCCGGCGGCAACGAGCACCATGTTCCTTTGCAGTTGCCTGTTCATGGTCAGACGCTACGCGGCGTCCAGGTGCGAGGCCAAGGCCATGGCGCAGGGCGACAGGGCGCTCGCGTAGTAGGTGGTCCTGGCCGCTTGTGGCGGCAGCAGACCTCCGCGCCGCTGGGAAAGACATGCACCTTGGCGCCGTGGCGGGGGACGCCTCGGCCTCAATGCCCGTCGCGGACGCGCGGCCGTACGACGTGAGACTCAGGGCCGACCGGCCCAACGCTGCTCCCGAGGCCCCGTTGGGGTCTCACCAGCGGGTATCGGGGATGCAGACCAAACTTCACCGTTGGGCGGCGGCTGACCATGGCCGCAGGTTCGACGATCTGTTCAACCTCGTATGCGACCCGGCGACGCTGCTCGTGGCGTTCGAACGGGTCGCGCGCAACAAGGGAGCCCGGACCCCGGGCGTCGACGGCCTCACGGTCGTCAACGTCGAGCGGGAACTCGGTCTCCCGGGCGACCTGGAGCAGGTTGGAAAAGGCTCACTGGCAGGTAGTGGTATTAGCCCAGGACGGCTTCGTGGCACTTCCCACGCGCACGAGGAGGGGTGGACGCACTACACCGGCCGGCTCGCCGTCGCGGCAGCGGGCGGCGATCCCGGTCCCGACCCCTGGATGTGAGCGGGCTGGATGTGAGTCGGCGTCACACGTACCCACGCCGCTGGACGAAGTCGAGGGCCAGTGCACCGAGCGGGACGTTGAGCCAGAACGTGAGCAGCCGGTAGACCAGGACCGCCGAGGTGGCGGGCCCGGCCGGCACACCGAGC
>NZ_JBITGJ010000154.1:0-11684 GCF_044456925.1 Streptomyces sp. NPDC050743
GGAACCCGGACGGTGCCGAGGGCGTAAGACCACCCGAGCCGCCGGCTCCGGCGGCGGCCTGAGCCGTAAATCCCCGCTCAGCCCTGGAGGGTGACGCATTCCCTCCCTCCAGGGAGGGGAGCCTTCAACTGGTGAAGTTCGTGGTGGGGCCACTCTCCTGTACCGCGCCCCGGGAAGCCCGAAAGGGAGCCGGCCCGGGGCGGCGCCCGGGGCAAGCGGCACCCCGGCTCACACCTGGGCCCTCCCCTGCTTGCGGATGTCCGCCAGGCGCAGGGCGCCGATCTGGACGGCGGCCTGGGTCGCGTCGTTCGGGACGTCGCCCAGGCCGCCGTTGGTGAGGGCGAAGGCGTCCTGGCCGACCCGGACGGCGGCCACCTCCAGCGTCAGCACGCCGTGCCGGCCGTCGGAATCGGTGGCGGCGAGGCTGACCCTGAGGCCCTGGCGCGCGTCCCCGACCTCCGGCAGCGGGGCGTCGTCGACCTGGATGTCCTCCGTGATCCCGGTCTCCGTGGTGGCCGTGAACCGCGCGCACTGCGCTGGCATCGTCTTCAGCCAGGCGAGCGCCGCGTCCACGTCGGCGGGGCGGCGGGCGGCGATCTGGTAGCGCAGCTGGGCGTTGGTGTCGGCGTCGTCCAGGCCGATGGCGACGCGGGGCGGGCCGCCGAGGAGTTCGTCGGTGTAGAGGGCGTCCAGCAGCCGCTGGCACGCGCCGGCCGAGGTGGTCGCCTTCAGCAGCTGGTCCCGCCAGGTGGCCGCCCCGCGGGTCGCCGTCCAGGGGGCGCCGAGGTCGGTCTGGGTGAGGAGCGCGGCCTGCGCCTGCTGGTCGGTGAGGGAGGCACCGTCGGCCCGCGTGGACGCCTTCGGCGTCGGCGACGGCTTGTCGATCGTCGGGAGGGGCTGGGGCGCGGTCTCCGGCTGTTTCAGGCTGAGGGCCGCGAAGCCGCCCATGGCGAGGAGGCCGGCGACGATCAGCCAGAACAGGAGGCTGCGGGGGCGTATCTCGTGGGTCATGGAGTGCCTCCTGGGCCGGCTGCCGATGCGGTGCTTGATCTCACGGCACCACCGGCCCGACCGGCCCACCAGCGCTCCGGTCCGTCCGGGTGACCGGCCCGCCGTATGCCGGTGAGCGGTGCGCGGAAAACGCGTCGACCTGGTGCTTCGGCGGCTGCTACGGTCGCCGTATGCAGCGCGCCCAGCAGTGCCCGAAGAGCACGACGACGCCGGAGACCGTCCCGGCGCGCTGACACCTGACCAGCATCGAAGCCCCGGGGCGAACGCCCCGGGGCTTCGGCGTGCCGTGGGCGTTCGCCTCCCGCAGCGAGGAGACCCGCCCATGAGCGACGCACTGCCCGACCACCGCCGCCTCGGCCGCGAGCTCGGTCTGTTCGACACCGACCCGCTGATCGGCGCGGGCCTGCCGTACTGGCTGCCCGACGGCGCGGTCGTACGGCACACCCTGGAGGAGTACATCCGCGAGGCCGAACGCCGGGCCGGGTACCGGCACGTGTACTCGCCCGTGCTCGGCAAACGGGAGCTGTACGAGATCTCCGGGCACTGGGACCACTACAGCGACGACATGTACCCGCCGATGAGGCTGGGCGCGGAGGAGGTCGTCCTGCGGCCCAGCCTGTGCCCCCACCACGCCCTGATCTACCGCTCCCGCTCCCACAGCTACCGGGAGCTGCCCCTGCGCATCGCCGAATTGGGCGGCATGCACCGTGCCGAACTCTCCGGCGTCCTCGGCGGCCTGACCCGTGTGCGTGCCATCCAGCTCAACGACGCGCATATCTTCTGCACCCTGGACCAGGCGGTTCAGGAGGCCCGCGCCGCGCTGGAGCTGATCGCCCGCGCCTACGCCGACCTGGGCATCGAGGCCGTACGGCACCGGCTGTCGCTGCCCGGGGAGGGCGGGAAGGACGTCGCCGATCCGGAGCTGTGGCGCCGGGCCACCGTCCTGCTGCGGGAGGTCCTGGACGCGTCCGGTCTGGAGTACGAGGAGGCGGAGGGCGAGGCCGCCTTCTACGGCCCGAAGATCGACGTGCAGATCGCCGACCCGGCCGGCCGCGAGTCCACCCTGTCCACCGTGCAGATCGACTTCCACCAGCCGGCCCGCTTCGACCTGCACTACATCGGCGCCGACGGTGCGAAGCACCGGCCGGTCATGGTGCACCGCAGCATCATCGGCAGTGTCGAGCGGGCCGTCGCCCACCTGATCGAGGCGCACGCGGGTGCCTTCCCGGCCTGGCTGGCGCCCGTCCAGCTGGTGGTCCTGCCGGTCGCCGAGGAGCAGGTGGAGCAGGCGGCGGCGGTCGTGCGCGAGGCCGTGGCGCTGGGACTGCGGGCCGAACTCGCAGGCCCGGACCAGGGCAGCCTCGGCGCCCGGATCCGCGCCGCGCGCCTGGTGCCGTACCAGGCGGTGATCGGTGCCCGTGAGGCCGCGGCGGGCCTGGCCGCGGTACGGCTGCGGGACGGCCGCCGGCCCGGCGAGCTGCCGGTGCCCGAGCTGCTGTCCCAGATCGCCGGACGGGTGGCGGAACGCGGCACCGCCCTGTGGGAGTGACCGAACTGATCTAAGGTCGGAACTGATCCAAGGTCGGCTTGACGGAAGGAGTCCGCCGTGACCGGTCAGCCCATCCCGGTGATCATCGACTGCGACACGGGGGTCGACGACGCCCTGGCCCTGCTGCTGGCCGTGCGCCACCCGGGCCTCGATCTGCGGGCGGTGACCTGTGTGGCCGGGAACACGGACGTCGACGGCGTGGTCCGCAACACCCTCACCGTGCTGGAGCAGGCGGGCGCCCCGGACATCCCGGTGGGCCGGGGCGCCGCACGCCCGCTGATCGAGCCGGCCCGCTCGGCACAGCACGTGCACGGCGCCGACGGCATGGGCGACCTGGGCCTGCCCGCGCCGCGGCGCACCGCCTCGGAGCTGGACGCCGTGACGCTGCTGCGCCGCGAGATCCTGGCCTCCCCGCGCCCGGTCACCCTGATCCCCACCGCGCCCCTGACGAACATCGCCCTGCTGCTGCGCGCCCACCCGGAGGTGACCCGCAACATCGAGCGGATCGTCTTCATGGGCGGCGCGGTGGCCGTCGGGAACGCCACGCCGGTCGCCGAGTTCAACGTCTGGCACGACCCGGAGGCGGCGGCGATCCTGCTCACCGCGGGCGTGCCGATCACCATGTACGGCCTCGACGTCTTCATGCAGGTCGTCGTGGACGCCGCGGACGTGCACCGGATGCGCGCGAGCAGCGACCCCGGCACCCGGCTGGCCGGCGAACTGCTCGCCCACCGGCCCACCACGCAGGGCGAGGAGCCCGAGGCGGAGGAGGCCGGCGGACTCGGCGACGCGGGCGCGGTGTGCGCGGTCGCCGACCCGCAGGGCATCACCACCCGGCTGCTGCCGGTCGAGGTGTCCCTGGCCCCGGGCCCGACCCGGGGCCAGACGATCGTCGACCGCCGCCCCCGCCACGGCGAGTCCGAACTCCACGAGGGTCGACGCGAACAGGCCCTGGTGGACGTGGCGTTGGAGGTCGACGTGGCCCGCTACGTGAAGCTGTACCTGGAGACGGTCGAGCGACCCTGACCGATCCGGGCCGGCCCCTTTGGTTTCGGCCCGCCGACGGGCCGCGGCCTGCTCACCCACCCGGCCTCCGACGCCGCGCACCGACCTCACCGGCGCCCGCGGGTGACGAGGGCCGTAAGGGGCGGTCCTCGCGACGTACGCCGCGCTCGACGTGAAGGTGTGGCGCAACGCGGCCCAGGGCATGCCGCCCTAAGGTTCCTTTTCCGGGCAAGCTGGACAGATTCCTTGTACCGTCGTCCTGCCCGAAGGGATCCCGTATGGCAGACCGCACCCCGGACCTCTCCTCCAAGAGCCCCGACTGGTGGCGCCAGGCCGTCATCTACCAGGTCTATCCCCGCAGCTTCGCCGACGCCGACGGCGACGGGCTCGGGGACCTGCGCGGCATCACCCAGCGTCTGGACCACCTCGCCGGCCTCGGCGTCGACGCGCTGTGGCTGAGCCCCTTCTACCCCTCGGAACTGGCCGACGGCGGCTACGACGTCGCCGACCACCGGGACGTCGACCCCCGCCTCGGCACCCTGGACGACTTCGACGCCCTGGTCGGCGAGGCCCACCGGCTCGGTCTGAAGGTCGTCGTCGACATCGTCCCGAACCACACCTCGCACCAGCACCCCTGGTTCCAGGAGGCCCTGCGCTCCGCGCCCGGCTCCCCGGCCCGCGAGCGCTATGTCTTCCGCCCCGGCCGCGGCGCCCACGGCGAACTCCCGCCCACCGACTGGCAGTCCGTCTTCGGCGGCAGCGCCTGGAAGCGGACCCCGGACGGCGAGTGGTACCTGCACCTCTTCGCCCCCGAGCAGCCCGACCTCAACTGGGACGACGAGGACGTCCGCGCCGACTTCCGCACCACCCTGCGCTTCTGGTCCGCCCGGGGCGTCGACGGCTTCCGGATCGACGTCGCCCACGGCCTCGTCAAGGACCTCGCCGAGCCGCTGCGGGACATCGGGAACATCGGCGCGACCGGTGAGGAGGCCCTCCCGCTCGTCCCGCCGGGCAGCCACCCGTACTGGGACCGCGACGAGGTCCACGAGATCTACCGGGACTGGCGCAAGATCTTCGACGCCTACAGCCTGCCGCGTACCGCCGTGGCCGAGGCCTGGGTCCCGGGCCCCCGCCGCGCCCTGTACGCCCGCGCCGACGAACTCGACCAGGCCTTCAACTTCGAGTACCTGCAGACCCGTTGGGACGCCGACGAGCTCCGCCGGGTCATCACCGACGAGCTGGCCACCGCCCGGGCCGCCGGTGCCACCGCCACCTGGGTGCTGTCCAACCACGACGTCGTACGGCACACCTCCCGCCTCATGCTTCCGTCCGGCACCGACCCGGCCGCCTGGCTGCTGTCCGGCGGCAGCGCGCCCGCGATCGACACCGGCGCCGGGCTGCGCCGGGCGCGCGCGGCCACCCTGCTGATGCTGGCGCTGCCCGGATCCTCGTACCTCTACCAGGGCGAGGAACTCGGCCTGCCCGAGGTCGCCGACCTGCCCACCGAGGTGCTCCAGGACCCGATCTGGGAGCAGACCGGCCATGTCCGCAAGGGCCGCGACGGCTGCCGGGTGCCGCTGCCGTGGACGACGGACGGACCGTCGTACGGCTTCGGGCCGGGCGCCGCCTGGCTGCCGCAGCCGTCGTCCTTCGCGGCGTACGCCGTCGAGGCGCAGACGGAGGTGGAGGGCTCGACCCTGGAGCTGTACCGCACCGCCCTGCGGCTGCGCCGCAAGCTGCTGGAGGGCGAGACGCTGACCTGGACCCCGGACGCCCCCGCCGGCGTGCTGGACTTCGCCCGCTCCGAGGACTGGCGCTGCCTGGCCAACCTCTCCGGCCAGGCCGTGCCGCTGCCGCCGGGGGAGGTGCTGCTGGCCAGTTCCCCGCTCGACGGCAGGGCCCTCCCGCCGGACACGACCGTCTGGCTGGCCTAACCCACCGTCGGGCTCGGGCTCGCCCCCGGACTCGCGCCCGCACCTCCGTTGTTGCCGGTCAGCCCGTTGATGTCGACGGGCGTCGAAGTGGCGTTCGGTGGCGGGGTGAGGACCACCTCCGGCTGACCGGCGGCCGGGGGTGGCGGGGTCAGGTCGGAGTTGGGCAGCTTGGGCGGGGTGGTCTGCTGGAAGATGGTCTGGTCGAAGTCGACCAGACCGGTCTTCTCCATCACCGTCATATGGTCCAGCACGGTGTCGTTGGCCTGGTCGGCGAGGGCGCGCACCAGCGAATTCTTGGTGGTGGACCGGATCTTCGAGATGGTGTTGAAGATCGAGCCGTGCGTCATCCGCAGGATGTTGGCGAAGTCGCTGTCGAACTTCTTCCCGCTGTCCGCCTTGAGCTGGCTGACGAAGCCCTGCTGCTGGGGACTCGGCAGGTCGGGCAGCGCGATGTTCAGCAGCGGCGCGATCTTGCGGCAGGTGGTGTCCAGGGCCGCGTGCCCGTCGACCAGGTGCTTGCTGGCCGTGATGACCGCCGGTGTGGTGCCCTTCTGCAGCCCGATCTGCCCGACCGGGTACTCCCACAGGCCGGCGGCCCGCACCTTCACCACGAAGTCCCGGTCCTGCTCGGTGAGCGGCCCCCACTGGGTGTTGGCGATGACGCGGTCCTGCGCGGTGGAGACCTTGCTCAGACCGAGCATGCTCGGGTAGGCGAGTGCCACGAGGGTCATGGCCATCGCACCGCCCACGAAGAGCGTTCCCGTCGCGTTCCGCGAAAAGCGCACCGTGCCTCCTGCCCGGTCGTGGATCCCGCCCAGGCGTAGGCGCGGGGCGGTTCGGACGCACAGCAGTACGGATGCGGGGGCCGTTCGTATCGGTGCGGCGGGTAAAGATTTGTATCTCTGGTGCGGGTAAAGAAGAGTTGACCATTCCTCGGGAGAGGCGAGAGGAAGTCGCGGCATAGATTCGCCCCATGCCCCCACAGCCACCACCGTCCCGCATGCCGGGCGCACGGACCCCGGCTCCGGCCTCCCTCCCCGTCCTGCCCTACCGCAAGCCCACCAAGGGCCGCGACTACTGGGTCTTCGACGACGTCCTGCCCGAGGTGGACGCCGTACGGGAGCGGTGTCTGGCCAAGGACGACTGGGTCGAGGGCTACCCGTACACCTCCGAGACCTGGCCCGGCCTGCGCGCCATGCCCGGACTGGAACCCGGTGAACTCGCCCGCGTCGAAGGCCTGGTGAAGCAGGCCACCGGGGCGAAGGAGCTGTGGGTGCAGCAGGCGCCCGGCGGCGGCACCCTCAACCACAACTGCGTCCAGGTGGTCGGCGAGGGCGAGAGCGAACCGCGGCCGCACACGGACTCCCGCGCCCTGTGCCGGTACGCCGCCGTGCTGTACCTGAACCCCGGTGTCCCCAAGAACTGCGGCACCGCCTTCTACCGCCAGTCACTGCCCGGCGGCCGGCTCGGCGGCAACATCGTGCAGGCCCCGCACAACAACCTCGTCGAGGCCCTCGGCACGAGGTTCGTCCCGGCCGACCACTTCGAGGAGGACGTCCGGGTTCCCCACAGGTACAACCGCCTCCTCCTGTACAACGCCAACCTGGTGCACAGCGCGACGGGTTACTGCGGCACCACGCTGGAGGACAAGCGCATGACGGCGGTGTTCTTCTGGATGGCGTGACGGCCCTGCGGCCTCCCGGTGACGGCTTCGGTCACAGGAGGAGCAACAGCGTGGCCAGGGCCGTGCAGCCGGTGCACACCGCGAGGGTCACGGCGAGGCAGCGGCGGCGCAGTTCGTCGTAGCGGTGCTCGTACTCGGCGCGCAGCGACATGCAGCGGGCCGCGATGCGTTCCAGGTCGGCCCGGGCCCTGGTCAGGCTGTCGGCGACGTACCGGCGCTCGATCTCCTCGCGCTGCGCGGTCGTCAGCCACTCCAGGGGCCCGGTGAACTCCTCAGCGCGCCGCTCGGCCTCGGCGATGCGGGCCTGCCAGAGCAGGTACCCCTCCACCTCGTTGGCGAGCGCGTCGTCGGCTCCCTGCCTCGGCAGTCCGATCACCCCTGTCCTCGGTCGGGCCGCGCCGGGACCGGGTGTTCGTGCTCCCGCATCGCGATGTCGGGGTGGTGCAGGTCGAACGCCGGGGATTCGCTGCGGATCCGGGGGAGGGTGAGGAAGTTGTGCCGCGGGGGCGGGCAGGACGTCGCCCATTCCAGGGAGCGCCCGTAGCCCCAGGGGTCGTCCACGGCGACCGGCTTGCCGTACTTGGCCGTCTTCCACACGTTGTAGAGGAACGGCAGCATCGACAGGCCGAGCAGGAACGAACCGATCGTGGAGACCGTGTTCAGGGCGGTGAAGCCGTCGGCCGCCAGGTAGTCGGCGTAGCGGCGCGGCATGCCCTCGGCGCCCAGCCAGTGCTGGACCAGGAAGGTGGTGTGGAAGCCGACGAACAGCGTCCAGAACGTGATCTTGCCGAGGCGCTCGTCCAGCATCTTGCCGGTGAACTTCGGCCACCAGAAGTGGAAGCCGGCGAACATCGCGAAGACGACCGTACCGAAGACCACGTAGTGGAAGTGGGCCACCACGAAGTACGAGTCGGAGACGTGGAAGTCCATCGGCGGCGAGGCCAAGATGACCCCGGTCAGGCCGCCGAAGAGGAAGGTGACCAGGAAGCCCGCCGCCCAGAGCATCGGCGTCTCGAAGGACAGGCTGCCCTTCCACATCGTGCCGATCCAGTTGAAGAACTTCACACCGGTCGGGACCGCGATCAGGAAGGTCATGAAGGCGAAGAAGGGCAGCAGCACACCGCCGGTGACGAACATGTGGTGGGCCCACACGGTCGCGGACAGGCCGGCGATGGAGATGGTCGCGGCGATCAGGCCCATGTAGCCGAACATGGGCTTGCGTGAGAACACCGGGATGATCTCGCTGATGATGCCGAAGAACGGCAGCGCGATGATGTAGACCTCTGGATGGCCGAAGAACCAGAAGAGGTGCTGCCAGAGCAGGGATCCGCCGTTGGCCGCGTCGAAGACGTGGGCGCCGAACTTGCGGTCCGCCTCCAGCGCGAACAGGGCGGCGGCCAGGATCGGGAAGACCAGCAGCACCAGGACGGCGGTCAGCAGCACGTTCCACACGAAGATCGGCATGCGGAACATGGTCAGTCCGGGGGCCCGCATGCAGATGATCGTGGTGATGAAGTTGACCGAGCCGAGGATGGTGCCGAAGCCGGAGAAGGCCAGGCCCATGATCCACAGGTCGCCGCCGACGCCCGGCGAGTGGACCGCGTCCGTCAGCGGGGAGTAGGCGAACCAGCCGAAGTCGGCCGCGCCGTCCGGGGTGAGGAAGCCGCCCACCGCGATGAGCGAGCCGAACAGGTACAGCCAGTAGGCGAACATGTTCAGCCGCGGGAAGGCCACGTCGGGCGCGCCGATCTGCAGCGGCATGATCCAGTTGGTGAAACCGGCGAACAGCGGCGTCGCGAACATCAGCAGCATCACGGTGCCGTGCATGGTGAACAGCTGGTTGAACTGCTCGTTCGAGACGATCTGCAGGCCCGGCCGGGCCAGCTCGGCGCGCATGATGAGCGCCATCACGCCGCCGATCAGGAAGAACGCGAAGGACGTCGCCAGATACAGCGTGCCGATGGTCTTGTGGTCGGTGGTCGTCATCCACTTCACCACGACATTGCCGGGCTGCCTGCCCCTGACCGGCACCTCGCTCTCGTAGGCGTCCTCGGCCGCGGCGGCACCATGGGGTTCGTTGAGGATGCTCACAAGTCGTCTGTCTCCTGATGCTCGCGGTCCGCGCATGCCATGAAGTCGGCTACTTGCCATCCTTTGCCGCGAAGCGGTGCGGGCGACGCCCGACGCGCGGCCGACCGCGTGACGGATGCACCCGAACGGCGCAACGGCGTCCCTCGCCCGAGCTCCCTGGTGGCGTGCCGCTTCCGTACGACAGGATGGCGCGGTGACCGAAGAGGAAGATCAGTCCGCCGCCCCCTGGGTCGCGTACCGGCCCGTCCAGGTGGCCGGGCGGCTGGCTGTCGGGGGACTGCTGCTGGCCGGGCTCGCCTGGCTGGTGCGCGGGGTGTGGGAGGTACGGCTCGCCGTCGCGGGGGAGCCGGGCGACGGGCCGCCGGACCAGGGGAACGGGGTGCACCGGCCGCTCAACTCCCTGGAGGATTCGTACCACTGGGTGACCTCGGCGGGGGCCGGGCTCGCCCTGGTCTGCGCGCTGCTGTTCCTGTCCTGGCTGTGGCGGCTGCGGGACAACGCGCGGGCGCTGTCGGGGGACGCGCCCAAGTACCTGGGGTTCTGGGTGTATCTCGGGTGGGTCCTGCCCGTGTTCAACCTGTGGGTTCCGCGCGGGATCGTCGTCGACGCGTTCCGCAGCAGCGCTCCCGGGCGCCGGCTTCCCGGCTCCGTCGACGTGTGGTGGGCGCTGTGGCTGCTGGGCACGTTCGGCGGCGTAGGGGTCGTGTACCGCGACTCCACGGACGAGATCATCGGGCGTGCCTACGGCGAGGTGTGGCCACTGCTCGTCTGCGACGCCGCCGTGGTGGGCGCCGCCGTCGCCGGGGCGCTGGCCGTGCGGGCCGTCACCGCCGTGCAGGTGGAGCGGATCCGCGGGGCCCGGGCCCAGGTGGCCGAGGTCGAGGCCGTCTAGTAGGACTCCGTTAGGTTGAAATGGATCTTGCTGGCTGGTGTCTGGTCCGGGGTAGGGGCTGGTGGCAGGTGGTGCAGATGCCGGTCCAGCAGTTCAGCAGGTCTTGGAGTGCATCGAGGGTCTGGTAGAGGGTGAGGCCGGTGTGCGGGCTTTTGGGGCCAGCCGCTGCTCGGTGAGAAACGCGTGGGCGGCGGTGACGAGGGTGGCGTGGTGGTGCCAGCCGGTCCAGGAGCGGCCTTCGAAGTGGTCCAGGCCCAGGCCGTGCTTGAGTTCCCGGTAGTCGTGCTCGATCCGCCAGCGGATCTTCGCCAGGCGGACCAGTTCGGTGACCGGAGTGTCTGCCGGCAGGTTGGACAGCCAGTAGTCGGTGGGTGCTTCGGCTTCCTCGGGCCATTCGGCCAGCAGCGTCACCTCGGGCAAGACGCCATCCCACTGGCCGTCGCGCGCGGTGGCGGCGGCCTGGGCCAGGCGGCGGGCTCGGACCCCGGCGGGCCGCACGCGCAGCGCCAGGAAGTGCGAGCGCATCGGCCCGCGAGAGCCTTCCCTCCAGGTGACCTCAGTGAATGCCTGCCGTCCGCGGCTGGTGGCCAGGTCGGCCACCGAGGACGGCTTGTCCCGGTAGCGGGGCTGCGGCCGGCGGCCGTTGCCGGACCAGGGCGGGGCAACGGGTGTCACGTGATGCGGGTGGACGGTCACGTCCGAGCGGACGGCCACCACGTAGGCGATATCCCGGTCGGCCAGCCCGGCACGGAAGTCGGCGTTCTGTCCGTAGCCGGCGTCGGCCACCACCACCGGCGGCACCAAGCCCCAGGTGGCCAGCTCATCCAGGGTGTCCAAGGCCAGGCGCCACTTCTCCCGGTGCCCGACCCCATCGGGCACCCGGCAGCGACGACGGCGGTCGACATCGCTGTCCCACTCCTTGGGCAGGAACAACCGCCACTGCAGCGGGACGGAGGCGGTGTCGGTGACCGCGTGCACGCTGACCGCGACCTGGCAGTTCGCCTGCTTGCCCAGGGCCCCACAGTACTGGTGGGCAACGGCGACCGACATTCTGCCGTCCTTGGGAAACGACACGTCGTCGACCGCCCAGGCATCCGGGCCGATCAGGGGCACCATCCGCTCGGCGATCCGGCGCCGCACCGGCACCGGATCCCAGGTGGACTGGTTCACGAACTGCTGCAGGTTCTGCTCGTTGCCGTCCGGCAGTCGCGAGGCCATGGCCTGGATCGACTTGCGGCGACCGTCCACCATCAGTCCCCGCAGATAGCAGTCGCTCTTGGCCCGCTGGTCCTTGCGCGGCACCGAGGCGAACACATCCGCCACGAATAACGCCAACTTCGCCCGAACACGGTTCACTTCATGTGCATCCACACACCCACCATGCCGCTGACCACGACCACGCGAAAGACCTAACGGAGTCCTACTAGAAGGCTGCTGAAAATCTTGTTTGAGGGGCTGCTCGGCTGTGGGCCGGGCGGCCCTTTCGCTATGCGGTGGCCGGGGTGAGGTGCCAGCTGC
>NZ_JBITGJ010000155.1:0-11644 GCF_044456925.1 Streptomyces sp. NPDC050743
GGACGCCTGTACCTGCCGACGATCATGGACCCGGTCTACGGCTACCAGGTCACCAACGTCGAGGCGTCGATGTCGTCGCCGTCGTCGCTGCTGCATTGGACCCGCCGCATGATCGAGATCCGCAAGCAGAATCCCGCCTTCGGACTGGGGTCCTACAACGAGCTGCAGTCCACCAACCCGGCCGTGCTCGCCTTTCTGCGCGAGTACGAGGACGACCTCGTGCTGTGCGTCCACAACTTCTCCCGCTTCGCACAGCCCACGGAGCTGGACCTGAGCCGGTTCGGCGGGCGGCACCCGGTCGAGCTGTTCGGCGGGGTCCGCTTCCCGGCGATCGGCGAGCTGCCGTACCTGCTCACCCTCGCGGGGCACGGCTTCTACTGGTTCCGGCTGCGGCGAGAAGCGGCCTAGCCCCCTGGGGTGGGGCGGTTTCCACCGCCCCACCCGGGGCACGCATCAGTAACACCCCGACGAACCCGGGGAAAGGAAGTGACGCCCATGGCGGAAACGGTCACCTCTTCGGACACCACCCGTACCACCGGTCACCTCCTCGCTTCGCTCGATCCCCTGCTGCGCGAGTGGCTGCCGAGGCAGCGGTGGTTCGCCGGCAAGGGGCGCCCGGTCACCGGGTTCACGCCCGTGGCCGTCACCGAACTGCTGCCGCCCGACGGCCGGGTGGGCCTCTACCACCTGCTGCTGCGCGTCCACCAGCCGTCCACGCTGGGCGCCGAGACCCACCCGGGCGACTGCTACCAGCTGCTCATAGGCGTGCGCGAGGCGCTGCCGCCCCGGCTGGCGCCCGCGCTGATCGGACATGTGGAGGACGGGCCGCTCGCCGGACGCACGGTGTACGAGGCCCTGTACGACCCCCGGCCCGCCGAGGTGCTTCTGGAGGCCCTGCGCACCCGGGCCCGCATCGGCGGGCTGCGTTTCGAGCGGGACCCGCGCCAGGAGATACGCGAGGGCCTGGTGGCCCGGCTGATGACCGCCGAGCAGTCCAACTCCTCGGTGGTCTACGGCGACACGTTCATCCTGAAACTGCTGCGTCGGGTGGTGCCCGGCGTCAACCCCGACCTGGAGATACCCCTGGCACTGGCCCGCGAGGGCTGCCCCCGGGTGCCCGCGCCGACGGCCTGGCTGCACGCCGAGCTGGACGAGGAGTCGTATGTGCTGGCGGTGCTCCAGCCCTTCGTCAGCGGGGCGAGCGACGGCTGGGAGCTGGCGCTGCGCGAGCTGGCCAAGGGGGAGGACTTCGCGGCCGAGGCGCGGGGGCTGGGCCGGGCCACCGCCGAGGTGCACACCGCGCTCGCCCGCGCCCTGCCGACGGTCACCCTCGGCCATGTGCAGCTGCAGTCGCTGGCCGACGGGATGACCGAGCGGCTGGCGGCGGCCGTCCAGGCGGTGCCCAGCCTGCGGCCGTACGAGGGCGGACTGCGCTCGGCCTACGCGGCGCTTGCCTCCCTCGCCACCGAGGGCCGCACCTGGACCGCCCAGCGGATCCACGGAGATCTGCACCTGGGCCAGTGCCTGCGCTCCCCGTCCGGGGAGTGGTCGCTGATCGACTTCGAGGGCGAGCCGGCCAGGCCGCCCGCCGAACGCCGGATGCCGCAGCCGCCGGTGCGGGACATCGCGGGGATGCTCCGCTCCTTCGACTACGCGGCCCACTCCGTCACCCCGCCCGCGCCGGACTGGGCGCGCGTGTGCCGGGCCGCCTACTGCTCCGGGTACGCGGAGGTGGCCGGCCGCGATCCGCGCACCGATCCGGTGCTGCTGCGGGCCTACGAGACCGACAAGGCGGTCTACGAGATCGTCTACGAGGCCCGGCACCGCCCCGACTGGCTGCCCGTACCGCTCTCGGCGATCCGTCGCCTCGCCGCGTGAAGACCAGGAGGCTCGTCCGTGACCCCGAAGGGCAAGAAGCACACCAAGACCAGGGAGAAGACCGTTCCCCGGCAGAAGGTGCCGGCGCACGAGCGGCCGGCGGCCGGTGTCTCACCCGCCGACCGTGAGCGGCTGCTGCACGGCACCCACCACGCCCCGCACTCGGTGCTGGGCGCGCACCCGGTGCCCGGAGGCGTGGCCTTCCGGGTCTTCAGGCCGTACGCGCTGTCCGTCACGGTCGTCACCGGCGAGCTGCACGCCGAGCTGCACGACGACGGAGAGGGGTTCTTCTCGGGGCTGCTGCCGCTGGGAGCCGTACCGGACTACCGGCTGCTGGTGGCGTACGAGGGGAACGTCCTGGACACCGAGGACCCCTACCGGTTCCTGCCCACCCTCGGCGAGCTGGACCTGCACCTGATCGGCGAGGGCCGGCACGAGCAGCTGTGGCGGGCGCTCGGCGCGCACGTCACCACCCATCAGGGGGTGTCCGGGACCCGGTTCGCGGTGTGGGCGCCCGACGCGCAGGGTGTACGGATCACGGGCGGCTTCAACTTCTGGGACGGGACCGGCTTCCCGATGCGCTCGCTGGGCTCCTCCGGGGTGTGGGAGCTGTTCGTGCCGGCGATCGGCGCGGGCGAGGTGTACAAGTTCGAGATCACCCGCCCGGACGGCTCGCGCACCCTGCGCGCCGATCCGCTGGCCCGCCGTACGGAGGCGCCGCCCGCGACCGCGTCGATCGTGGACGTCTCGCGGCACGAGTGGGCCGACGCGGAATGGATGGCGCACCGGGCCGACACCCCGGTGCACGCGGCGCCCTTCTCCGTCTACGAGGTCCACCTGCCCTCCTGGCGCCCCGGCCTGACCTACCGGCAGCTGGCCGAGCAACTCCCGGCGTACGTACGGGAGATGGGCTTCACGCACGTGGAGCTGATGCCGGTCGCCGAGCATCCCTTCGGCGGCTCCTGGGGCTACCAGGTCACCGGTTTCTACGCCCCGACGGCCCGGCTCGGCACCCCGGACGACTTCAGGTACCTGGTGGACCGGCTGCACCAGGCCGGCATCGGGGTGCTGATGGACTGGGTGCCGGCGCACTTCCCGCGCGACGACTGGGCGCTGGCCGAGTTCGACGGGCGCCCGCTGTACGAGCACCACGATCCGCTGCGGGCCGCGCATCCGGACTGGGGCACCCTGGAGTTCGACTTCGGCCGCCGGGAGGTGCGCAACTTCCTGGTGGCGAACGCCGTGTACTGGTGCGAGGAGTTCCACATCGACGGGCTGCGCGTGGACGCGGTCGCCTCCATGCTCTACCTGGACTACTCGCGCGAGCCGGGCCAGTGGACCCCGAACGAGCACGGCGGGCGGGAGAACCTGGACGCCGTCGCCTTCCTGCAGGAGATGAACGCGACCGTGTACCGGCGTTGCCCGGGCGTGGTGACCATCGCGGAGGAGTCGACGGCCTGGGACGGCGTCACCCGCCCCACCCACCACAAGGGCCCGAGCGGCTTCGGCGGGCTCGGCTTCGGCCTGAAGTGGAACATGGGCTGGATGCACGACTCACTGGAGTACATGAGCCACGAGCCGGTGCACCGCAAGTACCACCACCACGAGATGACCTTCTCGATGGTGTACGCCTACAGCGAGAACTACGTCCTGCCCATCTCCCACGACGAGGTCGTGCACGGCAAGCGGTCCCTGGTGTCGAAGATGCCCGGCGACTGGTGGCAGCAGCGGGCCAACCACCGCGCGTACCTGGCCTTCATGTGGGCCCACCCCGGCAAGCAGCTGCTCTTCATGGGGCAGGAGTTCGCGCAGGGCGCCGAGTGGTCCGAGGCGCACGGCCCCGACTGGTGGCTGCTCGACCCGTCCTACGGCGCCGAGGCCGACCACCGGGGCGTACGGGATCTCGTACGGGACCTGAACGCGCTCTACCGGGCGACCCCGGCCCTGTGGCAGCGGGATACCGACCCGGCGGGCTTCCAGTGGGTCGTCGGGGACGCGGCGGACGACAACGTCTTCGCCTTCCTGCGCCTGGACGCCGACGGCAACCCGCTCCTCGCGGTCTCCCACATGTCCCCGGTGGTCCGCCACGACTATCGGCTCGGTGTCCCCGAGGACGTACCCGCCTGGCACGAGTCGCTGAACACGGACGCCGTACGGTACGGCGGCGGCGATGTCACCAACCCCGACATCGTCAAACCGGAGCCGCAGGGATGGCACGGCCGCCCGGCGAGCATCCGGCTGACCCTCCCCCCGCTGGCAACGGTCTGGCTCCGGCCCGCCTGACCGGGCGGGGCGCGCCTTATAGTGCACTCGGATCAACTTGGGTGCACCACGGGGGGATTGAGGCACGTGCGACTCCGGAGATCGGTGACCGCTCTGCTGTGCGCCGTGGCCGTCCTGCTGCTGGGCGGCTGCGGCACACGGGTGGCCGGAGGGGCCTCGCCCACTCAGACCGGGCCGATCCCGTGGACCACCTTCGGGCCTTCCGGAGTCACCGGTGCCCGGATCGGCGCCGACCACCGCACGCTGAGCCTGGACACGCGCGTGCCGAGCGGCGAGCACCCGTGCGTGCGGGACCTCAAGGCGGTGGACACCGACGCCGAGTACGGCACGGTGCCGGGCACCGTGCATGTGCAGATCACCTTCAGCTCCCCGTCCGGTGACAGGCGTTCCGGGTGCACCAAGGAGAAGACGGCCACGGTCCGGGTACGGCTGCCCGAGCCTCTGGGCAAGCGGGAGCTGGTGGTCGACAACGACATCGTGTTCACCGCCGACGGCGCCGAGCCGCCCGCGCTGCGGCTGTGCGGGGAGCTCGGCTGCCACCCGCCGGCCACGGGCTGCACCACCGCCTCCTACGAGCAGGCGATGATCACCGTCGACGCCCCCATGCACTCCTACCGGGACGCCGAGCACTGCGACGGAAAGTGGCTGGTGCTGGACTTCTCCTGGCGCACCGGACCGGCGTGCGACGCCGACGACAAGAACCCCGCCTGCACGTCCCGCCTCGGCGACCGCTACTTCTTCCGGGCCGAGCGAGCCGGCTGGAAGCCGTTCTTCGAGAGCGCGGCCGGCGGGTGCCGGGCCGTGCAGCGCAGGGAACCGGCCTTCCCGACCGCGCTGTGCGCGTCACTGGAGCCACTGTCCTCCGCGCTGCACCCGAGCTACCCGCCGCCGTCGCCCAGCGGCGGATCCCCTACTCCCCGGTGACACCCGCGGCCAGCGCCTCGGGCAGCTCGTCCCTGTACAGCACCCCGAGCCGCTGGGTGGCCCGGGTCAGGGCGACGTACAGGTCGCTCGTGCCGTAGCGGGCCGGCTCCACCACCAGGACCGAGTCGAATTCGAGGCCCTTGGCCTGGCGGGGGTCGAGGAGGACGACCGTGCGGGTGAGGTCGGGCTCGGCGCCCGCCGTGACGCCGTCCAGCCGGGCCGCCAGGCGGCGGTGCAGCTCGCGCGGGGCGATGACGGCGAGGCGGCCCTCGGCCGGGGTGAGTTCGGCGACCGCCTTGGCCACGGCCTCGGACAGATCGCCGTCGGCCCGCCGCACCCAGGGCGGTACCCCGGTCGACCGGACCGAGCTCGGCGGCTCGAAGTCCGGGTTCTCGGCGCGGACCACGGCCGCGGCCAGCTCCATGATCTCGGCCGGGGTGCGGTAGTTGACGCCGAGCCGGGTGTGCTCCCAGCGGTCCTCGACATAGGGGCCGAGGATGTCCGCCCAGGCGCCGACACCGGCCGCCTCGGCGGTCTGGGTGGGGTCGCCGACCAGGGTCATCGAGCGGGTCGGGCTGCGCCGCATCAGCAGCCGCCACGCCATCGGCGACAGCTCCTGCGCCTCGTCCACGATGATGTGCCCGAACGCCCAGGTCCGGTCGGCCGCGGCGCGCTCGGCGGCGCTGCGGTGGTCCGCCTCCTCCTGCCGCTCGGCGAACCGCTCGGCGTCGATGATGTCGTGGGCGGACAGCACCTCCGACGCGTCCGGGTCGCCGTCCTCCTTGTCCTCGAACTCGTACGTCCGGGAGGCATAGGACACGTCCAGCACGCCCTGGGCGTAGGCGATCTGGGTCTCTCGTTCGCGCTCGGCACGGGCCCGTGCCGAGCGCTCGTCCTCGCCGAGGAGTTCGGCCGCCTCGTCCAGGAGGGGGACGTCGGCGACGGTCCAGGCACGGGTCACCGGGCGGCGGACGGCGGCCGCGTCCTCGTCGCTCAGATAGCCGTCCGGCTCCGCGAGGAAGTCGGCGACGAGCCGCTGCGGGGTGATCCGCGGCCACAGCTGGTCGATCGCGGACCACACCTCGGGGTTCTCGGCGAGTTCGTCGCGGATCTGGGTGATGTCGGAGGCGTCGAGCAGGCTGCTGCCGTCGTACGGGTCGGTGCCGACGCGTTCGGCGTACAGCTCGGTGAGGGTGTTGAGGATGTGGCCCTCGAAGTGCTCGCGGGCGGCGTTGTGCGGCAGCTTGGCGGCGCGGGTGCGCTCCCGGGCGACGGAGACCAGACCGTCGTCGAGCATCAGGACCTCGCGGTCGTGCTCGATCGCGATCACCGGGTCCGGCAGGGCCTGCCGGTCGCGTACGACGGCGGCAAGCACGTCGGCCATGTCGGCGCGGCCCTTCACGGCGGCCGCCTCGGGGGTGTCGGTGGCGGTCGCCTTCACCCCGGGGAACAGCTCGCCGACCGTGGCCAGCAGCACCCCGGTCTCACCGAGCGAGGGCAGCACCTCGCCGATGTAGCCGAGGAAGGCCGGGTTGGGGCCGACGATCAGCACGGCCCGGCGGGCCAGCAGCTCCCGGTACTCGTAGAGGAGGTAGGCGGCGCGGTGCAGCGCGACCGCCGTCTTGCCGGTGCCCGGCCCGCCCTCGACCACCAGCACCCCCCGGTACGGCGCCCGGATGATCTCGTCCTGCTCGGCCTGGATGGTCTGCACGATGTCGCTCATGCGGCCGGTGCGCGCCGAGTTCAGCGCGGCCAGCAGGACGTCGTCGCCGCTGTGGTCCTCGTACCCCGTGCGGGTGGCGTCGCCGAGGTCGAGGATCTCGTCGTGCAGGGCGGTCACGGCGCGGCCCTCGGTGCTGATGTGCCGGCGGCGGCGCAGGCCCATCGGGGTGTGCCCGGTGGCCAGGTAGAAGGGCCGGGCGACGTCGGCCCGCCAGTCGATGAGGACGGGGGTGCGCTCGGCGTCGTCCTCACGCAGCCCGATCCGGCCGATGTGGTGGGCGGTGCCGTCGGCCAGGTCGATCCGGCCGAAGCAGAGCGAGCCGTCGACGGCGTTCAGCGCGGCGAGCAGCCCCGAGCGCTCGGCGACCAGGATGTCCCGCTCCAGCCGGGCCTGCATGGGCTTGTCGCCCTGGGCGAGCGCGTCCGCGACCGAGGTCTCGGCCGCGCCGCGCAGTACGTCCACGCGCGCGTACAGTCCGTCGATGAATTCCTGCTCGCGCCGCAATTCATCGTCCGGAAATTCGGTGTTTGACAATTCCGCTCCCGCCCGGATATACTCTGCTCAGTGAACTTCTCCGCAGCTTCACTCAATTGAAGTCGCGAATCACTGAATATACGCACAGAAATCCCCCGAGCGCAATTGCTCAGGGGATTTTTTTCGTGGGCGGCCGTGCTTTACAGCACGTCGGCCAGCTCTTCCATGAGGCGCCGCTTGGGCCGCGCCCCCACCATCGACCGCACCGGCTCACCGTCCCGGAAGACCATCAGGGTCGGCGTGGACAGCACCCCGTAGGCGACCGTCGTCCCCGGATTGCGGTCGACGTCGATCTGCACGACCTTCAGCCGGTCGCCCTCCTCAAAGGCGATGTCCTTCAGCACCGGCGCGAGCTGTCGGCACGGACCGCACCAGTCGGCCGTGAACTGCACCAGCACCGGCAGCTCGGAGCCCCGCACCTCCGTCTCGAAATCCGCGTCCGTCACCTCGGTCAGTCCGCTCACCAAACTCATCGCGCAAAGCCTCCCAGCTCGCATGCGGGCTCCGGGCCACCCGGAACCAGCGCCTCGACGGCCAGCGCGTCCCGGGCCAGCTCGGCCCGCCGCAGCTGCCCGGCGACCGTCTCCCGCACCGCCGACAGCTGCCCGATCAGCGCGTCCAGCTCCGCCAGCTTGCGCCGGTAGACCTGGAGGGAGGCCGGGCAGGAGTCGCCCTCCGGATGCCCGGCGCGCAGGCACTCCACGAAGGGCCGCGTCTCCTCCAGCTCGAAGCCGAAGTCCTGCAACGTCCGGATCTGCCGCAGCAGCCTGAGGTCGCCCTCGTCGTAGGTGCGGTGTCCCTTGTCGTCACGCCGTGCGGGCAGCAGCCCCCGTGCCTCGTAGTAGCGCAGGGTGCGGGTGCTGGTCCCGGCCCGTGCGGCCAGCTCGCCGATTCGCATGCCTACGACCGTAGGTGTTGACGTCGGCGTCAAGGCAAGCGGTGCCTCGCTTCAGTCCGGCGGCAGGAGCGGTTTGTGGCGCACCGGCGAGGACAGCACGATGGACGTCGTGGTGCGGCCCAGCGCCGAGGTCTGCTCCAGGACCTCCTCCAGGTGAACGGTGTCGGTGACGGCGACCTTGAGGATCCAGCAGTCGTCGCCGACCACGTGGTGCACCTCGGTGATCTCGGGGCGCTCGATCAGCTCCAGGGTCCTCGGGTGCTTGAGGGTGCAGCCGCCGTGCGCGAGGCCGCCCAGGGCCGGGTCCGGGCGGGCGCGGCGGACCCGGTGCTGACGGAGGAGGAGCCGGCGCGGCTGACGGCGGCCGCGCCGGCCCGGTGAGGCCCCGCGCCCCGTGATCGTCGCTCAGCGACAGAGCTCGTCGAGGTCCTCGGCGAAGGACGGGAACTCCGCCTCGGCCGAGGCGACGATCTCCGGGATCGGGCGGCGCGCGGTGGTCGCGTGACGGGCGGCGAGGCCCGCCAGGGCCGGGTCCGGCCGGGCGCTCCAGCCCTCCTCGGGCAGCAGGGCCTGCCGGGGGCCGTAGCCGTCGGCCAGGACCCACAGGAAGTCGGACAGGTTCCCCGCGACGACACCGGCCTCGCCCTCGGAGCCCAGGAACACCACCGGCTGCTCGACCAGGCGCCGCCCCGGCCGGGCGCACCACACGGCGGCGAGACCGCCGGAACCGTCCTTGCCGAAGACGCGGTACGCGACGCCGTCGACGTCGGGGTTGCCGGTCCACAGCCGCAGCCAGTGGGTGGTGTCCTCGGCGGAGTCGAAGGCGTCGTACGGCTCGAAGTCGACACCGTTGCCGTCGTCGTGGTCGAAGCTCGCCTCGGCCACCTCGGCCAGGGCGGGAGGCAGACGGCGGTCGTCCTCGGTCCCGACGCGCATCACACGGCCAACCCCGCCGACTCCTCGACCTCCATCAGGGAGGCGCTGTGCCGCTCCTCGTCGAAGGCCCTGCGGCCGCCGCGGAGGCCGAACAGGCGCTTGGCCAGGGCGATGTAGAGGACCGCGAGGATGTTCAGGACGAGGGTGGCGATCTTCAGGTAGCTGACCTTCTCGGTGAGTTCGTAGATCTCCAGGGGGAGGAAGGCGGCGGTGGCGACCACCGTCAGGTACTCCGCCCAGCGCTTGGCGTGCCAGAGGCCGACCGCCTCGACCAGCTCGATCAGCGCGTAGGCCAGCAGCAGGGCGGCGACCAGCAGCAGCGTGGAGTGCTTGTAGCCGAACGCCTTCTGTATGGAGCCGACGACCGGCGAGTGGTCGAGGTCGTAGTGGAAGTGCCGGAAGACCGGACGGAAGACGTCCAGGTACTCGTTGAACAGCCGACGCACCGCGTACTGGCTGTTGCTGAACTTCCACACCGCGACCGCGACCAGCACGATGAACACCCCGCGCACGGCCCGCTCGATCGCGAGGAAGCGCAGGATGAACAGGTCGCGCAGGACCTTGCCGCGCGGCACGAGCGGGGCGTCCGCGGCCGGCCCCGAGCCGTGCGGCTCCCCCAGCACGAAGTCACCGCAGCGCAGGCAGCGCCACACCTCCCCGAGCGCGGTCTCGGCGTGCAGCCGGATGCGCAGCCGGGGGTCGTCGGGCGCGTAGGTCACATGGCCCTTGCGCGCGCAGGTCCGCCGGTCCCAGTCGATCTTCATTCCCCCGTGCCTCCACTTACACGTACTGACTCGTCACACGTATCCGATGCCACGCACGAACGTGCCGTTCCGGTTGCTTCGGAGCGGCACGTTAGTGGATGGAGGCGGGAATCGGTCAGCCGGCCGAGCTGTGCACCGGTTCCCTCTCCTCGGTCTTCACCTCCGGCGCGGCGGCTTCACGGCGCGGCAGCAGGACGGCCACGAGGACCGTGCCGATGCCGAGGATCACCGCGCCGACCAGGCTGGTGTGCGCGACGGCGGCGGAGAAGGAGGAGCCGACCGCGTCCGCCATCTGCCCGGCGCCGGCGGCGAGTTGGGCGGCCTGCTGCTTGAGCTGTGCGGCCTGCTGGGGGTCGGTGGCCGCTGCCGCCTGTGCGGCCAGTGCGTGGGCCTTGTCGCCGATGCCCTGCGCGACCGCGTACCCGGCGCCGACCGAGTCCTGCGCGGTGTCCAGGGCGTTCGCCGGGAGCTTGCCGCCCGCGGTGGTGTCGGCGAGGTGGTTGCCGTACGAGGTGGCGAGCATCGAGCCGAGGAGCGCGATGCCGAGGGAGCCGCCGAGCTCCAGCGAGGTGTCGTTGACCGCCGCCGACGCCCAGCTCGGACTCCGGGAAGGCGCCCATGATGGCGTCGGTGCAGGGCGAGAGGGCGAGGCCGATGGCGAGGCCCAGGATGATCAGGGGGGCCAGGAAGTCGGCGTACGTCGAGGCCGCGTCGACCCGGGTCAGCAGCGCGAGGGCCGTCGTGCCGCCGACCATGCCCGCGGTGACGGTCCACTTCATGCCGACGCGCGGGGTGAGCCAGCCGGTCAGCGCCGACCCGGCGAAGACCGCGCCGGCCAGCGGCAGCATCCGTACGCCGGTCTCCAGGGCGTCGTAGCCGAGGACGAACTGCAGGTGCTGGGTGAGGTAGTAGAAGGCGCCGAAGACGGCCAGGAAGAACAGGGCCACGGCCAGGTTGGAGCCGGCGAAACGGCGGTGCGCGAAGCGGCGCACGTCCAGGATCGGGCGGGGGTGGCGCAGCTCCCAGAGGACGAAGGCGACCAGGCCGGCGCCCGCCACGACCGCCGCTGTGATCGCCTTCGCGCCCCAGCCGAAGTGCGGGCCCTCGATGATCATGTAGACCAGCGAGCCGGTCCAGATCACCGACAGCAGTCCGCCGACGTAATCGATGCGGTCGTGATGGCCGGCCCTGGAGGGCGGGACCAGGACGAAGGCGGCGACGAGCGCGACGGCCGCGACGGGCACGTTGATCAGGAAGGTCGAGGACCAGCCGTGGTCGCGCAGCAGGGCTCCGGCGACCACCGGACCGGCGGCGATGGCGAGCCCGGCGGTGGCGGTCCACAGGGTGATCGCCTTGGCCCGCTCCGCCCGCGGGAAGGTCGCGGCGAGCAGGGAGAGCGTGGCGGGCATGATCAGCGCCGCGCCGACGCCCATCACGGCGCGGGCGGCGATGATGGTCGCCGCGCTGTCGGCGAGGTAGCCGAAGACGGCGCCGGCGCCGAAGACGAGGAGTCCGAGGACGAGCGCGCCGCGCCGGCTGTACTTGTCGCCGATGGCGCCGAGCAGCAGCATCAGCGCCGCGTAGGGGACGGTGTAGGGAGCCGTAAATTAACTACTGGCTGCTTCGATCATGTTGTCGTGCTGCTCGATCACGCTCTTCAGGGCTTCGAGGGTGCGCGGTGGGTGGGTCTGACGGGTGAGGATC
>NZ_JBITGJ010000156.1:0-11556 GCF_044456925.1 Streptomyces sp. NPDC050743
CCGTCTCCCCAGCCCATTCCCCCCGCACACACAGCAGTCTGACCCCACGCCAGCACCCGCGAGGCCAGAACCCGAGATTTTCAGTGATCTTCTAGCCGAAACCTTCCGCCGCACCCCACCCACCGGTGAAGCCGAGATCGGCAGACCCGTTCCACCAGCCTGACGCGAACGCGCAGGTCAGGGGCCGGGAGGCGGCTCCGGGGCGGAACGTACCTGCCAATCCTCGCCTACGCCCCCTTCGGCCCCGCCTGCTGCACCACCTCGAAGGACCACAGGGTGGAACCGGTGGCCGCGGGCTTCGGGCGCTCGGCGCCCTCTCCGCCACCCTGGTGCGCGGCCTTCATCGGCCCCTCCAGCCACGCCTGGAAGGACTCCTCGTCCCGCCAGCGCGTGTAGACGAGGTAGGTGTCGGTGCCCTCGAGGGGACGTAGCAGCTCGAACCACTCGAAGCCGTCGGAGCTCTCCACCGCGTGGGCCCGGGAGGCGAACCGCTTCTCCAGCACCTCCCGCTGCTCGGCGGGCACGGTCAGCACGTTGATCTTCACTACGCTCATGGCACCATCCTGGCCCACCGCCCTCGCGCTCCGGCGCCGCCCCGGGGTGTCGCCGCCGGTCGAACACGTGCATGATTGGGGGGCGTTGCGGGCGGGACCGGTGAGGGGGACGGTAACGGTGCGGAGAGCGCGGGGAGCGGGAGGGACCTGGGCAGGCACGAAAACCGGGACGCTCACGGCGGTCGCCCTCACCTGCACCCTCGCCTCCACTCTCCTCCTGGCCTCCTGCGGCCCCTCCGGCGGCGCCGAATCGGCCGGGACGAAGCCCCCGCACGCCCCCGCCCGACTCCCCGTCCCGCCCGGCAAGGGCAGCAGGGTTCCCGACGACTTCAACGGCGACGGACACCGCGACCTCGTCCTCGACGACCTCGTCAAGGCGCAGAGCCACGCCGACGACGCCGGCATCGGGATCGTGTACGGCAGCGCGCACGGACTCGTCCCCGGCGCACGGCAGTTGCTCACCCCGAAGAAGCAGGCCGCCCCCGCCGAGGGCCGGCTCCCGGCCGTCTTCGACGCGGAGGAGAGCTGCGACCTGGACGGCGACGGCTTCACCGACCTGATCGTGTCGACCGACCCGCCGTACGACGGACAGGGCCGGCCCCCGGTGCCGCTGCAGATCCTCTTCGGCTCGCCGGCCGGGCTGACCGGACGCGCCGTCCGGCTCACCGTCCCGGCCCGCGCCCGCTTCGGCGACGACTGGCCCGACCAGCCGGTGTGCGGCGACTTCGACGGCGACGGCGGCGAGGACCTGGTGCTGCACGCGTCCGGCGGCCGACTGACGTATCTGCGCGGCCCCTTCAGCCGCCAGGGCGCACCGCACGCGGCCGGCGCCCCGCTGCCCGCCCCCGGAGAGGTGCCCACCGGCCCAGCGGCCGATGTGAACCGGGACGGGTACGACGACCTCCTCGTCCGGGCCGCCGACGGCCCCGGCAAGGCCGCCGTCGTGCTCGGCGGACCGGCGGGACCGGCCCGCACCGGCACCGTCCTGCCCGCCGGCAGCGATGTGGCCCTCGGCCGCTTCGGCCGGAACGCGGCGCTGGACGCTGCGGTGGGCACCACGGCGGAGACGTCCCTGCGCTACGACCTGCCGGCCGCGTCCGCCCGCGGCACCCTCCGCTCCCTCGGCCCGACGCTGGACGCCGCCGACTTCGACGGGGACGGGCGCGACGAGCTCGTCTCCGGCGGCTCCCGGCTGCGCGTCCTGCGGGCCGGCGCCGGCGGCCTGTCGACGACGGGAGCGGTCACCGTCGCACCGCCCGCGCCCGGCACGACCCGTGTCCTCGCGGTCGGTGACTTCGACGGGGACGGGCGGGCGGACCTGGTGGTGCGGACGCACCGGGGCGAGACCAAGGACACGGTCGCCGTCTACCAGGGCACGGCGCAGGGCCTGCTCGCATCGAGGCCGGCGACCACCTTCTCCACCTCGGAGTTCCTGGCGCCGTAACGCGTCGACCCGACGCGCACAGCAGCCACATGAATTTACCCAGCTCACGTACAACCCTTACGCATCCCTGCGTGTCTCCTGATCGCCGACCGCCCGGTGAACCGTGGGACAACTCACAGCGAACGGGGACGGTCCGCAGCCCATCGACTCCGGATGTCAGCCAGGCATCCCCCGCATGCCGCAGGAGAAACCCGCATGCACAAACCTCTGCGACTCGCCCTCGCCACGGCCACCGCGGCCGCGCTGACGGGCGGTCTGCTCACCTTCTCGGCCGCGACCGCGACGGCCGCGGACTCCACCTCCGTCCCGCAGGCCGACTTCAACGGCGACGGCGTCGGCGACGTGGCCTTCTCCGCCGACGGCGCCTACGTGAACGGCCACAGCGCCGCGGGCAAGCTGGTCGTTCTCTACGGCACGAAGAGCGGCGGCATCTCCTCCGCCAAGCGCTCCGCGATCAGCCAGGACACCACCGGCAACCCCGGCACCGCCGAGGCCGGCGACCACTTCGGCGCGGAGACCGCGTACGCCGACTTCAACGGCGACGGCTACGACGACATCGCGGTCGGCTCCCCCGGCGAGGACGTCGGCACCGACAAGGACGGCGGCGGCCTCGCGATCCTGTGGGGCTCGGCCTCCGGCATCACCGGCAAGGGAGTCTCCATCGCCGACCCGGCTCCCAGCGCGCACGACTACTGGGGCAAGAACCTCGCCGCCGGCGACTTCGACGGCGACGGCAAGGCCGACCTGGCCGTCGGCAGCTCCGCCGCCACGATCTACGTCTTCAAGGGCGGCTTCAACGCCTCCGGCGTCCCCGGCGGCAAGTACACGATCAAGCCCCCGATCCAGGGCACCGACGCGAACGGCCCGCTCAACCTGACCGCCGGCAACATCAACGGCGGCCCGGAGACGGACCTGGTGGTCGACGGCTACGAGACCAGCACCGACTACGGCTGGAACCGCAACTACTACATCCCCGGCACCGCGAGCGGCCTGGACATGTCCCAGTCCGAGACCCTCAAGCCCGGCGTGATCACCGCGATCGGCGACATCGACCACGACGGCTACGGCGACATCGTCAGCGGCGCCTACTGGAACACCACCACCGAGGACGGCACCGCCGTGCCCGACTCCGGCAAGGGCGGCAAGGTCTGGGTGACCTACGGCTCCGACGGCGGCCCCCTCACCTCGAGCGCCACCGGCATCACCCAGGACACCGGGAACGTCCCCGGCACGGCCGAGGGCAACGACTGGTTCGGCTACGAGCTCGACCTCGGCGACATCAACGGCGACGGCTTCCTGGACCTCGCGATCGGCGTGGCGGGCGAGAACATCGGCACCGCGACGAACACCGGCTCCGTCGCCGTCCTCTACGGCACCGCGAAGGGCCTGGACACCACCACCGGCGCCCAAGGCTTCGCCCAGTCCACCCCGGGCGTGCCCGGCAACGACGAGAAGGACGACTACTTCGGTACGGACGTCAAGCTCGACGACGTCACCGGCGACGGCAAGGCCGACCTGATCGTCGGCTCCCAGGAGAACGCGGGCGACGGCGCCGTGACCTACCTGCCCTCCGACGGCACGAAGATCACGACGACCGGCTCGCGCTCGATCTGGCCCGGCGACTCGGGCGTCTCCACGTCGGGCACGCCGTACTTCGGCGCCAACTTCGCCGACTGACGCTCCGCGCCCCGGCAGTCGCGGTCCCCGCGCGCTCGCAGCGCGGGGACCGCGACCGCGTGGGCCCGGCCCCGCCCTCGGCCGCAGGCTCCCGTCCAAGCTCCAGCCGCTCGACCAACCGACCCCTCGGAGAACCTCGATGCGCAAAGCCACCTCCGCCGCCCTCGCGGCCACCCTGCTGACGGCAGGCCTGACGCCCCTGGTGCTGAGCACTCCCGCCACGGCCGCGGTCGCCAAGAACTACGACGACTTCAACGGCGACGGGTACCGCGACCTCGCCTTCCTCGGCCACAACCAGGGCTACCACACCGGCGGCGCTGTCACCGTCGTCTACGGAAGCGCGAACGGCCTGGACACCGCGCACACCCAGACCGTCGACCAGGACAGCGCCGGCGTGCCCGGCAGCGGCGAGGAGGACGACAGCTTCGGCGACGCCCTCACCGCCGCGGACCTCAACAAGGACGGGTACTCCGACCTGGTCGTCGGCAACCCGACCGAGCACGTCGGAAGCGCGGAGTACCGGGGCACGGTCACGATCCTGTGGGGCTCCCGCTCCGGCCTGTCCGGCGGCACCACCCTCACCCCGAAGAGCACCGCGAACGCCTCGCAGGCCCACTTCGGCTCCGACCTGGTCGCCGGCGACTTCACCGGCGACGGCTCGCCCGACCTCGCGGTCATCGGCGGGATGGAGGCCTGGCTGTACCGCGGCCCCTTCACCAAGTCGGGCGGCACCGGAACCGTCAGCAAGATCGACAAGGAGAACGCGGGCTGGTACTCCTCCGGTCTCGCGGCCGGCAAGGTCGACGGCGACGGCAGGACCGACCTCGTCGTCCTCGGCGAGCAGTTCCCCAGCGCCGCCAGCAGCACCCCGGCGCAGCGCGTCTGGTTCCTCAAGGGCTCGTCCTCCGGCCTGGTCTCGGGGGCCTCCAAGACCCTGGACTCCGCCGCCGTCGACGCGGCCATCGGCGACTTCGACAAGGACGGCCACGGAGACATCGCGATCGGCCTGCCCGACCACGACAACGGCAAGGGCGCGGTGACCGTCTGGCGCGGCGGGTCCTCGGGCCCCAGCGGCTCCACCACGTTCACCCAGGCCACCGCGGGCGTCTCCGGCACCCCCGAGGCCGACGACAACTTCGGCCGGGACCTCTCGGCCGCCGACACCAACGGCGACGGCTACGCGGACCTCGCGGTCGGGGTGCCCCTGGAGGACGTCGACGGCCACGAGGACCAGGGCGGCGTCCACGTCTTCCGCGGCGGTTCCGGCGGCCTGACCGGCACCCGCTCCTCCTGGATCGCGCAGACGGCCGCCGGCCCGGTCACCGTCGACGCCGAGTTCGGTTACACCGTGCACCTGCGCGACCTGACCGGCGACGGCAAGGCCGACCTGGCGATCGGCCTGAGCGGCGGCGCCGTCCTGCTGCGCGGCACCTCCACCGTCCCGACGACGTCCGGGGCCGTCCACCTGACGACCGTGGGCGGTCACTTCCTGGACTGACGGCCGGCCGAGGGTGGGGCCGGGGGGCGGGGAACCGGGGGAAACCCCTGAGCGCCCCCTGGTCACGTCCCTGACGGTCCCTTAGGGGATGTCACAGGTCGGCCGCAAAGCCGGGCCCGGACGCCCGGGCCCGGCACACCACTCTCCGGGACCAGGTACGTTCGATGACGTGGCTGGATTCAGGATCGGACGCGGGGGCCGGGACAACCGCACCCCCCAAGGACAGCAGGCGCCGCAGGGACCGTCGTACGGCCGGCCCGGACCGCAGCACGGTCAGCCGGGGCCGTCGTACGGGCAGCCCGCGGGGCCCGCGTACGGCTACCCGCAGGCGCCGCAGCGGCCGTACCCGCAGCAGGGGCAGCCGCCGTACGGCCGGCAGGGGCAGTCCTACGGGCGGCCGGGGCAGTCGTACGGCCACCCGGGCCCGGCCGACGACGGGCCGGAGTACTTCGGGGACGGCGGCTACCCGGGCAACGCTCCCGGTCACGACCCGTACGCGGCCAACAACCCGGGCCACACCCAGGCGTTCTCGGTCGACGAGGCCGCCGGTTACACCCAGGGCGCGACCTACCAGGCCGGCTCGGCCCCGGCGCCCGCCGCCCCGCTGGGCCCGCCGCTGCACTGGAAGCAGCTGCTGAAGGGGATCATCCTCTCCCCCGACCAGACCTTCCTGCGCATGCGGGACTACACGATGTGGGCCCCGGCGCTCTTCACCACCTTCCTCTACGGCCTGCTGGCCGTCTTCGGCTTCGACGGCGCCCGCAAGGACGCGATCGGCGCCACGCTGTCCAACGCGGTGCCGATCGTGCTGATCACGGCGGTCGTGATGGTGCTCGGCCTGTTCGTCCTGGGCGTGGTCACCCACACCCTGGCCCGTCAGCTCGGCGGCGACGGCGCCTGGCAGCCCACGGTCGGCCTGTCCATGCTGATCACGGCCCTCACGGACGCGCCGCGCCTGCTGGTCGCCATGTTCGTCGGCGGCGACGCGACCTTCGTCCAGCTGCTCGGCTGGGCCACGTGGATCGGCGCGGGCGCCCTGCTGACCCTGATGGTCTCCCGCTCCCACGATCTGCCCTGGCCGAGGGCGCTGGGGGCGTCGGCGATCCAGCTGATCGCGCTGCTGTCGATCGTGAAGCTGGGCACGTTCTAGTCCCCCGTCCCAGTCCCCTGTGAGCGCGAAAGGGCCCCCGGCATTCCAGCCGGGGGCCCTTCTCGCATGCGCATCGTCGGAGCGGGATTTCTGTGGGCGTGAGTTCTGCGGGAGGGAGTTCTGCGGCTGTGAGGGCGAAATGGACGAGGGGAAAGGCGTATGCCGCAGCAGGCCAAGTAATCGTTCAACGCGTGTCGTCGCCATCCTGTCCCTGAAAGCGGTCGAGTGAAGCTCGCCGAGCGTTTCTTCACGATCAGCGCCGCTGCGACGGCGGCGATTCTCTTCGGCGCCGGCGGCGCCCAGAATCAAGGCGACGGGGGCTCTTCTCACTGCTGGGCAACATTCCTTCTTCGGGTCGCTCATCCGGCGAAACCGGCCGAAAAGGCCGACACCCCCGCCGGAAATCAGACCACCAAGGTGCCGGGCACGGGAACAGGGGGCTCCTCCCGCTGCTGGGTAAGTCACTCGTCAACTTCCACGCCTGCAATCCGCCGGGACACGCCCGGATCGGGCAACGCCTTCACGGGCAACCAGTAACATCAACGCCACCAGAACTGAGGCGCCGAAGGCGCGCACATAAAACAGTCCGGCGACCGGGTGCCTGTGCACCAGCGGCCGCCGGACTGTGAAGTTCAGCCGTTGTTGTTATTGTTGTTGTTGTTCGCGCCCCCGCCGTTGTTGTTGTTATTGTTGTTGTTGTTCGCGCCCCCGCCGTTGTTGTTGTTATTGTTGTTGTTGTTCGCGCCCCCGCCGTTGTTGTTGTTATTGTTGTTGTTGTTCCCGCCCCCGCCGTTGTTGTTGTTATTGTTGTTGTTGTTCCCGCCCCCGCCGTTGTTGTTGTTATTGTTGTTGTTGTTGTTCCCGCCCCGGCCGTTGTTGTTGTTATTGTTATTGTTGTTGTTGTTCCCGCCCCCGCCGTTGTTGTTGTTATTGTTGTTGTTGTTCCCGCCCCGGCCGTTGTTGTTGTTGTTATTGTTGTTGTTGTTGTTGTTGTTGTTCCCGCCCCGGCCGTTGTTGTTGTTATTGTTGTTGTTGTTGTTCCCGCCCCGGCCGTTGTTGTTGTTATTGTTGTTGTTGTTGTTGTTCCCGCCCCGGCCGTTGTTGTTGTTATTGTTGTTGTTGTTCCCGCCTCCGCCGTTGTTGTTGTTATTGTTGTTGTTGTTCCCGCCTCCGCCGTTGTTGTTGTTGTTATTGTTGTTGTTGTTCCCGCCGTTGTCACTTGGCGCCATCGTGTGAGCGACCGTAGGCGTCGGGGCGGCGAAGGCGGCGGACGGTACCAGGGCGCCTCCCGCGGCCAGTGCAGCCGAGGCGGTCAGTACCGCAGTGCGCTTTGCGATCTTCTTCAGCATGATGATTCCTTTTCGGTGATTCGGACTGTGCCGATTCGGATTCGGGGCCCACTTCATTTGCGGAGGATTCTCCGAGCGAGCCATCCGTTCGATCTGATGACTCAATTAGGCCCCGCCGCTCCGCCCCGCGTCATTTCCCGAAATCTCGTGACTTGACAGACGACGGCAAGCCGTTGTTTCCTACGCTCTCTTTGGCTGGGACGCTCTACCGGAGTCGTACCGGTTTGAGCCGCGAGAACCGGGGAACCCACGTCCGGGCTTCTTTCGTCAGCATGCTCTGACCGCAGCCGGGGACACATCGGGTGGACACCCCAAGTTCCACCCCGGCACACCCCACGTCCCACCCCGGAATCCCGAAACAGCACCCCACCTGCCGACCTGTCTTGATCGGTCTGGATCTTTTGCGCTGCTCCGGCCACCGAGAGAAACTGGCTGGTGATGGACCTGCTAGAGCGAGAGGCCGTGCTCCAGGACCTCACCGGTCACCTGCAGGATGCCGTGAGCGGCCCTGGACGCCTGGCCCTTGTACGCGGCGAGGCCGGCATCGGCAAGACCAGCGTCATCAACCGTCTTGCCCGGCTGGCCGATCCCCACATCCGGGTCCTGGTCGGCGCCTGTGACCCGCTGGCCACACCCCGCCCCCTGGGCCCCCTGGTGGACCTGGCCCCGCACTTGGGTCGGGCGGCACGCACCGCCCTGACCGGAGCGCTTGCCGGCACCTGCCGTTCCGACGAGGTCTTCGACTGCCTCCTCGCCGACCTGAGCTCCTACCCCAGCCTGCTGGTCGTGGAGGACGTCCACTGGGCCGACGAGGCCACGATGGACCTGCTGCGCCACCTGGCCCGGCGCCTGCCCAGCGTTCCGGCGCTGGTGGTGGTCACCTATCGCGACGACGAGATCGGCCGCACCCACAACGTGACCGCTCTCCTCGGCACCCTGGCCGGCTACTCCTGGGTGTGCCGCCACGACCTGGCCCCGCTGAGCCGTCGGGCCGTGGCCCGGCTCGCCGCCGGACACGCCGTCGACGCCGAGCAGCTGTATCAGGTCTCCGCCGGCAACCCGTTCATCGTCACCGAGATCCTGGCCGCTCCCGCCGAGCCCATCCCGGCCACCGTGCGCGAGGCCGTCGCCGGCCGCCTGGCCGGCTTGTCGGACGCGGCACGCGGGGTCGTCGACGTGCTGGCCGTCCTGGGGCGCCGGGTTTCGCTGCCGCTGCTGGCCGGCCTGCTGCCGGCGCCGGAGGAGGCGCTCGACGAGGCCGTGGGCTGCGGAATCGTGCGGACCGACGGGCACATGGCCGAGTTCCGCCACGAGCTGACCCGGCTGGCGGTGCTGGAGTCCGTGCCCGCCGCCTACCGTCTGCGGGTGCACCGGCAGGTGCTGACGGCGATGCGGTCCCGCCCGGTCGCCTCGGACGATCTGGCCCTGCTGGCCGATCACGCCGAGGGTGCCGGGGATGTGACGGCCGTGTTGGAGTACGCGCCCGCCGCGGCCGCCCATGCTGCCGCCTCGGGCGCGCACCGGGAGGCCGCCGCCCAGTACACCCGCGCCCTCAGGTACGCCGACCGCCTGCCGCCCGACCAGCACACCTTCCTGCTGGAGGGCCATTCGCAGGCCTGTCTCCTGTCCAGCCGACTGGACGAGGGGGTCGCGTCTCGCCGTAGGGCGGTGCAGCTGCGCCGTGCCCAGGGCGACCGGCTGCGCGAGGGCGAGGACCTGCGCTGGCTGTCGTGCTGGCTGTGGCCGGCCGGGCGGACCGTCGAGGCCAGACGGACCGGCCTGGACGCGGCGCGGGTGCTCGAAGGTCTGGAGCCGAGCCGGGAGCTGGCCCGGGCGTACCTGAACCTCTGCCAGCTGGCCTGCTACGGGCACGAGGGCGTGGCGGTGATCACCGCCTACGCGGACAAGGCGATCGCTCTGGGTGAGCGCTTCGGCGATGCCGGGGCGGTCGTCCAGGCCCGCTTCCATGCCGCGGCGGCACGCATGCTGAGCGAAGGAACCGGCTGGGAGGACTGCGAACGGGCGGTGGCCGGCGCGATGGCGCAGGATCTGCCGGAGGACGCGGGTTTCCTGGCGCTCATCATGTGCTGGTTGATGGCGCTGCAACGTGATGCCGCCCAGACCACCGAGGCCGTGAACCGGGCGGAGGCCTATTGCCTCGATCGCGACCTGTTGTCGTACCTGCTGTGCACGAGGGCCTGGGGCAGCTGGGGTCTGCTGAACCGGGGCCTGTGGCCCCAGGCCGCCGACGCCGCACAGAACGTCCTGTCCCATCCCAGCTCACCACCGGTCGTCCGGGCCCTCTCTCTGACCGTGCTGGCCCTGGTGCGGGCCCACCAGGGCAAGGGCCAGGTGTGGCCGCTGCTGGAGGAAGCCGGGAGCCTGGTCGACTCGAACTGCCTGCTGGACACGGGCCTGGGGTGGGAGGCCCGGGTCGAGGCGGCCTGGCTGGCCGGTGACCACGAGCTGGTGCGGACGGAGGCACAACGCGGTCTGGACGCGCTGGCGGACCGTACCCATCCCTGGCTGTCCGGGTCCCTGGCCTGCTGGATCCGCCGCGTCGGAGGGACACCCCCGCAGGTGGCCGCGGCCGGACCCTACGCGCTGGAGCTGGCCGGCGACTGGGCCGGCGCCGCCGCCCAGTGGGACACGCTCGGCTGCCCGCACAACGCCGCGCTGGTCCGCCTGTCCGGCGACGCGCCCGCGCTGCACCAGGCCCTGACCGCCTTCGAGGCCCTCGGCGCCCGGCCGGCCGTGGCACACACCCGCGCCGTGATGCGCGCCCTCGGCATCCGCCCCATCCGGCGTGGCCCGCGGGCGGCCACCCGGGCCAATCCGTACGGGCTGACCCTCCGGGAGATGGACGTCCTCAAACTGCTGCACGAGGGCCTGTCGGATGCCGAGATCGCCGCCCGCCTCTACATCACTCCCAAGACCGCCGGGCATCACGTGGGCGCGGTACTGAGCAAACTCGGCGTCCATTCCCGCCAGGACGCCGCCCGCAAACTCCACCATTCCGAGCGCTGAAGTCCACGCGCGACCTTGAAGTCCCCTCGCCACTTCTACGGGTGATGAGCATGCAGAAAGCACCTTTGCGGAGCATCAGCCTCATGGCCGCGGCCGCCTCCTGCTGCATGGCGTTCGGCGCCTGGGGCGCGGCAACCGCTGACGCGAGTGCCCTGCCCCAGAAAGCACGGTCCGCACTTCAGTGTTACGCGACACAGAGCGACCCCAACGCGACCGTGTGCTACCGGTCTTCGTGGAAGGCCGAGTACAGACACGGCGAAGTGGTCTACGTCCCCATCCTCATCCAGGTGCCCACGCCGTCACCTCCACCGTCCGTGACGATCGTCGACAGCCTGAACGACATCCGCCCGACCGGCACGAGCCCGGGCGACGGTCCGGTCCCCCGTTGACCGCGCCTCAGGCGTCGAGAACCTGCCCGGCCCGCTGCACGACGGGCGGTTCGACGCTCCATGCGGCCTTGACTCGATCTGTGCTTTACCCCGACCTACGCCTCCTGGGCCAACCCGATCGAGGCGCACTTCGGCCCACTGCGGCAGTTCACCCTGGCGAATTCGAACCATCGCAGCCATCCCGCGCAGACCCGGGCCCTGCACCGCTACCTGCGCTGGCGCAACGCCAACGCCCGTCACCCCGACGTGCTTGCCGCCCAGCGCAAGGAACGCGCTCGCATCCGCAGTGAGAAGGGCATCCGCTGGGGCGGACAGGCCCGGGCAGCCGCAGCGTGATACTGAAGCCGGTCGGCGCCGACGTCCGGACGATTAGGGCTCAGTGCGTTGTGGCAAACCGGATTTCGTTCGAAGTGTGCGGCGCGGGTGATCATCTGGACAGAGGTACGGGTGCGGCCGTGGGCATGAAAG
>NZ_JBITGJ010000157.1:0-11538 GCF_044456925.1 Streptomyces sp. NPDC050743
ACCAGGGGCCTTACGTCTGCCCGGAGTTGGGAGTACACCACGAGACTCCCGGAGGCGATCACCCTCAGCGACCGTCGGTTACCGGGAAAGGCTCAATAAGCGTCGGTGCGCGCCCACAGATGGCGCACGGCACGCTCCAGAGCCGCGATGCGGTCGGCGAGTCCCGAGGTGTCTCCGCCCGGCTGGTTGTGGAGCAACAGCTCGACGTCGGCGAGCCGCGCAGAGATCTCCGCGAGCCCGGCCACGTTCTCTGCCGCCGGGCGCGCCGTCAGCTGGCGGTTCTTGCGGTGCAGGTCGAGGAAGACGTTGACCTTGGTGCGCAGCACCCACGGGTCGATGGGCTTGGTCAGGAAGTCGGCGACACCGAGGGCGTACCCGCGGTAGGCGTAGTCCGATCCGGCTTCGACTCCCGTCACCAGGATGATGGGCACGTCCTTCGTCTGGTCGAGGCGCTTGATGTTCGCGGCGGTCTCGAAGCCGTCCATGCCCGGCATCAGGACGTCGAGCAGGACCACCGCGAAATCCTGGCGAAGCATCGCCTTCAGTGCCTCCTCTCCCGAGCGTGCCCGTACCAAGTGCTGGTGGAGCGGCCCGAGTACGGCCTCGAGCGCGACGAGATTCTCCTCCATGTCATCGACGATGAGGATGCTGCACGGGTCAAGCGTGGCGGTGCTCACGTCTTGCGCTCCGGCGGATCGTGGTCGTGGCCCTCCGTGCTGTTGCCTTGCTGCGGCACGGCGCTGTCCGGGTCCGCCGCATGAGAGCCGTCCGGCGGGTCGAGCAGATCACAGACGACGGAAAGCAGGCGGTCGATGTTCACGGGTTTGGGGATGTAGTCGGAGGCGCCACTGTCGATCGCCTTCTCGCGGTCGCCGGGCATGGCCTTGGCGGTGAGCGCAATGATCGGCAGGTGAGCGAGCCGGGGGGTGCGCCGAATGGTGCGGATGGTCTCATATCCGTCCATTTCCGGCATCATGATGTCCATCAGGACCAGAGACACATCGGGGGACCGCTGCAGGACTTCGAGGCCCTCGCGGCCGTTCTCCGCGTATTTCACCGTCATGCCGACGCGGCCCAGCACATGGGTGAGCGCGAAGACGTTGCGGATGTCGTCGTCGACGATGAGGATGCGGCGCCCCGCCAGAACCCGGCCGGGACGCCCGCTGAGCCACTCCTTGAGCCGGGTCGTCTCGGGCCAGGTGTCCTCACGGGGGTCCAGGGCTCCGGTGCCTTCCCGGCGGAGCAGGTCGTCCGGGCGGGGGACCTCCGGGCTCAGGCTGTCCTGGCCCAGGGTGTCCGGGCTGAGGGTGTCGAGGACCAGTCTCTCTGGACTGGGGCTCCCGACGGTGTCGAACATGTCGCTCGGGATCGGTGCCGCGTCGTCGCCGGCCGTGCCGGCTGCGGTGATCTCCACGGCAGGCGCCGGTGGGACGGTGGCATCCGAGGCGCTGGATGCCCGCAGTTCCGCCCGGCTGCGCACACTGGGTACGCCCGGGTGGTGCGACGGAATGTAGAGGGTGAACCGGGAGCCCACACCCGGCTCGCTCTCGGCGACGATTCGGCCACCGAGCATCCCGGCGATCTCCCGGCTGATGGACAGGCCGAGGCCGGTGCCGCCGTACTTGCGGTTGGTGGTGCCCTCGGACTGCTGGAACGCCTCGAAGATCACCGGCAGCTTTTCGGGTGCGATGCCGATCCCCGTGTCCTCGACGGCGAAGGCGATGACGGCTTCGGCGCTCTTGAGCGTCTCCTCCTCGAACTGCTCTCTCGGCACGCGATCGACACGCAGTTCCACGCTGCCCGAGTGAGTGAACTTCACCGCGTTGGACAGCAGGTTGCGCAGGACCTGCTGGAGGCGCTGCTCGTCGGAGTAAAGCTCGCGCGGCACGTCCTCGCCGACCTCGATCTCGAACTGCAGTCCGCGGTCGACGGTGAGTGGCCGGAACGTCGCATGGACGTAGTCGAGCAGCTTGTTCAGCGGCAGTGTCTTCGGATGGACGTCCATCCGCCCGGCCTCGATCTTCGAGAGGTCGAGGATGTCGCTGATCAGCTGGAGCAGGTCGGAGCCCGCGCGGTGGATGGTGGTCGCGAACTGCACCTCTTGCTCGGAGAGGTGCCCGTCGGGGTTGTCGGCGAGCAGCTGGGCCAGGATGAGCAGCGAGTTGAGTGGCGTGCGCAGTTCGTGCGACATGTTCGCCAGGAACTCGGACTTGTACTGCGAGGCGGTCGCGAGCAGGGCGGCCTTCTCTTCCAGTTCGGCGTTGGAAATCTGGAGCTCGTCGGAGCGTTCGCGCAGCTCGGAGGTAAGGCGCTGGGACTGCGACAGCAGGGATTCGGTACGGGAGTTGGCGATGATCGTGTTGATCGAGACGCCGATCGTGTTGGCGAACTGGTCGATGAAGGCCAGGTGCACATCGCTGAACCTGCTGAGCGACGCCAGCTCGATGACTCCGAGGACCTGGTCCTCGAAGAGGATCGGCAGGATGACGACGCTGGCCGGACGCGCCGAGCCAAGCCCGGAGATGACGGTGATGTAGTCCGGCGGGGCGTCCGTGATGAGGATGCGCTGCTTCTCCTGGGCGGCCTGCGCGATGAGGCCGCGTCCGGGCGTGCCCGTACCGGGGAGCGGGCTGGTCCCGCCGGCCTGGTCGGTGCCGTACCCGGCGATGAACTCGAGGCCCTCCCCGGGCAACGCACCCGCCTCGGCCAGGAAGAACGCTCCGAACTGCGCATTCACCAACGGCGTCAGCTCGCGCAGGATCAAGTCGGCGACCTCCACCAGGTCGCGGTGGCCCTGCATGAGGGCGGCCATGCGGGTCAGGTTGGACTCCAGCCAGTCCTTGGCGCGGGTGGTCTCGCGGAGGTTGGACACCATCAGGTTGATGTTGTTCTTCAGCTCGGCGACCTCGCCCTGTGCCTCGACCGCGATGGAGCGGGACATGTCGCCCTGGGTGACCGCGCTGGCCACTTCCGCGATGGCGCGGACCTGAGTGGTGAGGTTCAGGGCCAGCTCGTTGACGTTCGTCGTCAGCCGCTTCCAGGTGCCGTATACGCCTTCGACGCGGGCCTGACCGCCCAGCCGGCCCTCGCTGCCGACCTCGCGGGCCACGCGGGTGACCTCGGACGAGAACGAGGAGAGCGTGTCGACCATCGTGTTGATGGTCGTCTTCAATTCCAGGATCTCGCCGCGCGCATCGACGTCGATCTTCTTCGACAGGTCGCCCTGAGCGACGGCGGTGGCGACCTGCGCGATATTGCGGACCTGCGAGGTGAGGTTGTCCGCCATGAAGTTGACGTTGTCCGTGAGGTCCTTCCACACCCCGGAGACGCCACGGACCTGGGCCCGGCCGCCGAGGTTCCCCTCGGTGCCGACCTCGCGGGCCACCCGCGTCACCTCGTCCGCGAACGCGCGCAGCTGCTCGACCATGGTGTTCACGGTCTCCTTGAGCTGCAGGATCTCGCCCCGCGCATCGACCGTGATCTTCTTCGACAGGTCGCCGTTGGCGACCGACGTGGTCACCTGGGCGATGTTGCGGACCTGAGAGGTCAGGTTCGACGCCATGAAGTTGACGTTGTCCGTCAACTCCTTCCACACGCCGGAGACGCCGCGGACCTGGGCCTGTCCGCCGAGGTTCCCCTCGGTGCCGACCTCACGGGCCACTCGGGTCACCTCGTCCGCGAACGCGGACAGCTGGTCGACCATCGTGTTGATGGTCGACTTCAGCTCCAGAATCTCGCCCTTCGCCTCGACCGTGATCGTCTTGCCGAGGTCGCCCTGGGCTACGGCGGTGGCGACCTGCGCGATGTTGCGGACCTGCGAGGTGAGGTTGTCCGCCATGAAATTGACGTTCTCCGTGAGGTCCTTCCACACCCCCGAGACGCCGCGGACCTGAGCCCGGCCGCCGAGCCGCCCCTCCGTACCGACCTCGCGGGCCACTCGGGTCACCTCGTCCGCGAACGCGGACAGCTGGTCGACCATCGTATTCACGGTGCTCTTGAGCTGCAGGATCTCGCCTCGAGCGTCCACCGTGATCTTCTGGCTGAGGTCGCCGTTGGCGACCGCCGTCGTCACCTGGGCGATGTTGCGCACCTGCGAGGTCAGGTTCGACGCCATGAAGTTGACGTTGTCCGTGAGATCCTTCCACACACCTTGGACACCCGGCACCTGGGCCCGGCCGCCCAGCTGCCCCTCTGTACCGACCTCGCGGGCCACCCGGGTCACCTCGTCGGCGAACGCGCGCAGCTGGTCGACCATCGTGTTCACCGTCAGCTTCAGTTCCAGCATTTCACCGGTCGCCTCGACCGTGACCTGCCGGGTCAGATCGCCGCGCGCGACGGCCGTCGTCACGACGGCGATGTCGCGGACCTGAGAGGTCAGCCGCGAGGCCATGGCGTTCACGGCCTCGGTCACATAGCGCCAGTCGCCCGAGAGCCCCTGCACCTTGGCCCGGCCGCCGAGCCGCCCCTCCGTACCCACCTCACGGGCGACCCGGGTCAGCTCACCGGTGAAGAGCGAGAGCTGGTCCACCATGCGGTTCACGCCGCGTCCCAGGCGCCGTAGATCACCATGGAGCTGGCGCTTGCCGTCGTGCAGCTCGACCCGTTGCGTCAGATCGCCGTCCGCGACCGCGTCCAGTACCCGCGTGGCGGTGGCCATCGGGACGACCAGCGCTTCCAGCAGCGTGTTCGCCGCGTCCACGCTCGTGGTCCACGCCCCGTGCCCGGGGCTCGCAGCGAGCCGCTCGTCCATCCGGCCCTGCCGCACCACTTCCCGGCGTACCCGCTCGAGCTCGGAGGCCAGATGCGCGTTACGCACGACGATCTGGTTGAACACCCCCGCCATCTCGGCGAGCACGCCTTCGTGCACACCTTCCATGCGTACCGTGAAATCGCCGTCACGGAAGGAATGCATCGCCGCGAGGAGCGGTCGCAGTTCGGCCGTGCGCACCCACTGCCCGTCCAGGCCGATGCCCGGCCTTTCCGCGGATCCGGCAAAGTCGACGGCGCCGGCGGATTCGGCGGGCGCTTTCGCGAGTCCCGCGTATTGCTGCTCAGAGGTGCCCGGAGCGGTATCGGGGGAATCCGAAGCGGTAGAAGCCGGATCAGACGAGGCCAGGTCGCGTGCCATGGAAACCCATTTCGATCATTGGGATGATTGCACCATATGCATCCTTCTGGGTGATTTAGACTACATTCATCCACTCGAGCGTCGGTAGTGAGCCGGGAGTCATCTGTGGGCCTGCCGCCTGACCTGCATCATTCGGTTTCACGGATGCGTGTGCCCGCGAACGAGTTCGCCTCTGCCGCCGCGCGACGGTTCGTACGCGCCGCTCTCACCGAGCGGACCACCTCGGCGGCTTTGGAGCACCCCGCGATCAGTGGCCGCTTGGTCGAGGACGCCGTGCTCCTCGTCAGCGAGCTCGTCACCGGCGCCGCCACGCCCAGGGGATTCGAGGTCGAGATCGCCTGCCGGATGCAGATCGGGGACGACTTCCCGAGCTCGTCCGCCCTGGCCGGGGCCGGGCAGACCACGGGGGTGGTGATCGAAGTAGTGCACCGCCATCCATCCCACGCCATCAGCACCGACCAGGACGTACAGAGCAATCTCCGCGGCCGCGGTCTGCAGCTGGTGCACGCGCTGGCCACCTCGTGGGGAATCACCTACCGGAACACCGAGAAGGCCGTGTGGTTCCAGCTGGCGGCCCCGCTCGAACCTGGTGACGAGGGTCGGGACGACGCGCCGGCCCCCGACACGCTTCCGACCACCCAGCGCAGCGGGCACCGCGGTCGCGGCGCCATATGGGCCGACCACGGCGGTGAGTCGCTCCTCGCCGAGGCGAGCGAGCTCCTCGCCGGCCAGTTGGACGAAAACATGGTCGCCGCACTCGCCGGGCAGCTTCTGGTCCCCAGACTCGCCGACTGGTGTGGCGTGTGGCTATCCACCGAATGCGGCGGCATGCGGCTGTCTCGCGTCTGGCACCGGGACGAGCGGCACATCGAAGATCTCCGGCTGGCGCTCGAGAAGGACCGTCCGCCGGCTGCCCGGTTCAGCACGACAGCCATCCCCTGGCCCTGGCCCGAAGACACGGATGCCACGGGCGCGGCCGGCTCGGCGCTGGCGTTTCCCCTGGTCGCGGGCCGCGAATGCCATGGCGTGCTGCTGCTCGGACTGAGCGGGCCGTCCCCGATGACCGACGCCGCCACGCGGCTCACGGAGGACTTGGTCCGGCGAGTGGCCCAGGCGGTGGTCACAGCCCGCCATTACACCCGCGAGCTGACCATCAGCAGGACACTCCAGAGCCGGCAGCTCCCCGCGTCCCTCGCAGTGATTCCGGGCGTCGACACGGCGATCGTCTACGAGCCGGCCGGTGAGAGCCAGACCGTCGGCGGGGACTTCTACGACCTGTTCCCGATGGGGGGCCGCCGCTGGTGCTTCCTGCTCGGTGACGTGTGCGGCCACGACCTGGTGGCGATGTCCGCCACCGGCCTGGCCCGACATCTGGTACGGCTGCTGGCCCGCGAGGGCCATGGCGTCGAGTCCCTGCTCAGCCGGCTGAATAGCGCGATGACCGAGGAGAGCGCAGAGGCGGTCTCGTTCGGCAGCGAGCAGGCGGGGCCGCGCTTCCTGAGCCTGCTCTACGGCGAGTTGGAGCCCGACTTGATCGCCGGCGGCGCGCGCTGCACGATCGCCAGCGCCGGACACCCGCTTCCCTTGCGGCTGTCGGCCGACGGCTCGGTGACACAGGCCGCCGATCCACAGATGCTGCTCGGCATCGACGAGCACGCGAAATTCCACGCCAACTCGTTCACCCTCGCACCGGGCGAGGCACTGCTGTGCGTGACCGACGGCGTGACCGAACGGCGCCGGGGAAGCCACCAACTGGACGACAACGACGGCCTTGCCGAAGTGCTGCGGGGGTGCGTAGGGCTGGGGGCGAAGGCCGTGGCGGAGCGGGTACGGCAGGTGACCCACGACTTCAGCACCGAACCGATCGAGGACGATCTCGCCGTACTCGTACTGGAGGCCGTGCCCATGCTCGGGCAGGCCGGGCACCAGGGCGGCACTTACTGATCGTTTCAGCATGAGACGTGCACGCTGGGCAGTTGTCAGTCGTCGAGGCGTTGAAGGCTCTGTGCGAACTCGCCGTTCTGGATCAGACCGGCGAGGACCTGGGCCATGTTGCTGATGCCGGCATCGCGGACGATGAGCCCGTTCGTTCCAACGCACATGTCAATCTTCGGCGTCCGGTGATGCGTGGACGCGGAGTTGGGCCTGCACTTTCCACCGGGTGTCATAGGCGAAGGTGACGCGGAAGGCATGACAGCGTTCATCTGCCGGGTTCCACGCGATGCCTTTGCCGTGTGGGCGGACAAGACGCCACACTCCGAGGACCGCGGAAGATGGGTCACAGACGCGCCCCCATGCGTGCTCGCCCCCGAGGCTTCTCAATCGCGGCTGGAGTACGTCGGACTCGCTGCCGTCGTGGGCGTGGAAGCAGCTGACCACGCCGTCGAGTAGAGCCTTGACGGCACCTGCCGCGCGCCGACCCGGAAGGTCAGGTCCCGCCACCGACAAGTCCAGCACGAAAGAGTCTGCCACTCGGTTTGCCCCAGGCCTTCCGATTCGTATCGTGGTACGCGGGCGCAGCCGCATCCACCATTCCCCTGGCGTCCGCGGCAGCCGGGCGCCAAGGTCGGCAGCGAGATCACCGATCACCACAGCGGCTTCTGGGTCGGGATCAGGTAGCGCCGAGACGAGGCTGTAGCGCACATGGTGTCGACCGTCGGTGCTGCTGCCGCGGCGGCAGACCAGCCCCGGGCCGAGCAGATGCCCATAGGAACCCGCTCCGATGTTGTACAGCAGGACGTTTTCCACGTCGACGAACGCGTCGTCCGGGGCGTCGTACTCAGCTATCAGCCCATACCCACGCTCTGGTTCAAGTGCCCGCAGCGCCAGCCGTAGTTCATCCCGGAACCTACGTTGCCACCCATTGGGTTCGAACGGCAGCCGCCTCACGCTCCAGGCTGACACCACGCTCGGAGTTGCTTCGATCTCGTAGTCCATCGCTCCATCGTCGTCGTCATTCCCCGCACACATCAAGGTCGCTTTCTGCGGTCATGGTCAGCAAGTCTCTCGGATCACATGGCTGGCCCATCAGACGCCTGATGTCCGGCCGTGCGATCTCGGCGAGGTATTCGTCGATGCGCTTGTGGACTGCAGACTCGTTGCCGTAGCGGTCACCAACTGCACGGAAGAACGTCAGACCTTCCTCGTCGTCCGGTGCGAAGCCGGCGAATACCATGACGTTCTCGTAGTGCTCAAGATCCCCCTCGAGAGCGGCCTCGGGAACTTCGTCGAGACCACCGATCAGGGCGTGGACGACGTTGGCCACGAACCGGGAGTTACCCGCCTGTTCGACGGCGAATCTGACCAGGTCTCCCCTCGACAACGTGAGATCCCTGTCCCAGTTCTCCTCGGAGAAGTCCTCCCAGTAGGCGTTGAGGCCCGGTCGTACCTCTCCTATGCTCTGGCTTCCCCGGCCGCTGGAGATGCCGCCGCCCTCGAAGTCGTAGAGCACCTCGAGGAAGCCACGGTTCAGCTGGATCTCCTCGTCGTCCACGGGGATCACCACCCAGTCACCGTCGACCGTGGCGGCAAGGTGCGGTGTGCCGTTGACGTCGAGGCGCAGCGGCGTCAGGTCGTCGTGTCGGCGGATGAAGTCCTCGTTCGCGCACTCGTAATCGTCCCAGTCCTCTCCGTACAGGTCCCCCCAAGTGTTCTTTGCGGGGCTGGAGGTGAAGCGGATGGCGTCGGCCACAGCGTGCGGGGCGGAAGCCGAGATGTCCATGGCGGCGGTGGGCGGGAAGGTGAGAAGGTCCGGGACCGCGGTGAGGGCGAGGGCCAGCGGATCGCTCCCGGGCGAGGGAGTGCCGAGCACGGTCACCGCCTCCCGGGTCAACCCCTCGTCCCTCAGCAGTTGCAGGACACCGTCACGTACACACAGTGCATACTCCGCCTCCTCGCCCTTGACGGGTGACACACAGACCGTCAGGAACGACTCGAGCGGCATGGTGGAGACGGCGTGCCGCCAATCCTTCCCGAACAGCGGAGGCCCCTCGTAGATGGCCACGAGCCTGTAGGCGTCGTCGTCCTGCCCCAAGGTCTGCGGCGGTTGCATGGGGAGGATCCCTGGCCGGGGGCCGCCGTAGTGCCGGATGATCAGTTCCCGGGGATCCGGGCCGGCACCCGCGTAGAAGGCGAGGGCGTGCCCCCGCGCGAGCAACTGGTCGTACCAGCGCAATTCCGCACGATCCCTGTCGTACAGGGATACCAGAAGGAACTGCCGCGCCCGGCGGGCGTTGAGCCGTTGTACGGGTGGCCAGGACACGTCCGCGTCCGCGCACAGCAGCGGGAAGGTATCCCCGTCCCCGCTTCCATCGGTTCCCTGCGGGGCTTGCCCGCACTCATCGTCCAAGTCGTCGTCCGACTCCTCGACATCGCCATGCGAGTGATCAAGAACGGTCTGCATCGGGCGGGGGTTGGGGAACACCGCCACCAGCGAGGCCGATCTGTAACGGGCGCTGAAGAGCTTGGTGCTGGGCTGCTCGAAGCGGTCCGCGGGGCGGGCCAGCAGGCGGCCGTCCGCTGTCCGGTAGAAGGCCACGTTGACCTCTTTCTCCAGCCATTCGTCGAGCTCGTAGGCCGAGCCCAGGTCCCCGTCGGGGGTGGTCTCAGCCGTTTCGAACAGGGCCTCGGCCCCAGTCCGGTCGACCGACTCCAGGCCCTCAACGGCCGCTTCCGCCGCCCTGAGCCGCTCGTCCTGTTTCTCGAAGACCCGGTCGGGGATGCTGACGCCGACGAGGTAACAGCGGTCGCCGACGGCTCGCCAGGCCGAGGTGAGTTCATAGGAAGCATCCAGGAGCACGCCCTCGGCGGCGTCGCAGACAAGGGCGTCGAGCTCCGCCTCCTCGCCCGGAACAATGCCGGAAGGCAGGTCCGGCACGGCAAGCACCTCCACGGTGTCGGCGTTGCCGGGCTGCTCCGAGATCACCACGATCGAGTAGGTGCCAGAGCTCTCGTTGCGCTCGACACGGGCGTACGGGGAGGTGATGGTGTCTTCGAGGTGCACGGGGTCCTCACCTTCCTTGTCGGGCGTCGTCTGGCCGGGCTGACCGGTGCGGACGGCGCTCCTTTTGCGCACCCGCAGATAGGGCAGGGCACGCTTGCGCACAGGATCGGCCGAGGCAGGCCTCCCACGCGGCCAGCGGCCCCCGCAGTCGGGGCAGGCGTACAGCGACGGCTCGGGGTGCACCTCGTGAACGATGACGTGCAAGGCCCGGTTGGTCACCGGGTGGCGACCGGACCCACGAGAGGCGCCGAGACCTGGCGGAGGTTCTGTCTGGAGTGATGCGGCGCAGTGCGGGCATCGCGGGGGTGGGGCTATGGCGGCACTCCTCAGGTCGGATCTGGTTCCGGTACAACCCGCGGCCGAGGGCGACCAGCCAGGTTGTCGGTTGAAAGCAGACGCGAGGCCCGGGCCGACAGTATTTGGGGCCGCAGAGCCGTTCAGGAGGCCGGTCGGGCGCCGTTCTTGGCGAACCGGACGACGCCCGTGGCGTGCTTTGTGCGGGTCAGCGCGGCCGCTCTCGAATCGGAGAAGGTGTCCATGTCACCCGAACGGTCGGAGTCGGGCTGGTTGGGGTCAGTCCTGCCGGGACCGCATGGTTGCCTGCCAGCCGCGTGTTGGTGCCCCTTCGGCTCCGAAGCAGGAAAGCAGCCTCCATGTCGTGTCCGACCAGGCAAACACCGCGTCCTGGCCGAACTGCCGGCCCAGTGCGCATGCTTCGCGGTCACTCAGGCCGACAATCGCTGCGCTCTCCTCCGTGTGCCGGCCTTCCGGGTCACCGCCGACAGCAGGCAACCACCGAATTCCCCGTCGGCGCAGCTGGTCGAGCAGCTCTTGGTGGGCGCGGTCGTTCTCCAGCCGGGATGTGAGGCCGCCACCAGGGTTGTGGGCCGTGATGACGTGGATGCTTCCCCCATGCGGGGCAGGAAACGAGCCGACCGCGGTCCCGCGCGGTGCCGGTGTCACTCGGACCGTTCCTTCGGGCAACTCGACATCCACCACGGCCTGCTGGTACTGAACCCACTGCGGTGTTCGGGCCATCGACATGTGAGCAGGCATGAGGTCTCCCTCCCAGGGGACCCCCTTACCCGCTGGGCAGGGAGATCCGCGCTTACCCCCACGGGATCGTGAAGGCCTGGTCTTCCCTGGAGGGCACCTTGCGCGGTGGGCGAGGTTGCCAGCCGACGTTCGTCCAGGGGCGCGATCGGCTTCGTGACCGGAACGGATGTTGACATAAGAACCGGTTGAAAGTCCAGTACGAGAAGGCATTGCCACACCTCACCTTGAGCACTGGTGTCGGCGACGGCTGCAAAGTGGACCAGTGAGCCTTTCCCGGTAACCGACGGTCGCTGAGGGTGATCGCCTCCGGGAGTCTCGTGGTGTACTCCCAACTCCGGGCAGACGTAAGGCC
>NZ_JBITGJ010000158.1:0-11474 GCF_044456925.1 Streptomyces sp. NPDC050743
GGCAGCGATCCCACTCGGCTTCGAGCCGGCGCCTGGCCGTGTTCGACAGGCGCACACGGAAGGTGTACCGGGCATGCCCGGTCTCCTTCGTGGTCACCTCTGTCGTCATGCATCCGAACCTACCCGAGACCACTGACAGTTGAGAGTTCTCGATCAAGGTGGGCGACGTCACCGCCGTGCGGGGCGGACGCCGGATCGCCCTGACGGCGATCCGGCTATCCCTGCCCCGCCCCGCAGGAGCCCGATTCCTCCCCGGCCCGAAGGCCGGGGCATCCTCGGAGGAACCCGGTGAAGCGGCACGGAGAAGTACGAAGGCGGGGTCCTCGGTTGCCGAGGAACTCAACCGGGTGAATCATGTCATAGGCCCGCTTTCTCACCCTTCGAGCAATAAGGATGGTTTTTTTCGTCGGGGCTTGCACGTGCGACCTGTGGAGGACTCATGTACACGACTCGATCCGCTGCCCGTTTCACCGCCGTCTGCGCCGCCGCCCTGTGCCTCACAGGCGCCACGACGCTCCCGGCTCTCGCTTCGACGACGGTCTCGCCATCGGCGGTCTCCGCCCTGGACAGGCAACTCCTGACCGCAGCCCACCAGGGCAACCTGTGGGAGATCACGGTCAGCCGGCAAGCTCAGAGCGCCGCGACCACCGCCTGCGTCAAGCGGGTCGCCGCCGACTTCATCCGCGACCACCGCACCCTCGATGCCGGGGTCGTCAAGACCGCGGCACAACTCGGGGTGGCACTGCCGTCCGGGCAAACGGGCGCGCAGCTGAGGCAAACCGCCGCCCTCAAGTCCCACGCCGGGACGGCCGCGTACGATGCCGCGTGGCTCAAGGCCCAGTACCCCGCCCACGTGCAGACCCTCGCGCTCATCGACAAGGTGATCGCCTCGGGCACCAACCCGCGCGTCAAGTCCCTGGCCAAGAGCGCGCGCCCGGTGGTCGCACGCCACACCCGGATGGTCAACGGCGGCGTGTGCCACGCGTAGTCCCGGCCCACTGATGTGCGCCTTGGGGAGCGTGCCGGTGGAAGCGGCTCGTCCGAAGCCACTCCTGCTCCTCGTCGGTAACGAAATCGCTGTGCAAGATCCGGAACGCTATGGACAACGCACTGCGCTGCCGTTACTGCGGCACGACCAAGTCGTGGCATTCTCCCGGCACGTCGCCCCGGACCTGAACGTGGACGAACTGGCCGCTTCTGAGGTGGCCACCCGTTGGGAACGGACCCGGTACGCAGGAGGCCGGCAGGCTCAGTTGGGGCCCCAACGCGCGGCTGTCTGGCGCTGGTTGCAGAACCCGGCGGAGCCAATTCGGCAAGCCCGGGTAGGCCGAGGTCCAGCAGGGCGGGACGGTTACCGCGTCCCGGCTTCGAGATGCGGTCAACGGCACCTGCTGGATACGCTCGCTGAGTAGTGGCCGGGTGACGTCGGCTCAAGCCCGTGGTGCGACAGCCGCCTCACCCCGCCCAGCGGAAACGTAGGCTTCCGCAGTCCAAACCTCTGCAGTTGTACACGCCTCCATGGGAGGAAGGTGCGATGAGGTTCACCCGTATGCGTGCAGCACAGGCCAACGCGGCAGCTCTGATCGCCATCCCGCTCGCGCTGGGAGGTCTGGCGTCGCCAAGCCGTGCACAGGATGCGTCTCCCAGTCCGTCCGGGACGTTCGGTCCCGGCTGTTCGGCGCTCTCACAGGAGGCCAACACGGCCAAGGACAAGGTCGTAGAGGCTGCGTCCGCATATCCACAGCTCAGCCAGCTGGTCTCAGCCACGGTCAGAGCAAAGCTGAGCGGCACCCTCGACGGGAAACCGAAGGTCACGATCTTCGCTCCCAACGACCAAGCCTTCCACAAGGTGACCTTGTCGCAGCTCGACAAGCTCCTCAGCAATCAGGGGCAGCTGAAGAAGGTGCTGACCTACCACGTCGTGGAGAAGCAGATCACCCCGAACGAACTCTCCAAGGGCTCCTTCACGACGCTGGAAGGGAGCAAACTGACCACGTCGGGCTCGGGCACCACCTTCAAGGTCAACGGCAAGGCGAACATCGTCTGCGGCAACATCAAGGCCGCGAACGCCACCATCTACGTCATTGACAAAGTTCTCCAGCCCCCGTCCTGACTCATGGCTCTCGGCCTCGGCGCGGGGCGACCCGTGCGGACTCGGGAAATCCCTGATTCCGTACGCCGCGGCCGGCGTCCGCCTGCGGCCGCGCTTCGACCGGCGGGGTGCCGGCCTTCGGCAGAGCGTGAGCGCAGCGCGCTGGACTTTGCTGTTCGTCCGGGCCAACTTTGTGGCGAGCACCCTGGTCGCCTCCTTGGCCCCGCCGTGGACGCCGCCCAGCCCGTCGACGGGGTCGGTCGTCACCGTCTCCTCGTCACCGCACTCCTCTCCCGCATGAGCCGGGCAGTGCGAGCGTCGGCTCGACGCTCTGCGCACCGACCTGTCCGGCGCGCTACGGGTCCGTGGCGTCGTCATCCTCCCGGCAGCCTTCTTCTCCGACACCCGCACGCCGTTCCGCGCATGTGCCGCACCTGTGCCGAGTTGACCGCGGCTGGCATCGGCGGCGGAGCCGGGGGCCGGCTCATCGCCCGCTCATGCAACCACGGCCTGGCCGGCCTCACGCAGCGCGAGGCGCAGGTGCCGGCGCGGGTCGACACCGGTCGGCCCGGCGGGCGCGGACCGGGTGGCGTCAAGCCCCGCCGCGGTGAGCCGTACGGCCAGTTCCGTGCCCCGGTCGGCCGCCGTAGAAGCCATGGAAAGAGACGGAACAGCAGCGCCATCGCGATGCCGCCGGCAGCGAGCGAAATGGCCGACGTCCAGGGGGCCGATGCCAGTACGGCCAGCGGTACAACGACGACGGCTGCGTACGAGCCGTCATCCGCCCATAGACGCTCGGGCTTTGGGACCATCGCGGGGCGCGTACCCGCGACTCGGCCCCGCAGCCACCGAAGGAGGTTGCAAGATGAACGCGCCTGCGCATCCGGAAGCTCACAAGCGCCGCCCCGCCGTCCGAGGCACCGACATGAAGTTGCTCGGCATCTATCTCAACGACCACCTCGCCGGCGCCACCGCCGGCACCCAACGTGCCGCCCGCCTTGTGCGCACCGCCGGCGGTTCTGCGCTGGGCCGCGCGCTCGGGCCCGTAGCGGCCGAGATCACCGAGGACCGGACAGCGCTGCTGGACATCATGCGGGATCTCGGCGTTCCCGTTCGCCGGTACAAGGTGTGCGCGGGCTGGGCGGGCGAGAAGGCGGGGCGGCTGAAGCTCAACGGCCGCCTGGTACGCCGCTCGCCGCTCGGCACCGTATGGGATCTGGAAGCCCTGCGGCTGGGGGTCGAGGGAAAGGCGGCCGGATGGCAGACTCTGCGCCGCCTCAGCGCGGCCGACGGGCGCCTGGACCCTGCCCGGCTCGACACCCTGCTCGAACGCGCCCGGCGGCAGCAGGAAAGCATCGAGGAGTGGCGCATCCGCCAGGCCGAAGAAGCACTGGCCCCAACGGCCGGCTGAGCTTCGGCCGGCATGTGTGCCGCGAGCATGGAGGTCCGCCCATCCGACGGACCGGCTGCGGGCCGAGGTAGGAGGCTGCCGGATGCCTGCCGAGGACGAGCCGGCCGGACGCCGCCACGAGAATCCGGTCGGCTGGCCCGAATCGCCGCACCGCGTGGGTTTCCATCCCCGCTCTTGCCTCGTTCCCGCAGAGACTGACCGGAATCGGATGCTCTGCCACACTCCACGCCACGGGGGCCGCTTTCCATCGCCGCCCGGTCCGGCGCAAGGTGCAGGAGGGTGCGCGCCGGGTACCCGGTCGGCGCAGCGGAGCCGGTAAGAGGAGGCGTCATGGCTCAACATGTACGTGACATCATGACCAGCCAAATGGTGACGGTGGAACCGCAGACGTCCGTGACAACGGTGGCCCAGAAGATGCGCGACGAGAACATCGGCGCCGTCCTGGTCACCGAGGGCGACGAGCTGCGCGGCCTGGTCAGCGACCGCGACCTCGTGATACGTGCGCTGGCGGAGGGCGGCGACCCGGAGCAGAAGACCGTGGCCTCGGCCTGCAGTGACGATCTTGTCATCGTGACTCCGGACGAGGACCTCGATCATGCGGTGGAACTCATGCGCGAGCACTCCATCCGCCGCCTGCCGGTCGTCGAGGAGGGCCATCCCGTGGGCATCATCTCCCTCGGCGACATGGCGATCGAGCGGGATGCGGAGTCGGCGCTCGGTGACATCAGCGCGGCCAAGCCGAATCAGTAGAACCCGCGAAGCAGCGCCAGAGCAGAGGCGCTGAGTCAAGTCGTGTGGCGGCTGTCCAGCAGCCGCCACACGCCTGCCGCGTGTTCCCTCGGCGTCCGCCACGGCCGGCTAGAGGGCTTGATCTCTAGAGGGCTTGGTCTTCTGCCGAATGCCCGCTGGGGGAGTCTGCTTCCCGGTGGTGTGCCGAGGCTTTCGCGACCTGCTTCAGCGCCGAGGCCGTGGCGGAGTCACCTACCTTGGCGGGTTGCTCGTGCGGGTGACTCTCGTGGTGAAAGTGGGAGGGTGCCAGCCTGTCGCCCGGACCGTAGCGCTGCGACGAGGTGTCGGTGGACGCTGCGGAGGCGAGGGCGGGGCCTGCCGCAGCGGGCCGCCTGCTGTCGCTCGTGTCGGTTTCAGCGTTGCCGATCCTGTCGGCTCGGGCCGGCTCTTCCTGCGCGCCTCGTCGGGGGCCCGGCTGGGTCAGCCACGCCACGGCCGCGCCGGCGAGAGCCACGGGCCATTCCACCACCCCTGCGACGCCGAGCACCCCGGCTCCGGTGTAGACCGCCATCCGCCGGTTACGTGGAGAGATGGCTCCGATCCAGTCCACCGCGCTGTCGGCGACCTTGCTCACCTGCTTGACTCCGGGCACGCGGCTCAGCCCGGAGCCGACGGCCCGCAACGGCTGCGGAAGATCCGACGAACTCGTCCTGACCTGGCTCATGTCCCGCTCCTTCCGCGCGTCCTCAAGGGGTCCGAACTCCGAGTTTCCCGATGTCGCACCGCATATGCCCCCGCGCGGGACATGCCCCGTGCGAGCGTTGTCAGGTTCCCGGGCCGTGGCGCGTCCGGTCTCCGATGGCGCGTTCGAAGGCAGGCTGGGGGAACTCGGGGCGCACGGATCGGGGAGGTGGCTTGGTGGCTGGTGAGGGTTTCGGCCTCGACGAGGTGTTGCGGGCGGCGGAGGACGCCGCGCCGGTGCAGTCGGTGGACGTGGTCGCCCGGAACCTGGAGAAACGGTTCTCGGCGACAGAGGTGTCGTTCCTGTTCGTCGACTTGATCGGGCAGGAAGCCGTACGACTGCCCAGAACCGGTACGGCGGTGGAGGCGCGCGGCGAGGCGGAGAGATGCGAGCTGGCAGGCAGCGTCTACGACCGGGTGCTGCGCACCCAGTGCCTGCACCAGGAGGACGACGGGGAGGGCGGGTGCCGGATGGTGGCGCCCGTGACGAACCGCGGAGACTGCATCGGCGTCCTGGACCTGGTCGTGCCGCATACGGACGACACCGTCCGCGACGCGGTGGCGCAGGCAGCGCACGCGCTCGCGTACATCGTGGTCACCGACCGCCGCTTCACCGACCTCTACCACTGGGGTGGGCGCACTACGGCCGTGAGTCTCGCCGCGGAGATCCAGCACCAGCTGCTGCCCTCGGCGTCCTGCTGCGAGGCGGCCCAGTTCACTCTGGCGTGCGGTCTGGTCCCGGCGGACGACATCGGTGGTGACACCTACGACTACGCCCTCGACCAGGACAGGCTGTATCTGTCGATCACTGACGCGATGGGGCATGACACCGCTTCCGCCCTGCTGGCCACGCTCACGGTCAGCGCTCTGCGCGGAGCCCGCCGCGCCAGTGCGAGTGTCCTCGGCCAGGCGTATGCCGCACATGAGGCGATCACCGAGCACGCCCGCGGCATGACCACCGGGCAGCTGCTCTGCGTCGCTCTGAAGACGGGTGGCTGTGAGCTGGTCAATGCCGGCCACCCCTGGCCACTGCGGCTGCGCGGGGCACGGTTGGAGGAGCTTGCCGTCAGGGTCAACCTGCCGTTCGGCGCTCCCGTTCCGGTCACCTACGAGGTGCAGCGGTTCGACCTGGAGCCGGGCGATCGCCTGGTGCTGCTCACCGACGGCATGACCGAGCGCTGCTCGGCCGCCGTCGACCTGACCGCCCTCATCCACGACACCCGCGACGAACACGCCCGTGAAGTGGTACGCGCCCTGACCGGTGCGGTCCACGACGCGTGCGGCGGCTCTCTGCCGGACGACGCCACCACCATGGTCCTGGACTGGCACGACGGCTCCGGCCGACGTCACAGCAACGCCGGCGCCGACACCTGACGCGCCTCGCCCGCACCGACCTGCCCGTCCGCCCGAGGGGCCGTACGTATGAATCGCCCCACGTGGGGGACTTCGGTAAGCAGGCCGGGTCGGCGACGCTCCCCTGGGGGCCGGCCGGGCTCAGGCTCCCCCGGTTCAGCAACCGTGCCGGCGGAGCCGCCCCACCGGGGTCAGGACAGGCTGCCCTTTTCGCACACCTGGCGGGCCACCTCGCGGAGCTTGACGTTGTGCTCCTGGGAGTAGCGGCGCAGCACGCCGAACGCCTGGTCCTGGGTGAGATGGTGGCTGCCCATGAGGATGCCCATGGCCTCCCCGATGACGTGGCGGGTGGCGACGGCCTGTTCCATCTGGGCGTGAGTGCGGGCGCTGGAGAAGGCGACCGCGGCATGGGAGGCCAGCAGCCAGCCGGCCGTCTCACTGACCTCGGTGAACGCCCCGGGCCGACAGGAGTAGAGGTTCAGTGCGCCGAGGTCCTCGTCCTCGGTGAACAGCAGGAAGCCCATCATGCTGCCCAGTCCCAGTTCCCGGGCGGGGGGCGCGTAGGAGGGCCAGCGCTGATGCTCGGAGGCGAAGTCGGCGATACGGAAGACCCGCTCCCCCAGGTGGGTGCGGGCCGCGTCGAAACACGGTCCTTCCTGCAGGCGCTCTTGCAGCTGGTCGCTCTCGATGACCAGCCGGTCCGTCGGGGCGAGAGTCTCCACGCGCTTGCCGCGCAGAATCAGAACACCGGCGGCGTCGCAGCCCTCGACCAGCTCCGTAGCGGACCCGGTGATCCGCCGCAACGTGGCATCCACCGAATCCTGGGCCAGCAGATCACGCGCCATGGTCGCCATCTGCTGTGCGAATTCGCGCCAGTCCATGTCATCTCCTGTCGCTCACCCCTGGCAGAGCAAGCACCTACCCGCTTTCCCTGCGGAAACGACCCATGAGGACCACGGTTCACCTGTGAGCGACAAGTGGCCCGGGATAAGCCTTGAAAGCCTTCCCCTCCGCCTCCTCCAGACGGTCGGGGAAGAGAAGCAGCACCGCGTACCACGTGGCAAGGATTCCATCCCACTCCCCGACCGGTGGCCTTCCTGTCCTTGACCGGACGGGTGGGGGCGCCGCGCCGGCCGTTTTGGGACGCCGGTCCGGCGTGCGGACGCGCGGACCTGTTGCGGACCGGTCGGGCCGGGTGTCGGCGGAAACGAGCGGCCGGGCAGCCACCGCTGGGTGGTGCCCGGCCGTTCGTCTCGCCGAGGCTGCCGGGGCTCAGTGACCGGCAGAGCCCTCGGGGCGTGCGTGCCGCGGCAGGAGGAAGGAGAGCAGGAACGTCAGGACGAGCATGCCGTCGACGATCCACAGCACCGTCTTCATCACGGAGCCGAAACCGCTGCGGAAGGCCGATGTCGCGGTGGTCTCCAGCGCGCCGGGTATCCGGGCACCGGCCTGCGGCGACGTGACGGCGGACCGGGCGTCCTTCTCCAGGCGGGCACAGGACGCCGGGGTGGCGGCAGGATCCTTGGCGACGGCGCGGTCGGAGGCGCAGCGCCGCAGGTCCGCCACGACGCGGTCCTGGGCGGCCGGCGCCACGTGCACGGCGCGCAGTTGATCCCGCAGGCCGGCCGAGTGGTGGTCGACGGCGGTGGCGATGCCGCCGCCCAGCAGGCCGAAGAACACGGTGCCGAGGAGCGCCACGCCGAAGGCGCCGCCGAGCTGCTGCATCGCGGTCATCGTGCCGGATGCCGAGCCTGTCTCGTGCTGTTCGACGCTGGCGAGCACGATGTCGAAGAAGGGTGCCATGAGCAGGCCCATCCCGATGCCGGTGACGAGCAGGGCCGGCACGAGCTGCCAGGGGCCGACGCCGCTGCCCACCGTCTCGAGGGTCAGCCACACGCCGAACACGCCGAGCGCCATGACCACCGTGCCCGCCTGGAGCACGGCCCGGCCGAACCGGGCGACAGCCTGAGCGAGACCGAAACCGACGATCATGCCGCCCGACCAGGGCACCATCACCAGGCCCGCCTTCAGCGGCGAGTAGCCGAGGCCGATCTGGGTGTAGAGGTTGAAGACCAGCATGAAGCCCTGCATGGTCGAGAAGAAGACCAGCCCGAGCGTCATGCCTCCGCTGAACCCGCGCTTGCGGAAGAGGCTGGGGACGACCAGCGGGTCCCGGCCGGCCTTGCTGCGGCGCGACTCGTAGGTGGCGAAGGCGACGAAGACGGCCACCGACGCGGCCATCATCGCGAACGTCCACCCGGGCCAGTCGTACTCACGGCCCTGCACCAGCGGGAAGATGATGAGCAGCGCGGCCAGCGAGACCAGGAGCATGCCGGGGATGTCGAGGCGCGGCCTGTCGCCGGACCGGCCCCTGGGCAGGTAGCGCAGGGCCCCGAGGAGGGCCGCGGCACCCAGCGGCAGGTTGATCAGGAAGATCATCCGCCAGCCGGTGCCGAAGTAGTCGGCGTCCACGAGCCAGCCCGCCAGGATCGGCCCGCACACCGCGGACAGCCCCATGACCGGGCCGAACATGCCGAAGGCCTTCTGCGACTCCTTCGGCGGGAACATCTCCTTGATCATGCCGAGGCCCTGCGGCAGCATCACGGCGCCGAACAGACCCTGGACGACACGTGCGGCGATCAGCGTCTCGGGCGACATGGAGACCGCGCACAGCAGCGAGCCCACGGTGAAGCCGGCGGCTCCCACCAGGAACATCCTGCGGCGGCCGTGGATGTCCCCGAGCCGGCCGCCGGTGACGAGTCCGACGGCCATCGAGAGGGTGTACGCGGCGGCGAGCCACTGGAGGGTGGAGGCGCCGCCACCGAGGTCGGCCCGCATGGAGGGGCCGGCGATGTTCGTGACAACAGCGTCGAGGAGATCCATCACCTCGGCCGCGAGGATCACGAAGAGCGCAGCCCAGCGCCACCGGTAGGGCGCTGGCGAGTCGGTGGGCGTCTCGGCGGACGCGACACCGGTGGTGGACATCGGAAACTCCTCACAGAAAGCCGCGTCGCGTCGTGGTGCCGCGGGCGCGGTGGGATGGCTGGACGAAAACTGCCCGGCTCGCTGGTGCGGCCCAGAAAGACAGGCGACCGGGCGCTCTGGAGAACAGTGTTCACCGTAGCAGAACAACGCTCACCGAGAGAACGGCGTTCATTAAGATATAGCGCAATTACTCACCCGCGACAAGATATATCGCGTTTACGGTCGCGGCAGGCCCCTCACCCAGGGCAGAACACTGTTCTCCGTGTCCCTAGACTGGCCTTATGAGCGACGCCGCCGGCACCCCAGCACCCCCTCCGCCGTCCCCGTGGGAGCGCGAACGCCCCGCGCGCACCCACGTCGCCCCCGTACGCACGCCGCTGTCGCGTGAGCGCGTCGCCGAGGCCGCCCTCACCGTGCTGGACCGACACGGGCTCGACGGCCTTTCGATGCGTCAGGTGGCCGCCGAACTGGGGGTGGCGGTCTCCGCCCTCTACGCCCACGTCAGCTCCAAGGACGACCTCCTGGAGCTCATGTACACGCGGCTCTTCGCCGGCTACGCGATGCCCGCACCCGATCCGGAGCACTGGCAGGAGCAGCTGCGGGACTTCGCCCGCGCCTGGCGCCGACGTCTACTGTCCCACCGGGACATGGCCAGGATCTCCATGGCACACGTCCCCTTCACCGCCGAACTGCTGCCGCACGTCGAGGCGTTGCTCGCCATCTTCCGCACCGCCGGACTACCCGACCGCATCGCGGCCGAGGCCGGGGACCTCATCTCCACCTACATCGACGGGTTCGTCCTGGAGGAGGGCATGTGGCGGGACCGGGCCGCTCAACACGGCGATGCCTCGCCGGCCCGCCCCGACTGGCGCGAGATGACCGGCGAAATGCAGAACTACTTCGCGTCCCTGCCCGCCCAGGACTTCCCCCACCTGCGCGCCCTGGCCGGGCTGATGGTCACCGACTCCTCCGACGAGCGGTTCGACATCGGCCTGGAGATCATCCTGCGCGGCCTGGCGAGCTACCTGCCGGGCCCGCCGAACGGCCCGGTCCCGGAAGGCGACTGAGTCCGCAAGCCGACCGAGTCCCGGAGTCCGGCACGGCCCGGGACGCCGACGGCACATGCGACACGGCCGGTCTCATCGCCGGGGACGTCTCAGCCGCTGACGGAGTCGTGTCGGCTGTTCGCGGCGATGGAGTCCTCACCCAGACGGGACCGGAGTCTCCGGTGAGGCGGGAAGGGTCCGTCCCAGGCGGGCGAGTGGGGACAGGGCCATCAGTGCCGGCGACAGCAGCATACCCGCGGCTGTGACCAGGAGGCTGGTGCGGGTCCCCCACACTTGCGCGAGAAAGCCGCCGAGCAACGAGCCGAGCGGGGTCAGCCCCATGCCGACAAAGCTGATCGTCGCGGCCACACGGCCTTGCATCCCGTCCGGAGTGACGGTCTGCCGAACCGCCATGACCGTGACATTCACCAGCTGGCTGAAGGTCCCGAAGACGAAGTTGACCACAAGCAGCGCGGGAACCGTCACCACGGACGAGCCGTGCAGTGCCGGCACGAACAGGAACACGCCGTCGCCGAGCGCTGCCGCGGACACGAGCACAGCGCCATATCCGAAACGGTTCGGCAGGCGGGCGGCCAGCAGCGAGCCCAGGAGCGCGCCCGGCCCCGTCACCGCGAGTGCCAGCCCGACGACGGTGCCCCGACAGGTGCAGGCCCCGTGGCAGGAACAGCAGATAGACGGTCATCACAGCCGCGAAGCAGAACTGGAACGCGGCTGATGCCAGGCACACAGTCCGCAGCGAGATGTCGCCGGCGACAAAGCGCAGGCCCTCGTGGATCCGCCGCCAGACCCGAGCAGGACGCTGCGAGCATTCCGGGATGGATTCACGGCGGCCGATTCGTCGGATCGACAGGAACGACAGCGCGAAAAACGCCGCGCTGGAGGCGGCAGCGATCGGCGCCGACAGGACAGACACCAACGCACCCCCGAGGGCGGGACCGCCGATCTGCGCAGCGGACCGACTGCCCTCGAGCGCACTGTTGCCCCGCACCAACTGATCGCGTTTCACCGGGTTCCTCCGAGGATGCCCCGGCCTTCAGGCCGGGGAGGAATCGGACTCCTGCGGAGCAGGGCAGGGACAGCCGGATCGCCGTCAGGG
>NZ_JBITGJ010000159.1:0-11379 GCF_044456925.1 Streptomyces sp. NPDC050743
TCATCCACAAGATCGGCCCCGGCCTCTACACCGCCACAACTTGGTCACCAACTCCCTTGCAGTGACACGGAGATCGTTAACTACCCGGCCTTGGGGCTTGATCCTGGATCTTGGACACCCGAGACACTTGGATCTTGAGTCCAGGAGAACGGATGTCCCGTGGTCATGAAGCACTATCCGCCGGAGTTCAAGGCGGACGCTGTCGCGTTGTACGAGTCGCGGCCGGAAGCGACGATCAGGTCGGTCGCCGCTGATCTGGGGGTGAACCTGGAGACGTTGCGGAACTGGGTCCGGGCGGCCGGAGCGAGCCGGCCCCGGGGACGCCGGGCGGAGGCGTCCGCCGAGCCGCCCACGCCGCTGGAGGCGGCGAGCGGCCTGGTCGGTCTTCTCCGGAATCACCGCCCGGATCTTGCGTCTGCGCAGGAGGTGCGGTTGGCGCGGGAGGAATACGCCTCATGCTCCACATCACGCCGTTGACCAGCCCCCGCAAGTCCGGAATCGGGCCGCGCTCACCCATCGGCAGCAGCGGATCGATCACCGCCCACTCGTCGTCCGTGAGATCAGCCCGGGTCATCCCACCTGTCTACCGATCCATCCCAGCCAGGGCAGCACAACAAGCAAACTCGTGATCTCAACTCGGCACACGCCCTGGTCCTGAGTCTCGAAGACGACTTCCCAGTGGCCGGCGTCAGAGGCGGTGCGAGCGCCTCCTTGCTGGGTCTCGTCCCGTTGCCGGAGTCTGCTCTTCCGCTGCCGTGCCACCGGCCTGGCAGCGTTTGCCTGCTCCACCGGAGCGAGACTGTTACGGCTCCACAGGTCGGGCGAGCTGCTGATCACTTGTCAGACACGGCCAAGCAGGACGACGACCAGCACGATGCCCGCGGCCACCGTGCCAGCGGGGCCGCGTACCGGCTCGGGCGGGCCCGGGGGCCTCGGCTGAGCCGGTACGCGATCGACGCCGTGTCCGTCAGCGCAGGCTGAACGTCGACAGGCGAAGGCCGCCGCTCAGGACCAGGTACACGTCCCGGCGGCCCTTCGCCGCGGCCGTCAGCGGTGCCGTCACCGTCTCGTACGTGTACGGCGACGATGTGCCCTCGAAGTGCGCCCTACCGGCCAACGTGCCGGTGGGAGAGCCGAGGCGCACCTCCAGCGTGCCGGAGGTGCCCGCCAGCCGGGTGGTCAGCGTCGACGCGCCCGAGCCGAGCCGTGTGTCCGCGAACTTCAGCCACGCCCCGTCGGCCGTGGCGGCCACCGCCGTTCCGCGGGCCTTCGACTCGTCCACCAGGCCGATCGCGTCGTAGTCGTCGAAGTTCTCGGCGCGGGTCGCCTTCGACAGGTCACGGGGCGGGATCGTCTCGCCCCGAACCGTGAGCGACGTACGTGCGCGGATGTCTGCCGACGACGCGCCCACCATCACGTCGTACGTCCCCGTCTCCACGACCCACTTCGAGCGGGTGACGTCCCAGTGCGCCAGGTCCGAAGTCCGCAGCTTCAGCCGTACCGTCCTCGTCTCACCCGGCTTCAGCGACACCCGCGCGTACGCCTTCAGCTGCTTCAGCGGCTGCTTGTCGCGCGACACCCGCTGATGGACGTACAGCTGTACGACCTCGTCGCCCGCCCGGCTGCCCGTGTTCGTCACCGGCACCTCGTAGCCGTCGTCGACCCGCTTCAGCTCGCCGTAGTGGAAGCTCGTGTACGACAGTCCGTACCCGAACGGGTACAGCGGCTGCCCCTTGAAGTACTCGTAGGTGCGGTCGGCCTTGATGATGTCGTAGTCCAGAATGGACGGGAGGTCGGACTCCGACCTGTACCAGGTCTGCGTCAAGCGGCCGGCCGGATTGGCGTCGCCGTACAGCACATCGGCCAGTGCGTTGCCCGTCTCCTGGCCCGCGTGCGTGGTCCACAGCAGGGCCGGGACCTCATTCTGCAGGGAGCCGAGCGTCGTGGGGTAGCTGTTCTCGACGACCACCACCGTCCGGGGGTTGGCCCGGTGCACCGCCTTGACCAGGGCCTCCTGCGACGGGGCAAGCCCCATGTCCGTGCGGTCGTGGGCCTCGCGCCCGTTGATCGAGGGCATCGATCCCACGACCACGACCGCCGTGTCCTTGCCCTTGACCGCGGCGACCGCCTCGTCGACGCCACTGCGCACGATGTCCTTCGTGTAGTGCGCGGCCTTGTCCTTGTCGACCAGGCCGAGCATGCCGTCGTCGCCGACCGGGCCGAGGTACACCGGGTTCGACCACCAGGACTCGCCGGTCTCGTAGCCCGCGTACCGCAGCAGATACGTCCCGTCGTCCTGCCGCTCCAGCTTGAACTGCTGCTGCACGAACCAGCCGTTCGGCTGCGTCTGGTCGTTGACGAAGTTCGACCAGTTGTAGCCGACGTACCTTCCGTTGGCGGCCGAGCGCAGGGTGACGATGCCCGATCCCCAGTCGAACACGTCGAACTGAGAACCCGGCCCCGAGTCCGTGGTCTCCTTCAGGGCGGCACCCGAGTCGCCCGTCCCCGCCGTGACGTACTTTCCGGTCGCCGTGTCCTTCAGCGCGATACGGTCCACGCCCTCGCTGCTCGTCACGGAAGTGCCGAGCTTCGACGCGATGCCGTCCCTGGGTGTCACCGCGTACGGAAGAGTGCCGGAGTACCAGTCGGTGTACAGGGTGTCGGCCAGCGGGCCGACCACGGCCGCGCTGCCGGACTTCCCGAGCGGCAGCACGCCGTCGTTCTTCAGCAGTACCGCAGCCTTGGTGGCCGCCTCGCGCGCCAGCTTCCGGTGGGCCGGGCTGTCGATGACGGACGCGTCGATGGACCCGTACTTGCCGCCGCCCGGGTCGAACTCGCCGAGCCGGACGCGGACGCTCAGCACATGCCCCACGGCTTCGTCGACGTCCGACTCCTTCAACAGGCCCTTGGACAACGCCGACTTGATCGCGGTCGTCGTCGGCCCGGAGTCCGTGTCGTTGTCCGTGAAGCTGTCGATACCCGCCTTCACCGCGGCGGCGTCCGCCTCGGCCTGCGTGCCGTAGTACTTCTGGCTGCCGACCAGATTGCCTGGAGCAAAGGCGTCGGTGACGTTCAGCAGGTCCCGCGACGTCCAGGTGCGCACGGTGTCGTCCAGGGCCGGGTTCACCGTGTCCGGGCGTCCGTTGACGAGGTTGTACGACGACATCACGCCCGTGGCCGCGTCCGCCTCGATCGCCGGCTTGAAGGCCTGCTCGTCGTACTCCTTCAGCACGCGCGGGCGCAGCTCGGAGGACGTGGTGTCGCGCTGGATCTCGTTGTTGTTGGCGAGGAAGTGCTTCAGCGTCGGAGCCGTCTTGAGGTGGTTCGGGTCGCCGCCGGTCAGGCCGGTGCCGTACGCCGTGGAGATCGAGCCGGTGAGGTAGGGATCCTCCGAGTACCCCTCCTCGTTGCGGCCCCAGCGCGGGTCGCGCAGCAGGTTCACCACGGGCGCCCATAGGTTGAGGCCCCAGCCGGCCGGGCGTTGCTGCTGGAAGCCGCGCGCCTCGTCGCCGACCGCCGAGCCGACCTGCCGGATCAGCGCCGGGTCCCAGGTGGAGGCGAGCCCGATCGCCTGCGGGAACACGGTCGTTTTGCCGAGCCAGGCCACGCCGTGCAGGGCCTCGGTGCCGGTGCGGAACGCCTGGATGCCGAGGCGCGGGATCGCCGGCTCGTACTGATGGAGGAGGGAGATCTTCTCGTCGAGTGTCAGACGGGAGAGCAGGTCGTCGACGCGCTTGTCGACGGGGAGGTTCGGGTTGCGGAAGGGGTACGCGGGGTCGTCCGCGCCGGCCGGGGTGGCGGCCGAGAGGCCGGCCACGAGTGCGAGCGCGACGACGAGCGTGGTTCTCTTTCTTCTCGTGCCTTTCTGCATGTCACGGCTCCTTTGGTGAGTGCCTTGTACATGAGGAACTTCAGGACGCGTTGCGCGGCGCCGTGCTCGCGCGTTCCGTCAGCCGGGGCGGCAGGAGCGTCGCCTCGGGTACGGCCGTGCCGTCCAGCTTCTTCATCAGCAGCCCCACGGCCCGCGCGCCCAGCTCGGCGGACGGCAGGGCGACCGAGGTGACGGGGACGCGGAGGGACTCGGCGAGTTCGTCGGGGCAGATGGCGGTGATGGACAGGTCGCCGGGGACCCGCAGACCGAGCTGCTCGAAGGCGTCGATCAGCGGCTCCAGAACCGCCTCGTTGTGCACGACAACCCCGGTCAACCCGGGCTGTTCGCGCAGCAGTTGCTCGGCGATCCGGCGTGCGGCGGCGGGCGAGGCCTCGCAGGGGTGGATGGACGAGGTGAGCCCGTTACGGTCGGCGGCCGCCGTGAACCCCTGCACCACCCGCTGCGCGAACGCCGTCTCGCGTACATAGACCTCAGGCGGCGACCCGACCAGCGCCACGACCCGGTGCCCGAGCCCCGCCAACCGTTCCACACACAGCTCGCCCGCCGCCTTGAAGTCAAGGTCGATGCAGGTCAGGCCCACCGGGTCCTGGGGGAAACCGATCATCACGGAGGGCCGGTCGAGGGTGCGCAGCAGCGGCAGCCGAGAGTCGTGGAGTTGTACGTCCATGACGATCAACGCGTCCACGAGCGCCGTGTCTGCGACCCTGCGCAGTCCTTCCTCGCCCTCCTCCTGGGTGAGCAGCAGCACGTCGTGGTCGTGCGTCCGTGCCGTGGTCACCACCGAGACCGCGAACTGCATGACCACCGGGACGTGGATACCCGACCGCAGCGGGATCACCAGCGCCAGCACGTTCGACCTGCTGCTGGCCAGCGCCCGGGCGCCGGCGTGCGGGCGGTAGCCCAGCTCGCGGATGGACGCCTCGATGCGCCGCCGGGTCTCCTCGGAGATCGGGCGTTTGCCGCTGAGGGCGTACGAGACGGTGCTGGGGGAGACACCTGCGTGCCGCGCCACGTCCGTGATCTTCACCATGGTCAGTCCAGCTCCAGTGGGGGAGGAACCATCACTCCGACTCCAGCTCCAGCGATAGCAATCCGGTACCCGCAGCCGCTCGCGCGATCCGCTCCCCGGCGGCCAGCGCCCAGGGAGCCGCCGGATCGCTGCTGGAGGCCCGTAGCGTGTCCCCCTCCCGGACGACGGTGAAGGTCACGTCTCCCACTGGCACCGTGACCCGCGCCCCGCGCTCGAGGCCGTAGGCGCACAGGGTGACCCCGTCGGCGTACGGATAGTCGGGCCGGTCGTCCACCGCGCCCACCGGGATCACCGCACCGGGTCTGACCAGCAGTGGAACGCTGGAGAACCCGTGGCGCTCGCGAACCCAGCACGGCCCGGTCACGGTCTGCCCGCTCAGGTAGTGGGTCCAGGTGCCCCCGGGCACGTAGTACGAGACGTCCCCGTCGTCGCTGAAGACAGGCGCGACCAGCAGATCGGGCCCGAGCATGTACTGCCGCTCCAGATGCGCGCAGCCGGGGTCGTCCGGGAACTCCAGCACCATCGCCCGCATCATCGGCACACCCTCCGCGTGAGCGGTGCGGGCGACCTCGTACAGGTACGGCATGAGCCGCAGCTTCAGCCGGGTGAAGAGCCTGAGGACGTCCACGGCCTCCTCGTCGAACAGCCACGGGACCCGGTACGACGACGATCCGTGCAGCCGGCTGTGCGAGGACAGCAGCCCGAAGGCGAGCCACCGCTTGAACAGGGCTGGCGTCGGAGTCCCCTCGAAGCCGCCGATGTCATGGCTCCAGAACCCGAAGCCCGACATGCCGAGGCTGAGGCCGCCGCGCAGCGACTCGGCCATCGACTCGTACGTGGCCTCGCAGTCACCGCCCCAGTGCACCGGGAAGCGCTGGCTGCCGACCGTGGCCGAGCGCGCGAAGACGACGGCCTCCTGCTCGCCGCGGTGCTTGCGCAGCACCTCGAAGACGGTGCGGTTGTAGAGGTACGTGTAGTAGTTGTGCATCCGCTCCGGGTCCGAGCCGTCCGCGTATGCCACGTCGACCGGGATCCGCTCACCGAAGTCGGTCTTGAAGCAGTCGACGCCCTGCGCGAGCAGTGCCTCCAGCTTGGAGGCGTACCAGTCGCGGGCGGCGGGGCTGGTGAAGTCGACGAGCGCCATGCCGGGCTGCCACAGGTCCCACTGCCACACGCTTCCGTCGGGCTTCCTGAGCAGATGGCCCAGGGCCTTGCCCTCGGCGAAGAGCGGTGAGCGCTGCGCGATGTACGGATTGATCCAGACGCAGATGTGCAGGCCCTTGTTCTTCAGCCGGGCCAGCATGCCCTCCGGATCGGGGAAGACCCGCGGATCCCACTGGAAGTCGCACCAGTTGAACTCGCGCATCCAGAAGCAGTCGAAGTGGAACACGGAGAGCGGCAGCTCGCGCTCCTTCATGCCGTCGATGAAGGAGGTGACGGTGGCCTCGTCGTACGAGGTGGTGAAGGAGGTCGACAGCCACAGGCCGAAGGACCATGCGGGCGGGAGCGCCGGGCGGCCGGTGAGGGCCGTGTACTTGCGCAGGATGTCCTTCGGGGTCGGGCCGTGGATGACGTAGTACGTCAACTGCTGGCTCTCCACGCTGAACTGGACCCGGGACACCGCCTCCGAGCCGACCTCGAACGACACCTTGCCCGGGTGGTCGACGAAGACGCCGTAGCCCGCGTCGGTCAGGAAGAAGGGGACGTTCTTGTAGGCCTGTTCGGTCGCCGTGCCGCCGTCGGCGTTCCACATGTCGACGACCTGGCCGTTCTTGACGAGCGGCCCGAAGCGTTCGCCGAGGCCGTACACCGAGGTACCGACGCGAAGGTCCAGCTGCTCGCGCAGGTAGTGGGCGCCGGTCGCGTCACGCATGATGCCCATGCCTTTGCGGCCGCTGGTGGTGAGAATGCGGCCGTGGGCGAGGAAGTCGACGTGCCAGGGTCCGGTGCGGGCGACGCGCACGGACAGGGCACCCGAGGTCACGGTGGCGTGCTCCTCGTCGTACTCCACCTGCGGTGTGAAGTCGTCCTCCCGCCGCACTTCGAACTGCGGCCCCCGGGGCTGCTCGCCCTCGAAGTGCGTGAAGGTGACGCCGATGATGTCCGGCATCGGCGCGTGTGCGCTGATCGTCACGACCGGTCCCTTCAGCAGGTCGCCGCGGTGGCGGATGGGCTGGGTCGGCGCGTCGATCTCCAGGGCCCCCGGGGAGGCGGTCACGTCCAGGACCTCGACCGGGTGGGCCGCGGTGACGCCTTCGCGCAGCAGCCAGTAGCCGTCGGTGAACTTCAAGCGTGTGCCCCCTACTTGACGGCACCCGCGGCGATGCCACGGGTGAGAGTCCGCTGGAAGACGAGGAAGAAGACGATGGCGGGCAGGACGCCGAGCAGGGCCGCCGCGTTGGTCATCGTGGCGTCCATGAGGCGCTGGCCCTGGAGGACACCGAGCGCCACCGACACCGTCTGGTTGTCGTTGGAGATCAGCATGACCAGGGGGAGCAGGAACTCGTTCCACGTCCAGATGAAGAAGAAGACGAGCAGCACGCCGATGGTCGGACGGCTGACCGGGACCACGATCCGCCACAGCACCTGCCACTTGTTCGCCCCGTCGATCCGGGCCGCCTCGATGATCTCGCGCGGGAACTGCCCGAGGACGGAGGAGAGCAGATACGTGCCGAAGGCGGCCTGGACGACGGTGAAGACGATCACGACGCTGAGCCGGGTGTCGTACAGGCCCACCTGCTTGCACAGGTAGTAGATCGGATAGACGAGCGCCTCCTGCGGCAGCATGTTGGCGAGCACGAAGAAGGCGAGCACCCAGGTGCGGCCCTTGATGCGGCCGATGCCGATCGCGTAGGCGTTGAGCACGGACAGGACCGCGGCCAGGACCGCCACCGAGCCGCTGATCAGGACGGAGTTGAAGAGCTTCTGGCCGTAGTCGACGCGCGACCAGAAGTCCTTCAGACCGTCCAGGTAGAGGCCCTTGGGAAGGCTGAGGGGGCCGTGCTGGGAGTATTCGGTCGGGGACTTCACGGCGTTGACCGCGACGATGAGGAACGGCAGGACCATGAAGGCCGCGCCGATGCAGAGCGCGATGAGCACCGGGTAGCGGCGTACGGCGGTCATGTGCGGACCCCCTCCTCGGCGTCCTCGGCGCGGGTCTGGAGCTTCAGTCCGACCAGGGCCAGGACGAGGATGATCACGGTGAGCACGGTGGAGACGGCGGCGCCGTATCCGACCTGGGTCTTCTCGAAGAACGTGGTGAAGGAGAAGTAGGAGGGGACGTCGGTGGCGCCGCCCGGCCCGCCCTTGGTCAGGACGTAGACGGCCCCGAAGACCTTCAGCGCGGCGATCGTGCACCACAGCAGCACGACGTAGATCTCGGGTCTGATCTGCGGCAGCGTGATGTGCCAGAAGCGACGCCACCAGCCGGCGCCGTCCAGCTCCGCCGCCTCGTACAGCTGCGGGTCGACGCGTTGGAGCCCCGCCATGAAGACGACGAGCGGGAAGCCGATCTGCACCCACACCATCACGCCCATGACGGTGTAGAGGGCGATGTCCGGGTCACCGAGCCAGTCCTGTTGCAGGGAGCCGAGGCCGACCGCCTTCAGCAGGGCGTTCAGGGCGCCGTTGTCGGGAGCGAGGACCCAGCTCCAGACGATGCCGGCGACTGCGATGGGCAGCACCTGCGGGAGGTAGAAGCAGGCGCGCAGGACGGCCGCCGTTTTGCTGCCGAAGTGCTTGCCTATGTAGTCGAACAGGGCGGCGGCGAGGACGAGTCCGAGCATCGTCGGTACGACGGCCATGGCGACGACCATGAACAGGCTGTGCCGGAACGACGCCCAGAACTCCGAGTCGTCCATCAGGTCGCGGTAGTTGGCGAGCCCGGTCCACTTCGGCGAGCCGACGCCGCTCCAGTCCGTGAAGCTCACGCCCGTGTTCATCAGGAACGGGACGACGATCACGGCGAGGAAGGCGAGGATGCCGGGGAGCAGGAAGAGGACGTACGACATGCGCGGGCGGGGGAGGCGCGGGCCGGCGTGCTGGTGCTTGCCGGCGGCCCGCGCACCCCGTTCGAGCGTGATCGTCATTGTTTCGGCACGCCCTTGTCGTACGCCTTCTGCACGTTGCTCAGATAGGCGTCCGGCTTCTCGCTTCCCGTGATCAGCTTCTGTGTCTCGGAGACGAGGACGTCGTAGAAGCCGGCGACCGGCCAGTCCGGGTAGAAGGCCAGCCCGTCACGTCCGGAGAGCGTGTTGAAGTCGGCGATGAGGGTCTTTGCCTGCGGGTCGGTGATGGCGGACGGGTCGGCCGCGACCGGCACGCCGCCCTTGTTGCCGAGCAGGTTCTGGATCTTCTTCGACATGGTGATGTCGATGAAGTCGTAGGCCAAGTCCTTGTTCTTGGCGCCCTTGGGAACGACCCAGAGGTTGCCGCCCGAGCCGAGGGTCAGGTTCGACCCCGGCCACAGCACGGTGCCCCAGTCGAACTTGTTCTCCGCCTTGAAGCGGCCGTACCACCAACTGCCGCTGAACAGGATCGGGTTCTTGCCCTGGATGAAGGCGACCCCCGCGTCCTCGGCCTTGGAGCCGCTGGACGTCTTGCTGATGTAGCCCTTCTTCACCCAGTCGGCGAAGGTGGTCGCGCCGTAGGTCCAGGCGGCGTCGTGGAAGTCGGACTTACCCTTGTAGAGCTCGTACGAGTCGACCCAGGAGCGTTCGGCCTTCGACAGCGCCAGCTGGTACAGATACTGCTGGGCCACGTACTCGGCACCGGCGTTGGCGAGCGGGGTGATGCCCTTGGCGACGAACTTGTCCATGGCTGCGGTGAGGTCGTCGAACGTCCTCGGCTCGGCGATGCCGTACTTTTTGAAGAGGTCCTTGTTGTAGAAGACCATGGTGTATTCGGCGTAATTGGGTACTCCGTACCACTTCCCTGAGCCCATGACACCGTTGGCGTCGTACTGACTGGTGGTCTTCACCCCGGCGCTGAGCTCCTTGTCCCAGCCGCGCTTGGTGACCTCGGCGGTCAGATCGGTGAGGAGCCCCTGCTTGGACAGCAGGCCTGCCGTCGCGTTGCCCTTGTTGTATTCCATGATGTCGGGCGCGTCCGAGGAGTTGAGGACCATCGGCGCGGTCTTCTGGATCTGTTCGAAGCCCTTCTCCTCGAACTTCACCTTCACGCCCGGGTGTTTCGCCTCGAATTCCTTGATGGCCTCGTTCCAGGCGATGCCCATCGCGCTGTTCGGGGCTTCGTAGTGCCACAGTTTGAGTGTCTTGCCGTCGGAAGAACCGCTGTCCGAGCCACCGCAGGAGGCCAGGAGCAGGGATCCGGTGAGGACCGCAGCCGCCGTCGCCACCACACGCCTTCGTGTTGTCAACATCCAGTGCCTCCAGGGGAGTCGGATGGGTGCCTGGGGTGTCACGCAACGTTCATCGAATCGATTCGATGCGTGACGTCGAAGCGCTTCGACGGTGGAAGGTAGGCGGGGGCTGTGGGCGCGTCAATGGGTGCGTACGAATCAGCGGAGATCCGTGCCGCTCGCCGATCGGGATCGTCGCCGGCGACGGGCGTGGACTGCGTGGCCGGATGCGATCAGCAGGGCCAAGGCCGCGGCGGTCGTCGACGGGGTGAAGCCGACAGTCGGTGAAAGGTGTTGCGCCGCCCAGCCGCCGGATCCGGCCACCCCGGCGCCCGTCCGCGGCAAGCACACACCTCCACGGGATTGGCCGGGGGTCTCCATTCCGGCGGTGGCTTTCCCGGCCTCGTCGCGGGCCTGGTAAGTGGGGGTTCCCCCCGACCGCCACTACGACTGGGTAATGATCGAGGTGACCGCCGACGACATCCCGCCCGGGCACGAGACGGGCCACAGCTTCCTGCTGGTCCGCCGCCACCGCTACACCCGTGAACTCTCCTTCTACCGCTGCCACTCCACCACCCCCGTCACCCTGTCCGACCTGGTCGAAGTCATCTGCTGCCGGTGGCGCGTGGAGGAAGATTTTCAGGCCGCGAAGTCCCTGGCCGGGCTCGATCAAGGGCAGGCGACCTGCTGGAACTCCTGGATGCGCTGGAGCCTGATCAGCCTCATCGCCGCTGCCCTTCTCGCCGTGGCCGCCGCCCGGCACCCCGGCGACACCGAAAGCGGTGGGCCCGACACCGAGCACGAACCGATGATCGCCCTCACCCGACCCGAACTCCTGCGGCTTCTACGGGCCTTCGTCCTGCCACAATCCGTCACCGCCGCCCAACACGTCCTGCGCTGGTCCCACTGGCGACGACGCCACCAACACCGGGCCGCCACCTGCCACCGCTACTGGAACGAGGTCACTGCAGCGGCGTGATCACGAACTACAGCTGCCGTGTCTGTCCCTTCAGTTGGAGATCAGCTGCTTCGCTGTAGTTCGGGGTGTGGTGGTGGTCGTGCCGTGGGGTGTCTGGCTTCGTGGGCGTGTTTGCGCCG
>NZ_JBITGJ010000160.1:0-11349 GCF_044456925.1 Streptomyces sp. NPDC050743
GGCGGAGACATGAGCGCGGGCGCCGCCGGCCGCCCGCGCCCGCCCGGAGGAGCGAAGCGACGACGGGTGCTTGATGAGGTAGAGAAACCTGTAACGGGCTCTAGTTGGTGCGGCTGAGCGTGGTCAGGTGATCAAGGTATTCACGGCCAGTCGGTTCGGCTGCGAAGGCCCGATTGACGATGGCTGCAAGCTCGCGGCTGACCATGAGCAGGGACGGCAGGGACTGCCGGTCGCCCTTCAAGGCCCACTCGCCGTAGTTCACCGCCTGGTCCAGGTCGCCCTGCCGCGCCGCCACCACACCGAGGGTGATCCTCGCCTCCGCCATGCGCATCGGGGATCGCTCGGACCCGTCGAAGTCGGTGCCCGCCCGAATCACCTCGTGGGCAAGGTTCTCGGCGAACCGGTCCTCTCCGAGTAGCCGGTAGCAGTCCATGGCATAGAAGTCGAACTTCGCCGGGTCCACCACGAAGTGGTGATCGAGGTTCTCGGGGTACGGCATCCCTTCGAGCAGCTTTCGACCTCGGTCCAGGGCCACCTCGGTCTGTCGGCGGTCGCCCAGCCTGGCCCATCCCTTCGCTTCTTGGGCGGCAAGCTGTACGGCTACGCCATGCGAGGGAGCTGCCTCCGTACCGGCCTGCGAGGCGGCAAGGATTCCGCGGTAGTCGCCGGTGGTCAGTGCGAACCAAGCGCGCATCTCGTGAGCCCAACCGGCGATCTCTGTATTACCGGACTCCTGAGCTAAAGAGAGGGCAGCCTTCCGCGTGCTCTCGGCTGCGGCCCGGTCCCCCATGTCGTACTCGACGCATCGGTTGCGCTGGTTCATCCGGGCCGGCCGTGGCCCCGAGCCGTTCCGATTCCGTACCGTCCCCGGTCCGGGCAAGCCCACGGAGGCCACGGAGTGGAGGAGCACCCGAGCCGGGCCGAGGCGTCCGCCTGCGGTCCCGGCGAGATGGCCGTCGGCGCCGGATGACAGGGGCACGGACGCGGACGGCCTGCTCTCCGTGTGGCAGCCCACCTGCCGGGAGGAGAGACTGGGAGACCGCGGCGCCTGGAGATGGGTGGGCCATGCATACCATCGAGGAAACGATCGAGATCGCGGTGCCAGTGCGCACCGCGTACGACCAGTGGACGCAGTTCAAGAGCTTTCCGCGGTTCATGACCGTGGTGAAACGGGTCGAGCAGGTCAAGCCCAACGTCACCATGTGGGTCGTCGGCATGGGACCGGTGTGCCGTGAGTTCGAGGCGGAGATCGTCGAGCAGGAGCCCGACTCCCATCTCGCCTGGCGCAGCCTGGAGCGGCGTCCCTCCCACCGCGGAGAGGTGTCGTTCCGGTCCACCGAGGAGGGGAGCACGTCGGTCAGCGTGCGGCTGGAGGCCGAGCCGGGCGGCGTGGCCGGCGCGCTCCCCGTCGTACCCGCGCTGACCAGACGCGTCGTGCGAGCGCAGCTCGGACACTTCAAGGAGTACATCGAGGGTCTGGGGGAGGCGGGCGGGTCCTGGCGGGGAACGATCCGCAACGGACGTGTACGGCCCGTGGAGCCGGAACCGCCGAGGAGCCGGGTGCCCTGCTGGCCGGTCGGCTGACCTCGCGCGGGACGACGACGAGCGAGAGGCAACCCGATGACCAAGCCCCCCGGCGAACGGCCGAAGGACGAGCTCACCGTGACGCCGCCCAAGAAATGGGCCGCGGGCGTACCCGCCGTGGTGCACGCTCTGGAGTACTCCCTGCAGCAGACCTCCCCGCTGAAGACGGGGGTGAACCTGCTGACCATGAACCAGGTGGACGGCATCGACTGCCCCGGCTGTGCCTGGGCGGACCCCTCTCCGGGGCACCGCCATCGCAACGAGTACTGCGAGAACGGCGCCAAGCACATCAACGACGAGGCCACGACGCGCCGCATCACTGCGGACTTCTTCCGCGAGCACAGCGTCTCGTACCTGAGCCGGCAGTCCGACATGTGGTTGAACCATCAAGGACGGCTCACGGAACCGATGGTGAAGCGGCCCGGGTCCGACCACTACGAGCCGATCAGCTGGAGCGACGCCTTCGGACTGCTCTCCGCCGAGCTGACCTCCCTGGACACCCCCGACGAGGCCGTCTTCTACACCTCGGGGCGGGCCAGTAACGAGGCCGCGTTCGTGCTGCAGCTCTTCGCCAGGGCGCTGGGCACCAACAACCTGCCCGACTGCAGCAACATGTGTCACGAGTCCAGCGGCTTCGCCCTGCACGAGACACTGGGCACGGGAAAGGGCACCGTCAGCCTGCACGACCTGCACCACGCCGACCTGATCTTCCTGGTGGGGCAGAACCCCGGAACCAATCACCCGCGGCAACTGTCCGCGCTGGAACAGGCCAAGCTCAACGGCGCTCGCATCATCGCCGTGAACACCCTGCCCGAGGCCGGGCTGCTGAGGTTCAAGAACCCGCAGAAGGCGCGCGGGGTGATCGGGCGCGGAGTGCAGATCGCCGACCGGTTCCTGCACATCCGCGCCGGGGGCGACCTGGCGCTGTTCCAGGCACTGAACAGGCTGCTGCTGGAGGCCGAGGACGCCCGGCCCGGGCAGGTCCTGGACCACGACTTCATCCGCTCCAACACCAGCGGCTTCGAAGGCTTCGCCGCCCACGTCCGAGCGCTGTCCTGGGACGACGTGCTCGCGGCGACCGGGCTGACGCGGAGGGAGATCGAGAAGGTCCGTGACGACGTACTGCGCAGCGAACGGGTCGTTGTCTGCTGGGCCATGGGAGTCACGCAGCACAAGCACGGTGTCCCCACCATCCGGGAGATCGTCAACTTCCTGATGCTGCGCGGAAACCTCGGCAGGGCCGGAACCGGCGCGTGCCCGGTGCGCGGCCACAGCAATGTGCAGGGCGACCGCACCATGGGCATCTGGGAGCAGATGCCCGACTCCTTCCTGGACGCGCTGCAGCGGGAGTTCGGCTTCGACCCGCCGCGCGCCCACGGACTGGACTCGGTGAACTCGATCAGGGCGATGCGTGAGGGCCGTGTCAAGTTCTTCCTCGCGCTGGCCGGCAATTTCGTGCGGGCCGCACCCGACAGCGAGGTCACCGAGGCCGCCATGCGCAACTGCCGCCTGACCGCCCACATTTCCACCAAACTGAACAGGTCCCACACCGTCTGCGGGCGGACCGCGCTCATCCTCCCCACGCTCGGCCGCACCGAGCGGGACGTCCAAGCGGGCGGGGAGCAGTTCGTGACCGTGGAGAACTCGATGAGCGAGGTGCACACCTCCCGTGGGCGGCTGAGGCCGGCTTCCAAGCTCCTGCTCAGCGAAGTCGCCATCCTGTGCCGGCTGGCCCGCCGCACCCTGAACGGCAAGCCCGACATCCCCTGGGAGCAGTTCGAGGCCGACTACGGCACGATCCGTGACCGGATCTCCCGCATCGTGCCGGGACTGCACGACTTCAACCGGCGCGTGGCCCGCCCCGGCGGAATCCAGTTGCCGAACCCCGTCAACGAGGGCGTGTTCCCCACCGCCGTGGGCAAGGCGCTGTTCACCCGGAACGCCTGCGAGGCGCCGCACCTTCCCGAGGGGCACCTGCTGCTGCAGACGCTGCGCTCCCACGACCAGTGGAACACCATCCCCTACACGCCCAACGACCGCTACCGGGGCATCCACGGCAGCCGCCGGGTGGTGCTCGTCAACCCCGCCGACCTCGGCGAACTCGGCCTGATCGAAGGACAGCACGTCGACCTGGTCGGCGTGTGGAGCGACGAGGCCGAGCGCCGCGCCGAGGATTTCGAGGTGGTCCCGTACCCGACCAGCCGGGGCTGCGCCGCCGCGTACTATCCGGAGACCCAGGTCCTGGTGCCCCTGGACAGCGTGGCCGACATCAGCAACCAACCGACGTCCAAGGGCGTCGTGGTCCGCCTGGAACCCACGGCACCACGGCCGAGCACCACCCCGCGCTGACCCGGGCGCCCGGCACCGGCCTGCCGCCGCGTGTAGCATGTCAGAGGCTGGACGGGAGTGGTCATGGGTGATCGAGTCGACAGCCGGCCCCCAAACCCTGGTGGCCGCCACATAGATCACGCCCACCAGCCGTAGGGCCGGTCATACCCAACGGCGGTGCAGCCGGTCCAGCAACAGATAACTGCGTTCTTCCGCCGCGGCGAGTTCGGCGGGATCGATTCCCGCCGGCCACAGTTCGCCGGCGGCGGCATCGTCGGCATCACGCAACTCCACCACGGCCTGCGCCAGACGCACCTGAACGTCCGGGGGCGGCGGTCCGCAGTGAGGGGCCAGGGCCTCTTCCGCGCGTTCCACCGCCTGTGTGCATGCGGCCAGCGCGCTCTCCACCCGCACAGCGGCGTGGTCGTCGACCACCAGCAACGCGCAGACCAGCCCCACGGCGATCCCCAGGAAGCTGGCGAGCCCGCGGTCGTAGACAAGTTCACCGGCGGATACGGGGGTGACCATGTCGCTCAGCAGCAGGGCCATCGGCGTCACGAAGACGACCCCCAGGGTGTAGTTGCGGACGACGGTGTATTCCAGCAGGAACTCCAGGAGCACGATCACCAGGGCCAGGACCTCAGGACCCGGGTGCGCGGCCAGCACACCGACGGCGATCAGCAGCCCGACGACGGTGCCCATCGTCCGCTGGGCGGCACGTTGCGCTGTCGTGCGGATGTTGACCGAGTGCAGCACGGCGGCCGCCGAGATCGCCGCCCAGTAGCCGTGCCCCAGGCCCAGCAGAAGTGCCAGTCCACCGGCCACCCCGGTGCCCAGAGTCATCCGCAGCGCCGGAATCACCCGGACCGAGATGTGGCCGGACCCGGCGAGGTGCCGACCCAGCATCAGCTCGGAGGCGCGCCGGACGGCCGTGTCCGCATGCAGCGCGGCCGGCCCCAGGGCGCTGCGGTCCCGGTCACCCGAAGCGGCACAGGACTCCAGTTCGGGCAGCAGCGGCACCGCCCGGCGGCGTCGGTCCGCGAGCAGAAGGGCCTGCCGGCGTAGGTGCTCCGGCGTCACGGGAAGGTCGTCGGGCGACCGCCGTACGGAGCCGATCAGCAGGAACCACGACATGTCCGTCAGACGCGCGCAGATCTCCTCGTGCCCGCTGTGCCGCAGCTCCATCGGCGGTGCGAGGCCGAGGGAGTGGTACGCATGCAGCACGGCCACCGTCGCCCGGTGCCGCAACTGTCCCGTGGCCTTGGTGCCGGCCCCGTGCAGCAGGTCCGCGAGCGCGCGCAGTGCCGCGGCGACGGCGATGCGCTGGGGGCGGTCCGGATGGACGAGCCAGCCCACCACGGCCAGCACCCAGGCCACCGCCGACGCCGCCGCGGCCAGCCCTGTTCTCGGGAGGACATCGGCGAGAGCGGTGGAGGTGTTGGCGGCCACCGCGAAGGAGAAGAGCAGCAGCACCGCACCCAGTCCGCCCAGCCGGGTGGCATCGCAGGCGAACTTGGCCAGCCCGGCGACCACGGCCGTCGCCGCCACCACCGCGACGGCACCGGCTCCGCCCGCCCGTGGCTGGGCCAGCGCGGCCAGGGCCGCACCGAATCCCACGCACGCTGTCATGGCCACCCCGACCAGCGAGAGCACCCGAGCACGGCGCCCGTACGGCAGATTGCGCCCGAACGTGGTGGTGAAGGAGCCCAGCATGGCGTACACCGCCAGATCGGGCCGCCCGGCCAGCACGATCGGCAGCGCCACGACCGCCATGGCCAGAGCCGCGCGCAGGGCGAAGAGAAAGGCTCCGTCCACCTGGTGCACGGCCAGTGCACCGCGCGGGGAGAGCACCCGCGTGACCCCGGCGAGCGAACGTGGCCGGCCACCCCTGATGAAGACGGGGAAACCCCTGTGCGAAAACGGCATGGCCCGTGTATATCCCCTCCTCCGCCTTTCCGTAATCGCCGTATGGGCTCGATGGTCCGGATGGGGGCGGAGCCCCGCGCTGAGCGGAGGGAATGCCGCTAGAGATCTTTAACGGCTGAGGTTACGACGGTTGGAAGTCGAGCCCGGTCTTGGCGATGAGACCCTCGATGAGGCGGGGCCGGTACTGCATGCGTTTCAGCCGCGTCTTCACCAACGCGGTGAGCTGGTCCAGGCCGCGTTTGGTGAGGTTGGCCAGCGACCTCTTCAGGTGCGACCAGACGCCCTCGACGGGATTGAGCTCGGGAGGGTACGGCGGCAGCTGGTAGACGGTCAGCCATAATCGGGCGGCGATCAGCCCCCGCATAGTGCGACTGACGTGCGTGTTCAAGTTGTCCCAGACCAGAACGCTGGGGCCGCCGAGCTGCTGGTGGGCGGCATCGAGCAGCCGGGCGTAGTCGGTCTCGGTGAAGCCCTTGCGGCGGCCTTTGGAGGGGCCGCGGTCGAGGTGGATGCGGTAGATCAGCCGGGGCCGGTGGCCGGCTTTGGTGCAGATCAGCGCCGCCATGGAGACACGTTTGGTGCCCGCGGCGGTGACCCGCACCACCGGCGTATGACCCCGCCGGCCCCAGGTACGGCCCTTGGGCGGCCTCAGGCCCTGGCCGGCTTCGTCCTCGAAGCAGAGCCAGGCGCCCAAGTCCGCCGCCCTCTTTTTATGACGGGCCACTGCTCGTCCTTGCAGGCGGCGATCTTCTCTTCGTCCCGCTCGGTGGCCTTGCGGGAGGGGACCTGCACGCTCCAGCCGATGCGGTGCAGCAGCAGGTCCAGCCCCGCCAGGGTGTACTCGACACCGAACTGGCGGCGCACGACCTCGGCGATCCGCGCCAGCGTCCAGCACTGGTCAGGCCAGCCGGAGGCGGCCGGGCCGGCATCCAACACCGTCTGCAGTAGCCGCAGTTGGCCTGAGTCGAGCTTGCAGCGAGCACCGCCGGGGCCCTTGGAGGCCAGGGCCTGCCGACCTCCTGAGGCCAAGGCCCGCCGCCAGCGGTTCGCCGACATCCGGGTCACCCTGAACCGCCGGGCCACCTCCCGGTCACTGTCCCCGGCCTCGATCAGGTCGGCGGCCGCGAGCCGGAGTTGCTCACGCCGAGCCCGTTCCTCAGCCGTCAAGCCGCCGCCATCGGGATACCTCATCCTCCCGGCATAGCGCGGCCCACGACAGCCGTCACGACCCGCCGTAACCCGCACCGTTAAAGATCTCTAGTTCCTTTTCTCTCGCAGCAGCTCGATGGCCTCTGTGACTCGGTGCACCGCAGCGACCGGCTTCTGGAGGCCATTAGGCCATTTACGGCCGTTGGCCACCCAGACCGTCCGTAGGCCCGCTGCCCTTCCTCCATCTATGTCGGTGTCCGGGTTGTCGCCGATCATCCACCCGCCGGCGCTCAGCTCGACGCCACATGCCCTAGCCGCGGCCTCGAAGAGGCGACGCTCCGGCTTCCGTACCCCTACCTCCGCCGAGACGCAGATGCCGTCGAAGAGCGGTGCGAGCCGTGTCGTGTCGAGCTTGGCTCGCTGAATGTCGCCCGCCCCGTTCGTTGCGATGCCGAGCGTCCACCCCGAGCGGCGTAGCCCTTCGAGCCCTTCCTGAACCCCATGGAACGGGCGCACCGACCGAGCCACACCAGCGACGTACTCACGCCAGAGGCTGCTCGGATCATCGCGGAGTCCCAGCACCGTCCGCAGGTGTACGAAGTCCGCCGGATAGGCGCGCTCCCTGAGCCGATCGCATACGACGGACTCCGCAGTCCGGGGCAACCGGCGCGAGCGCACGAAGCTGCGAGCCCAACCCTCAAGGCCCGCACTGCGATCGATCAGGGTGTTGTCCAGGTCAAAGAGTGCCAGCACAAGGCGACGCTACGCGAGGACGCGCTGTCGAGGCCCCGACCAGATACGTCGTCGGCACGCACAGAGGCTGCTACGACTCGGTTGGCCAGGTTGTCAACACGGTGGCGGTCTCCTCGTCAGTGAGGAGGACCCGCAGCGCCGGCATGCTGCTGTATTCGCCGATCCAGCGGCTGAACTTGCTGCGTGCGGTCTCCTCGCGACTCCACCAGCCGTGCTGTACCGGGTGGCCGTCGGAGGTGAGCAGCAGGTGGTGCCGGCCGGGCTCATCCATGAACCTCATCGTGCCAGCCTCAGCGGCCGCCTGGCGCAGGTCGGCAAGTATCCCTTCGATCGTGGTCGGCCCCGTCCACCGCGGCATCGTCGCCAGCGAGTCCTCCCGGCACAGGTCCACCCAGCGTGGACCACGCCCGGGGAAGTCGGCGAGGCGCTTCGGGTTGGCAGGATGCTTGTCGGCCTGCTCAAGTGCCTCGATGAGCTGTACGCGTTCCCTGCTGGACAGGTCGGGGTCGATGCCGGCTCCGGCAGCTGACCCGAACGGTGGGGTCCCGCGCCGGAGCCCCGCTGCGGGTACCGGCTGCTCGATCGGCTCAGAGCCAGCCGCGGCGGACCGCCTGTGCGCCCGCCTGGAACCGGCTGGTCGCGCCGAGGCGGGCGGTCAGGTCGGTGATCCGGCGCCGCAGTGTGCGTTCACTGAGGCCGAGTTGGCGGCATGTGGTCTCGTCCTTCAACCCGGCATGGAGCAGATGGAGCAGGGCACGATCAGTGGCGCTGAGGTCCAGATCGTCTTCCGTCTCCTGTGCCTCGCTGCCGAAAACGGGGGTGGCCTGCCGCCAGCACGCCTCGAAGAGTTCCACCAGGGCGTCGCACAGCGGTGACCGGTGCAGCAAAGCGGCTGTACTGCGCAGGCCGTCGGCGCTGGCGGTGAGCGGAACGATGGCGTCGCGGCGGTCGAAGATCAGCAGTTTCAGCGGCACATGTGGCAGGACCCGGGCCTGTTCCCCGCGGAGCACCAGTTGCCGGAGCAGTTCCGCACGTTCGGGTATGGCCAGCACCTCGCTCGAGTAGATCGCCCGGGCCCGCACGCCACGGGCCAGCAGGTCCTCTTCGGACTGCTGCGCAGTCGCGTCAGCCGTGAGGTAGGGCGGAGTGTCGAAACACAGGACCTCATGCTCGGCGCCCGCCATCAGCTCGGTCAGCCAGGCGCTCATCGTGGTCGGCCCCTCGATGATCTCGACCAGACGGCTCGGGTCAGAGCTCAGCTTGCGCTCGTGGAATTCGGCGCCGTAGGTGTCCAGCGCGACCGACGCGCGCTCGAGTTCCAGACGACGCGCGCGGATCAGGGCGGCCAGGCCGATGCGCGGATCCACCGGGGCGTAGCGGGTGGGCCGTCCGGCTGAGGGGACCGCCAAGCCGGCCGCGGCCAGTTCGTCGAGCATACGGCGGGCATGTCCCGCGCTGCAGGACTGATGCCGCGCCAGTTGGGTCGCGGTCAGTGGCGGCGAAGCCAGCAGACGGCGGTAGGCGCGCTCGGTCGGCTCGTCGAGGCCTAGGGATTCCAGCACGGGTTCACCTTGCCCGTGCGTGTGTCGGCCTGGGCAGCCTATCGCCTGACCGGTACCAGCCGCTGACCGGAATCGGCCAGGCTTTCCTCTCCTGTTGAAGCGATTGCACTGGAACAGTACCGGCATCCCGTACGGCATGGTTCGCCGTCGCCACCAGCGAGGCAACCGTCCACTCCCATCCGAAAGACAAGTGGTCCATTGAGAAGCAAGAGAAGGGGCATACGCTCCGGCATCGTCGCCACCGCGCTGGCGATCGGCGCCGGCATGCTGGCAACACCGCCGGTTCAGGCGGATGCCTCGCAGGGCGCGAAGGGCATCCGCCTGACCGTCGGCGCGCTCGAGAAGCTCAGCAGTCGCTACCAACCACGGATCGACGGCACCCCTGGGCAGGTCGCCGCCCAGCAAGGCCCCGCCACCGCCGCACCGCCGCTGCCGGGCACGGCCCCGAAGGCGGCGCTCGGCTCGGGCAAGCAGACGGACACCACGTCCACCACCCCCGGCTTCAAGCGCACCGGCCAGTGGGAGACCGCGCGGGGCTACGCCGAGAGCCTGCCGCTCGGCGGCACCAAGGACTGGGTGGCCGTCTACAGCGGCGGCACCGTCGCCCGTTACGACGCCCACGGCAAGCAGGTGTGGAACCGCGGAGCTACGTCCTTGTACAAGGACTGGGAAGTGACCCCGAACCACTGGTTCCAGCCCTATCCCTACCTGCCGAACCTCTATGCCGGCTACAACCCGTTCCAGATGTCGCCCACCGGTACGAAGCCGTACCTGACGGGCGACTTCAACGGCGACGGCGTCAAGGACGTCGTCGTCGCCTATGCGGTGGGCAACTTTCCGTTCCGGCCGTTCTCCTCGCCCGGCTCGAAGCTGGACTACGGCACCTTCATCACCATTCTTGACGGCCGTACCGGCAACACGGCATGGAGCAAGCTGGTTCCCGGCGCGGTCGGCAACATGCTGCTGCAGGACGGCAAGCTGGTGGTCGCCGACTCCGCCGGCCCGGACTGGTCCGCCGATCCGGTGGCCGAACAGGGTGACAGCCGCAGCAGCCTGACCGCCTACACCTTCAGCCGTGCCGCTCACGGCAAGCTCAACGGGACCGCCGCCTGGACCTACTCGACGCACGCGCCCTGGGCGTACTGGGGCGATCTGACGTCGATGGGCGCCGGCCGGATCGCCGCGTCCTGGTCCGACACCCCCATGGACCTGGGCAGCCCGAGGCCCGCCGACGGCAACGTGCTGGTGCTCGACACGTCCGACGGCAAGGTCGCGGCGCAGGCCAAGACCCCCGGCTACCCGCGCATGCTGGTCAAGGACCCGGACGCGGACCGCGTCCTGGTGGTCGAGCAGAACGACCCCTTTGACAAGGTGAGCTGGGACCTGACCGGGATCGACGCGCACAACGGCCGTCGCACGGTGATCACCTCGCGTCAGGGCACCGTGCCGGAGGCCTTCAAGGTCCTGCCGAACACCCACGCCCCGCAGGCCCGGTTCGCGGTCGCGGAGCTCAACATCACGCCCGACCTGACGGTTGGCCAGAGCACCATCTCCGGCTGGGGCGGCGAGGGCCGCACCCTCTGGTCCTACACCACCGCCTCCACGGTCGGCCAGTACAACGCGCCGACGATGGGCCTGGCCTCCGACGCCAAGGGCAGCGAGGTGTTCGCCTCGCTCTCCGACCCGACCAGGGCCAGTGCCGCCGCCCCCGCGGGTCCCGAGCACACCCAGCTCGTCGGGCTGAACGCCGCGACCGGGCACCTCGACTGGTGGCAGCAGGGCGCCGTGTCCGGCGACACGATCAGCCCCTACCAGGGCGGACTTCTCACCGTCGGCTATGACAGCACCGCCTACACGGTCGACCCCGGCACAGGCAGGATGCAGGCCATGCCCCTGGCCGGCGACCTCTACGCGGCCGTCGCCACGGATGTGAACAACGACGGGGTCAAGGACCTGATCGCCGGCGGTGAGAGCCGCGGCATCTTCGCCCTCGACGGCAAGACCCTGAAGAAGGGGACGCCGACCATCCTGTGGCGGGCCACGGTCG